>JAQCBR010000086.1 GCA_027621295.1 Planctomycetota bacterium
CGGCTCGCGGATGCCTTCGACCATGTCCTGGACCTGTTGGCTGGGCGGGCGGCAGAGCGGGGTGAGGCCGAGCGTCACCGCGAAGTTGACGAGCATGCCGACGGTGCCGATGCCCTGGGGGCCGATGCCGAAGCACCAGCGGTCCATGCCGAAGTAGACGGTGCCGAGGATGTACCAGGCGGTGAAGCCGACGCCCGCGACCATGCCGGCGACGGCGGGCACGGTTCCGACCCGCTTGGTGAAGATCCCGAGCACGAGGACCGGGAAGAAGCTGGAGGCGGCGAGGCCGAACGCGAACGCGACGACCTGGCTGACGAAGCCCGGCGGGAAGATGCCGAACAGTCCGGCGACGACGACCGCGAAGCCGATCACGATGCGGCCGACCTTGAGCCGCTGGGCCTCGGACGCTTCGCGGTTGATCAGCTGGTAGTAGAGGTCGTGGGCAACGCTCGAAGAGATGACGAGCAGGAGGCCTGACGCGGTGGAGAGCGCAGCGGCGAGACCGCCAGCCGCCATCAGCGCGATGATCCACGCGGACAGCTCGGCCATCTCCGGAGTCGCGAGCACGATGATGTCGCGGTCCGGACCGGCGAGGCCCTGCGCGCGCAGCGTCGCGCGGCCGTCGGTGCCCGACATGCCCTTCGAGTCGAGGAAGAGCTGGTGCGCGGCGCGGATCTCGCCGAACTCGGCGGTCGGCAGCGACCCCGCGCGGAACAGCTCGCTGTCCTCCTCCTGCGCACCGCCTCGGTACTCGAGGACGCCGTCCCCGTCGTCGAGCCATGCGATCAGACCGGTCTTCGACCAGTTGTCGTACCAGGCGGGCAGCTCTTCGACCGTCTTGCCGTTCAGGCTCTCGATCATGAAGTACCGCGCGAACGCCGCCGTCGCCGGCGCGGTCAGGTAGAGCGCCGCGATGAACAGGATCGCCCAGAAGCCCGACCAGCGCGCCGCGGCCACCGAACGCACGGTGTAGAAGCGGACGATCACGTGCGGCAGCCCCGCGGTGCCGACCATCAGGGCCAGCGCGGTGCAGAACACGTTGACCTTGTCCCAGCTCCCTCCGAACGTCGCCGTGTACTCGGCGAAGCCCAGGTCCGCGTGGATCTGGTCGAGCTTGTCGAGGAGGGCCGTGCCCTCGCCCGACAGCTCGCTGCCCATGCCGATCTGCGGGATGGCGCTGCCGGTCAGCCGGATGCTGATCGCGATCGCCGGGATCAGGAACGCGGTGATCAGCACCCAGTACTGGGCGACCTGCGTCCACGTGATCCCCTTCATCCCGCCGAGCGTCGCGTAGACGAAGACGATGATCATCCCGATGACGACGCCGACGTTCACGTCGACCTCGAGGAAGCGGGAGAACACGATCCCGACGCCGCGCATCTGCCCGGCGACGTAGGTAAAGCTGACGAACAGCGCGCAGACGACGGCGACGAGGCGCGCGACCTTGGACTCGAAGCGATCCCCGACGAAGTCAGGCACCGTGAAGTGGCCGAACTTGCGGAGGTAGGGCGCGAGCAGCAGGGCGAGCAGCACGTAGCCGCCGGTCCAACCCATCAGGTAGACGCCGCCCGCGTAGCCCATGAACGACACGATTCCGGCCATCGAGATGAACGACGCTGCGCTCATCCAGTCGGCCGCCGTCGCCATGCCGTTGGCCGCCGCGGGCACGCCCTGGCCGGCGACGTAGAAGCCCTTGGTGTCGCGGACCCGCGAGATCCACGCGATGCCGAGGTAGAGGGAGAAGGTGATCCCGACGAACAGGAACGTCCAGCCCTGGATCGTCACGCGTCACCTCCCTGGCCCTCGGACGTTCGGATGCGCTCGAGCTCCTCGTGGTGCCGCCGGTCCAGCCGCGCCATCAGCAGCGCGTAGGCGAGCACGAGCACGACGAACGTGATCACGCTGCCCTGCTGCGCGAACCAGAAGCCCAGCTTGAAGCCGCCGAGCCGGAACTCGTTCAGCGTGTCGGCGAACAGGATGCCGCAGCCGAGCCCGACGGCGGCCCAGACCAAGAGCAGGCCCGCCATGATGCGGAGGTTGGACCGCCAGTAGCGGTCGATCGCCTCGGCGATGCGGGGGTCTCGGACATCGACGCTGTCTGGGCCACTCATGGCGCCGGATGCTAAGGAACTGTGCCCGGGGCTGCGAACACCGGCGTTGACGCGACTCCAGAGGACTCGTCCGATCGCCGCCATGCACATCGACGCGCTGCGCTGCCTCCCGGCTCTCCTGGCGCTGTTGGCCGCATCGTGCTCGGCGCCCGGGCCCCGCGCTCTGTGGGACGAGGACGCGGTCACCTGGGTCGACCTGACGCACGCGTTCGGTGAGGACACCGTCTACTGGCCGACCGCGCCCGGCTTCGAGATCGTCGTCGACGCGAAGGGCCCTGCGGAGGGCGGCTACTGGTACGAGTCGAACACGATCCGCACGTCGGAGCACGGCGGAACGCACCTGGATGCGCCCGTCCACTTCGCGAAGGACGCACACACGACCGACGAGGTCCCGGTCGAGCAGCTGATCGGCCCAGCCTGCGTCGTCGACGTGCGTGCGGCCTGCGCCGAGAACCGTGACTACCAGGTCCGCGTCGAGGACCTCGAGGCGTTCGAGGCCGCGCACGGCCGGATCGACGCGGGCTCTATCGTGCTGCTGCACACCGGCTTCGGCGCCTACTGGCCGGACGCCGAGCGATACCTCGGCACGGCTGAGCGGGGCTACGAGGCGTCGCTAGAGCTGCACTTCCCAGGGCTGTCGCCGCGCGCCGCCAAGTGGCTCGTCGAGCGCGGCATCGACGCGATCGGCATCGATACGCCGAGCATCGACCACGGGCCGTCACGGATGTTCTTCGCGCACCGCGAGCTCTACGCCGCCAACATCCCGGCCCTCGAGAACGTCGCGCATCTCGACCAGCTGCCGCCCACCGGTGCGGTGATCTTCGCGCTGCCGATGAAGATCCGCGGCGGCAGCGGCGGACCGCTGCGAGTCGTCGCGGCCGTGCCCCGGTAGGTCCGGCGCTACATCCGGATCAAGTGGCCGAACGCGATCGCGTTCAGCGCCGTCATCGCGGCGAGGACGAGCCGGACCACGAGCGCGACCTTCGAACGATCCCGGAACGCGTCGTGGCACCAGATGAGGCCGAGCGTCATCGCCACCGCCACACCCCAGGGCAGCAGCGCGGGCAGCGGGAACATCAAGAGCGGAAGGAACCCGGGCAGCACCAGGAACATCGTCCAGAACGTCGCGACGCAGTGGGAGCACTCGGTGACCGGGCTCAGCGCGAGCGCCAGGAGCTGCGGCGCGTAGACCCACAGCGCCGCGCGGGCGACGCGCCAGCCGCGGGTGGGCGCTGGTTCGGGCGCGCCCGCAGCCTCCGGCGCACCGCTCACGCACCTTCCTCGTCCGAGCCGATGCGAATCCGCGCGTCCACCGCGAGGCTCGGCGTGCCGCCGCCGCCGAGGATGAACGGGTTGATCTCGACGTCGAAGATCTGGGGAAAGTCGAAGACCAGCTGCTGGAGCCGGAGCAGCGCGTCGCAGGCGACCGGCAAGTCGGCCGCCGGGTCGCCGCGGAACGCTCGCAGCAGCGCGGCACCCTTGAGCGATGCGAACATCTCGGGCGGGTCCTCGCTGTCCATCGGCGCGATCCGGAACGCCACGTCGCGCAGGACCTCGACGCGCACGCCGCCGAGACCGGCCGCGAACAGCGGGCCGTAGCGCCCGTCCCGCGTCACGCCGAGCAGGACCTCGCGATGGCCCGGCGCGCGCGCCTGGACCTGTAGGCGCAGGCCGGGGAACCGGCGGCCGAGCCGGCGCAGCAGATCGGTCGCCGCGTCGAACACCGCATCGCCGTCGCCGAGCCCGACGCGCACCGCGCGGAGGTCGCTCTTGTGGACGAGACCTTTCGCGTCGGCCTTGAGCACGACCGGGTAGCCGAGCGCGTGGGCGGCGGCCACCGCGTCCCCGGCGCTCGCGACGAACCGCGACTTGGCGAACGGGATGCCGTAGGCGCGCAGCACGGACTCGGCGGCTTCGCTGCCGAGCCAGCCGGCTGCCGCGGCGTCGAGGATCCTGGCCGCCGTCGCGCGCCGGACACGGAAGCGAGGGGCCGTGCCGGGGACTCGGTCCAGCATCTGCCGCCGGCGCAGCAGCATCTGCATGTTGCGCGCCGCGTCCTCCGGGTAGCGGAACACCGGGATGCCGTTCTCGCGCAGGAGTTCGATCGCCTCGCGGCCGCGCTGACGCCCCATCAGGCACGCGAGCACCGGCTTCCGATCGGCCTCCGGCTGGCGCACCGTCTCCTCGACGATCGCCTCCGCGACCGCGACCGCGTCGATCATGATCGGCGACACGAACAGCACGACGAGACCGTCGACGTTCGGGTCGCGGACCACTGCGCGCAGCGCCCGGCGGTAGCGGTCGGCGTCGGCCGACGCGATCAGGTCGACCGGATTGTGGACCGAGGCTTCGGGCGGCAGCGCGCGGCGCAGCTGTGCCGTCGTCTTCTTGGCGAACTCGGTGATCCGCAGCCCCAGACTGTCGAGCGCGTCGGTCGCGAGGATGCCGGGACCGCCGGCGTTGGTGACGATGGCCATCCGGTCGCCGCGCGGCACCGGCTGGTGCAGGAGCGAGGCGGCGAGCGCGAACATGTCGCGGAACGACTCGAGCCTGAGCACGCCGCACTGCTGGAACAGCGTGTCGGCGGCCACGTCGGCGCCCGCGACGCTGCCCGTGTGCGAACCCGCCGCCGCCGCACCCGCAGCACTGCGCCCGGACTTGACCGCGAGGATCGGCTTCTTGCGACTGACCCGACGCGCGACCTCGACGAACTTGGCGGGATCGCCGAGGCTCTCGACGTAGAGCAGGATCAGCCGGACGGCGTCACAGTGCTCCCAGTACTCGATCAGGTCCGCGGCGGTCACGTCCGCGCGGTTGCCGACCGACGCGAACATCGCGACGCCGAGGCCCGCGGCCGCGGCGTCCGCCAGGATCGCCTCGCCGAGCGCGCCCGACTGCGAGACCATCGCGACGCTTCCGACCGGTGAGCGCGTCGCCGAGAACGACGCGTCCAGCGACCACGCGGGCTCGGTGTTGACGATGCCCATGCAGTTCGGGCCGATCACGCGCATGCCGTAGCGGCGCGCGACCTCCATCAGCTCTACTTCGCGGGTGACGCCCTCGCCGCCGATCTCGCGGAACCCGGCGGTGATGACGACGAGTCCCTTCACGCCCTTCTTGCCGCACTCCTTCGCGACCGCGACGACCTCGGCGGCCGGCACACAGAGCACCGCGAGGTCGACGGGACCTCGGATCTTCGACACCGAAGGGTAGGTCGGCATCGACAGCACGACGTCGGTGCGTGCGTTGACCGGGTAGACCGGCCCCGTGAACCCCGACTCGAGGATGTTGGCGACGACCTGGCGCCCGATCGCGCCGACCCTGCGGCTCGCGCCGATGACGGCCACCGCACGCGGACGGAAGATCGCGTCGAGGGAACTCGCGGAGGAGCGGGCAGTCGGGCGTCGGCTCACGGCGTCGAAGCGTAGGAGAGGGAAGGTGCGGATGGCAGCGGTCGGCGGCTGTGACACGGTCAGCCCGCGGGCGCCGGGATGCATGTTCTGCCGCCGCATCGGGGGCATCGTGACAAGCCCGGGGATCAGCACCTCTTTCGTGGCGCTGCGCGCGGAACCGCCAGCGTGGTCTGCGCGGACCGAGCCGCTAAGCTCCCCGCCGTGCCCGTACGCATCGCGACCCGCGCTGACCTGCCTGCCGTGCAGGCGATCTACCAAGACGCCGTCCTTCGTTCGACCGCGACGCTCGATCTGGAGCCGATGCAGCCCGACGAGGCGGAGACGTGGTTCCGTTCGTTCGGAACGCTCGACCCGCTGGTCGTCGAGGAGGAAGGCGGGGCGATCCGCGGGTTCGCCTACTACGCGAACTACAAGTCGCGGCCCGGCTACGTGCACACGAAGGAGATCAGCGTCTACGTCGACGAGGCGCACCGCCGGCAGGGCGTCGGGTCGGCGCTCTACCACGACCTGATCCGTCGCGCGCGCTCGTCCGGCGTGCACGCGCTGGTCGCGACGCTGTCGGGCCCCAACGAACCGAGCGAAGCGCTGCACCGTCGCTACGGCTTCGAGCGCATCGGCTGCCTGCCGGAGGCGGGGTTCAAGTTCGGCCGGTTCCTCGACGTTTCGATCTGGCACAGGCTGCTCTGACCCGACGCGCGTGGCCCGCACTCTCCGCAACGCGGCCCTGCTGGGCCTGATCACGCTGGTCCTGCTCGAGGTCGTGCTCCAGCTGGGTGCGCTGGTCGTCGCGTGGAACCACGGCGGAGGAGCTGGGGGCTCGGCTCAGGACGGGCGAGAGGTCGTCCTCTGCGTCGGCGATTCGTTCACCTACGGGCTCGGCGCGTCGGACCCTGCCACGACGTCCTACCCAGCCGCGCTGCAGCATGTCCTCGACGAGGCGGACCCCGAGCGGTTCCAAGTCGTGCGCGGCGGCTATCCCGGCCGCGACTCGCGCGGCGTGCTCGAGCGGATCGAGGGGCAGCTCCGCGAGTTCGCCCCGCGCCACGTCGTGATCCTGGTCGGGCTCAACGACCGCTGGCGCCAGCCGGAGCGGCTCGCCCTCGGCGAGGCCGAGGCAGCGGCCGACGAGGGCTTCCGGCTCGAGTGGCGCACCGCGCGGCTGTGGCGCTGGCTCTCGGGCAAGTTCGAAGCGCCGGGCGAGACCACGACGCCCGCGCTCTCGCCGCGTCTTCCGCCCGAGGATCGCGCGCGCGAGATGCCGGCGCTGCCGCCCTCGATCGACGCGGAGGACGCGCGTGCGGCCGTCGAGAGCGGGGCGGCGTCGGCGGATCCGATGCTGCTCCCCAAGCTCCGCGCGGCGGCGCGCGACCTCGGCGCGACGGCCCCGGAGCTCGCGCTGCGGGCGGCGGTGCTCGCCTTCCTCTGGACCGGCGACGACAGTCTGTTCGCCGCCGAACTCGGGTCGGCTCCGCCGCTCGACAGCCCGGCCCTGCTCCAGCAGGTGCTCGGCGCGCTCGACGTGAGCCCCGCCGAACACGCCGCGGCGTCCGCAGCGTTCGCCGAGAGCCTCGGCTGGGAGCAGGCCGACGGCATCTGGCTGCACAAGAGCAGCGGCAGGCAGGCGGCGCTCGTCACGCCGAGGTGGCTGGAGTTCGGGCCGGAGCTGCTCGCCGCGTTCGAAGTGCACCGCGACCACTTGGCCCAGGTCATCGCGCGCTGCCGCGCAGCCGGCGCCGAGCCGCTGCTCGTCGGCTACCCGAACCGCGTGTCGTTCCCCGACCAGGCGTTCGAGGCGATCGCCGAAGCGACCGGCGCGCCGTTCCTGTCGACGGTGGCGCGGTTCGAGGAGGAGCTCGGCGAGAGGCCGCCGAGCGCGCTCTTCGTCGCCGACGGCCACTGCAACGACGCGGGCTATCGGCTGCTCGCAGAGCTCGTCGCCGAGGCCCTGCGAGCGCGCAGTCCGAACTGACGCTCAGATGAACGGCGTGACGCCCGGCTGGGCGACCGGCCGCGTCTCGATGTCACCCCACGCGTACTCGGCCGGCGTCAGGTCGAGCTGGCTGTTGAGCGCCTGCTCCCAAGTGATCGTCTTGCCGGTGTAGGCCGACATGCGGCCCATGATCGCCATCAGCGTGCTCTTGCACATGTAGTCGCCGTTGTTGATCGGCGTGCCGTTGCGCATCGCAGCGAAGAACTCGTCGTGCTCCTGCTGGTACATGTCCGACGGACGACCGCGGAAGCGCCACTCGTTCTCACCGGTGACGTAGTGGCTCTGGAGCGCCGCCGTGCCCTTGGTGCCGAACACGTAGTCCGAAACGTCGGCGTCTGCGCCTCCCCACTGGCGGCACGAGTGGAACAGCTTGGGACCGCTCTCCCACTCGAACACCGTGTTGAAGTGGTCGAAGATGTTGCCGAACTTCGGGTCGGTCCGAACGATCCGGCCGCCGCTCGCGGTGACCTTGGCAGGAGGCACGTCCTTCATCGCCCACAGGATCTTGTCGAGGCTGTGGATCGACTGCTCGGCGATGTGGTCGCCGCTGAGCCACGTCCAGTAGAGCCAGTTGCGGAGCTGGTACTCCATCTCGCTCCACTCCGGCTGCCGGCCGCGGTGCCAGAGGAAGCCGGTGTTGTAGGTGCACTGCAGCGAGACGATGTCGCCGACCGCGCCTTCGTGGACCTTCTGGATCACGTCGCGCTTGGCGTCCTGGTAGCGGTAGCAGAGACCCGACACGACGTTCAGGTTCTTCTCCTTCGCCATCCGGCACGTCTCCATCACGTGGCGGACGCCCGGGGCATCGACCGCGACCGGCTTCTCGCAGAACACGTGCTTGCCGGCCTCGATCGCCGCGCGCAGGTGGCGCGGGCGGAAGTGCGGCGTCGCGCAGAGCAGCACGACGTCGACCGAGTCGATCACGCTCTTGTAGGCCTCGAAGCCGGTGAACTTGTGCTCTTCGTCGACGACGACCTGCGGGCCGACGTCCGAGTTCTTGATGCTGTTGAGGCTCGGCTCGAGGCGGTCGATGAACGCGTCCCCCATCGCGACGAGGCGCGCGCTGGCGTCGGCCTTCAGCGCCTGGCGGGCGGCGCCCGTGCCACGGCCACCGCAGCCGATCAGCCCGACCTTGATGACTTCGTCGCCGCCGATGTGGACGCCTGCCGAGAGGGACGGCGCGAGGCTCGTGGACGCGACGGCAGCGCCGGAGGATGCGATGAACTGACGCCGAGAGACGCCGCGGGCACGGGGATGGGTCATGCGCGAAATCGGAACAGGGGGTTCTGGATCGCCGGCGGGTGCCGACCGCCCGGCACGGTAGCACCTGGGACCGTGACCTTTCCACCCGCCCGGCACTCGTCACATCACCGGGACGAGCGGGTCAACGCCCCGTGGAACGGCGCTCCGGGAATCCGGCCGAGCGCAGCGTCCCCACTCCCGCACCGTCCTCGAACACGACCTCGACCTCAGCCCCCGGCCAGCGCGCGATGGCCGGGAGCACCTCGTGGGGCTCGAGCACGCAGGCCACCGAGGCCAGCGCGTCGGCGAGCGCACCGTCCGGCGCGACCACCGTCGCCTGCCGCCGTCCGAGGACGCCGAGTCCAGTCCTGGGATCGAGCACGTGGGAGTAGCGCACGCCGTCGATCTCGAGGAAGCGGAACAGGTCTCCCGAGGTCGCGACCGCAGCGCGCTCGACCCGGATCGACTTGGCCGGCTGGCCGTCGAGCGCCGTGAGTCCGATCGACCAGCCGTCAGCGCCGGAGAGAGGGTCCCCGCAGACCACGTCGCCACCGGCGTCGACGAGCGCGCGCGGGAAGCCGGCCGCTTCCATGACGTCGAACGCCGCCTGCGCGGCGTAGCCCTTCGCGATCCCGCCCAGATCGAGCCGCATGCCCGGACGCGCGAGCCGCACGGTCCCGGCGGCAGGGTCGAGCTCGACCCACTGCGCGCCGATCGCCGCGCGCGCGGCTTCGAGGCGCTGCCGTGTCGGCAGCTCCCCCTGCCGGCGAGCCCGTCGCCAGAGCGCCATCGCGGGCCCCACCGTCACGTCGAAGGCCCCCGCCGAAGCCTGCGAGACGCGGGCCGCCAGCTCGAGCACCGCGAACAGGTCCGGCGACACCTGCACCGGCTCGTCGACGGCTGTCGAGGAAAGGCGACTCAGCTCGCTCGACCGGTCGTAGTCGGTCATCGACGCGTCGAGAGCCGCGATGCGCGCGAACGCGGCATGCATCGCCGCGTCGACCCGCGCTGCGTCTCCGCCGTACGCGACGATGCGGAACGCCGTGCCCATGTGGACCTCGGTGCGCTCGCGACGGACCTCCTCCGGGCCGCTGCCGACCCCTTGGCAGCCCGCGGCGAGCGCCCCGAGCAGGGGCAGCATCCAACGGGTCGTCTGGTAGGATCGCCGCGGACCGAGACCCACCGCGCCCGACCGGGGTGCAGGTGGAATCGCTCGGACCGGTCGCATCAGCCAGAAGCTACCTGCCCGCGGAGTTGCCGTCGCCGTCCTGCGTCGGATGCCCGCCCCGCCCGAGACCCCTCTCCCATGACGGATCGCCGCCTCGCCCTGCCCTGCGCCAGCCTCCTCCTGTCCGTCGGCCTCGCGGCCCAGGAACCCGCCGGGATGGAGCCGTTCACGCTCTCCCTCGACGGCACGACGGTCGAGATTCCGATGGTGCCGATCCCGGTCGGCAAGGAAGGCTACCCGCGCACGTTCCTGATGGGCTCGCCCGCGGACGAAGCGGGGCGCAAGGACGATGAGGGGCCGCAGGTCGAGGTCGAAGTGGCCCCGTTCTGGATGGGCAAGTTCGAAGTCAGCTGGGACGCGTTCGACGAGTTCCGCCGCGCCTACTCGGCCCACGTCGAAGGCGCGCTCCGCGCGGTCGACGTCACCGACGAAGTCTGGGCCGACGCGGTCAGCCTGCCGACGCCGCTCTACGAACAGGACGCCGCGCCGATCCTCAAGGGCATGGGCACCAAGGGCGGCTTCCCGGTCGCCAACGTGTCGCAGTTCGCGGCGCGCCAGTTCACCAAGTGGCTGAGCCGGAAGACCGGCCAGTTCTACCGGCTGCCGACCGAGGCGGAGTGGGAGTACGCGGCGCGCGCCGGCACGACGACCCCCTTCTCGTTCGGCGACGACCCCGAGCAGCTCGGCGAGCACGCGGTCTACTTCGAGAACAGCCTCTACGACGACGTGACGAAGGGGCACCCCGACTTCGGCGCCGGCTACCGCAAGAGCGGGTCGAAGGCCGCCAACCCTTGGGGCCTGTTCGACATGCACGGCAACGTCGCGGAGTGGGTGATCGACCAGTACGCGGCCGACGCCTACGCGAAGATCGAGGGCGGCAAGGGCACGGTCGTCGACGCGATCGTGTGGCCGACCAAGGTCTTCCCCTGCGTCGCCCGCGGCGGCAGCTGGGACTCGGAGCCGGACGCCTGCCGCTCGGCCGCGCGCCTCGCGTCCGACGCGATGTGGCAGGACCGCGACCCGCAGTTCCCGAAGAGCATCTGGTGGTTCACCGACGGCTTCCACGTCGGCTTCCGCATCGTGCGCCCTGCGACCCCGCCGTCGCCCGAGGACCAGCTCCGCTACTGGGAGTCGACCGACGAGGCGACGCTCGGGATCATCCGGGCGGGCGGCAAGGAGGTCCGGGCCAAGGTCGGGGACGGCCAGTGAGTCACGCCCGCCTCGTCCTGCTCGCTGCGCTCGCCGCGGCGACCTGCGTCGCCCCCGGCGTCCGGAGCCAGGAGAACTACAAGCGCACCGACAGCGGACGGACCCACGCCCACCACCTGGAGCTGGTCGACGCCGCCGGTCGGAAGTTCGATCCGACCGCTGACGGTGCGCCGCCGTTCTCGAGCTACCAGACCTGCAAGACGTGCCACGACATCGGCGCGATCGAGCACGGCTGGCACTTCAACGCGGCGGCGGGCGGGGACGCGGGACGCCCGGGCGAGCCTTGGATCCTGACCGACGAGCGGACCGGCACGCAGGTCCCGCTCTCGTACCGCGGCTGGCCGGGCACGCGCCAGCCGAGCGAATTCGGTCTCGACGCGGTCGCCTTCCTCGCCGAGTTCGGACGCCAACTCCCCGGCGGCTCGACGAGCTACACCGGCGCCACGCGGGGCGAGGGCCGCTTCCGGGTCACCGGCGACCTGGACATCGACTGCATGATCTGCCACTCGGCCGATCGGTCGTGGAGCCACGAGCGCTGGGCGAAGACCACCGCGACCCAGGACTTCGCGTGGGCCTCCGCCGCGGCGATGGGCCTCGCCAAGGTCGAGGGCTCGGTCCGCGGGCTCCCCGACGACTTCGACAAGGACGCCGAGGGCGCGGCCAGCAAGCTGCCGAAGGTCACCTACGACCGGAGCCGCATCGGCCCGGACGGGAAGGTGTTCTTCGACGTCGTCCGCCGACCGACGAACGCGTCGTGCATGACCTGCCACACGCGCCAGCAGGTGGGTGAGGGCTCGACTCCGCGCTGGCTGCACGACCAGGACGTGCACATCCGGGCCGGCATGGACTGCGTCGACTGCCACCGCAACGGGCTCGAGCACCACACGGTCCGCGGCTACGAGGGTGAGCAGCACCCGGCCGGCGACGCCGTGGCGTCGCTGTCGTGCCGCGGCTGCCACCTCGACCAGACCGACGGACACGGTGGAATCACCGCGCGGGGCGGTCGCCTCGGTGCGCCCGAGCCCCAGCACGAGGGACTGCCGCCGATCCACCTCGACAAGCTGTCGTGCACCGCGTGCCACGCCGGGACCGCACCCGACGCGATGGCGCGTGCGGTGCAGACCTCGATGAGCCACGGCCTCGGCATTCCCAGCCAGACCCGTAGCGCGGACGACCTCCCCTACCTCGTCGAGCCGACCCTCCGCCGTAACGCGGACGGCGTGATCGAGCCGATCCGCAGCGTCTGGCCGGCGTTCTGGGGCTACCGCAGCGGCGACGCGATCACGCCGATCCCGACCGACGACGCGTTCAAGACCCTGCGCCGGACGATGCGCGTCCGCACCCAGCTGCGCCCCGACCTGTCGCGGCGCGCGCCGAAGCCGGATGAGCTGGAGCGCGCGCTCGCGGCCGACCGCCGCGAGGTCCCTGAAGCCGAGTGGACGGACGCCGAGCGGGAGGCCGTGCGCGCGGAGGTCTTGGCGAGCGTCGAGGCCGAGTTCCGCGAAGGGATGGCCAAGGCGCTGCAGGCGTTCCAGAAGGACGCGCCGGACGGAGCCACCGCGGTCTACCTGTCGGGCGGCCGCGCCCACACGCTCGCCGCCGACGGCACGACCGTCGAGAGTCGGGTCGACCCGGCGGCCGCTGCCTACTCGTGGCCGCTCGGACACGACGTCCGCCCGGCCCGGCAGGCGATCGGCGCGAACGGCTGCACCGAGTGCCACGCCGCGGACGCGAGCTTCGTGCACGGCACGTTCGCGGCGCGCGGCCCGATGCCGGACGCGGCGCCCGAGTCGACGACGATGCTCGCCTCGATGGGGCTCGACCCGACGCTGGTCGGCACCTGGGAGCAGAGCTTCGGCGGCCGCTCGGCGTTCAAGGTGATCGGCGTGGCCGCGCTCGCGATCCTCGCGCTGGTGATCCTCCTCCAGGTGACCGTCGGCGTGGACACGCTGCTCCGTGGCCTGCGGCGCGGCGGCGGAGGCACGGCGTGACGAGCCCGGACGGACTCCTCACCAGCTACCCGGTCGTCTCCGGCGCGGTCGTCGCCGCGACCGCCGCGGTCTGCACGGTCAGCCTCGCGGTGTCCCGCGCGGCGCCGGCGGCGTCGCGCACGCGCGGACCGATCGAACGCCTGCTCGGACTCGCGCTCGTCGCGACCCTCGCGGTCTCGGCCGCGACCTCGCTCGGCTCGGTCTGGACATCCGGCGCGATGCACGGATGGCCGCTCCTGATCCACGTCGCGGTCGGCGGGGCGCTCACCGGCGTGCTCGCGGCGTTCGGCGTGCTGGGCGCGATCCTCCAGCGCACGACCCCGACCCGGCCGCTGTGCCGCGTGACCTTCCTGGCACTCGTCGTCTCCGGCTTCCTGGCCGCGGCCAGCATGCTGGTCTGCACGTTCCCGATCCTCGGCACGAGCTGGATGGAGCGCATGGCCGACCTGCACCGCTACGCAGGGCTAGGCCTCGTCGCGAGCGCGGCGCTCCACCTGGCCGCGTCCAGGAACGGCTGACCGCCGCGCCCGCTTCAGCGGACGAGGCGCGGCCCCGACGAGGCACCGATCAGCCCGACGCGGCGCAGCGCGTGCTCGAACTGGAGCCAACGCTGCTCGAGCGTGCCGGTGAACCCCACGGAGATCCGCACGTAGCCCGGCTTGATGCCCGCCGCCTTCAGCTCGTCGCTGCCGAGCTCACTCGACGTGGACGCGGCCGAGACGGACATCAGCGTGTCGAAGTAGCCCAGGCTGACCGCGATCCAGCCGAACTTCTCGCGGTTCTGGAGCTCGTCGAGGAGACGGTTCGCGACCTCGGGATCCGGGACGTTCAGCCCGAGGACGCCGCCGAAGCCGAACTCCTCGTCAGTCAGCATGCGCTGCATCAACGCGTGCTGGGGATGGCTCTCGAGACCGGGGTAGCGGACGTCGAGGCCGAGCTCGCGGAGACGGACCGCGAAGGTCATCGCACGGTGCGAGTGCTCGCGCATCCTGAGGCCCAGGTGCGGCAGCCTCACGCTGAGCTCGAACGCGATCCGCGGGTCGAGCGTCGGGCCGAGCAGCATCAGGGCCCCGGTGTGGACGTCCATCATCGAACGGACGAAGTCCGCGGTCCCGCAGACGGCGCCCGCGATCAGGTCCGACGCGCCGCTCAAGAACTTCGTCATGCTGTGGACGACGACGTCCGCGCCGAGCTGCGCGGGCGCGACCAGGACGGGCGCGAACGTGTTGTCGACGACGAGCAGCGCGTCGTGGCGGTGCGCGATCGCAGCGAGGCGCGGGATGTCGGCGACCGCGAGGGTCGGGTTCGAGAGCGTCTCGACGAAGAGCACCCGGGTCCGCGGCTCGACGGCCGCCTCGACGGCAGCGAGATCCGTCGCATCGACGAAGGTCGTCGACACGCCGGCGCGCTCCGGCAGGAAGTCGTGGAGCAGTGCGAAGGTGCCGCCGTAGATCGTCCGGCTCGCGACGACGTGGTCCCCCGCACGGCAGACCTGCATCAGGACCGATGCGATCGCCCCCATCCCGCTCGCCGCGCCGTAGGCCGCCTCGGTCCCTTCGAGCGCGGCCAGCTGTCTGCCGAGCGCGTACACCGTCGGGTTGAAGTGCCGCCCGTACAGGTAGCACCCCTGTCGGTCGGTGTCCGGCCCGAGCCGCCCGCTGAACAGGTCGGGCATCGTGTGTGGATCGAGCACCGTGAAGGTGGAGCTCGTCTCGATGGACATGTTGACGCCCCCGTGCTCGCCGAATTCGTGGCGTGCAGCAGCGAGGGCCGCGATCGGGTCGTGGCGGGTCATGGTCGTGGGTCGGGGGACCCAGCCCGAACCGCCGCGAAGCCCGTTGAATTGCTCCGGTTGCGGATGTGCACGCTATAGCGTAGCGTTCTACGCCCATGTCCGACCCGGCAGACCTCGGCTCCAACGTCCGTCGCCGCCGCCTCGCGCGGGGCCTGACGCTGGACCAACTGGCCTGTGCGAGCGGAGTCAGCCCGACGATGCTGTCGGAGGTCGAGCGGTCGGTGAAGAACCCGACCGTCAAGCTCGCCTACCAGGTCGCGCGCGCGCTCGGCTGCTCGTTGACCGACCTGCTGGAGGATGACGGCGCGCCCCCGCCGCGCGTGGTCCGCGCCGCCGAGAGGCGCTCGCTCGTCGATCCCGAGACCGGCATAGCGAGGCACGCGCTGTCTCCGGACCTGCTGCGGCGCGGCCTCGAGTTCGTCGCCTACGAGCTGCCCGCAGGCCAGTCGACCGGCGAGATGGATCCGAACCGGGCGGGCATCGTCGAACACGTGACCGTGCAATCCGGAACGCTGACGCTCCGACTCGGCGGCGAGACCTTCGAGCTCGGCCCGGACGACGGCATCACCTATGGCCCGCAGGTCGCGGTCGAGTACCGCAACGACGGAGGGACCCCCTGCTCGTTCCTGCTGCTGTCCGACTCGACCCAGGCGTTCCCGATCCGCTGACGCGACACCTCGCACCCGACCGACATCCTCCCCACTCCACCCATGCAGCCGACCCCCACCGTGAAGGTCCAAGTCCTCGACTCCCACACCGAGGGGGAGCCGACCCGCGTCGTCCTCGACGGTGCACCCGACCTCGGTGAGGGCACGGCCGCCGAACGGCTCCGCGTGTTCCGCGAACGCTTCGACGGCTTCCGGTCGGCTGTGTGCAACGAGCCGCGCGGCTTCGACGCGATGGTCGGCGCGCTCCTGCTCCCGCCCGCCGATCCGGCGGCGCTCGCGCAGGTGATCTTCTTCAACAACGTCGGCTACCTCGGCATGTGCGTGCACGGCACGGTCGGCCTCGGCGTCACGCTGCGCCATCTCGGGAAGATCCAGCCCGACGGCACGCAGCACACCATCGAGACCCCGGTCGGCAACGTCCGCATCGAAGCGCGAGAGGACGGGTCGATCGCGGTGGAGAACGTGCCCTCGTACCGCACCGCGCACCGCGTCACGGTCGAGACCGAACACCACGGGCGGATGACCGGCGACGTGGCCTGGGGCGGCAACTGGTTCTTCCTCGTCGACGACCACGGCCAGGACCTCGATGCCCGGCGGCTCCGCGCGCTGACCGATTGCGCGGCCGACGTCCGCCGCGCGCTGGTCCGCCAGGGCATCACCGGCACCGACGGCGCGGAGATCGACCACATCGAGCTGTTCGGCCCGCCCCGCCGCGCTGACGCCGACAGCCGCAACTTCGTGCTCTGCCCGGGCCTCGAATACGACCGCTCACCCTGCGGAACGGGAACGAGCGCGAAGCTCGCCTGCCTGTTCGCCGACGGCAAGCTCGCCGAGAGCGCGGAGTGGCGCCAGGAGTCGATCATCGGCTCGCGGTTCACGGGCCATGTGAAGGACCTGGGCGACGGGCGCGTGCTGCCCATCGTCGCGGGCCACGCCCACGTCATCGCCGAGTCCACGCTGCTGCTCGGCGCCGACGACCCGTTCCGCGAGGGCATCCGCCTGTGAGCGGAGCCGCGACACATCCCCCGCGCACGGCGATCGTCGTGGGCGCCGGCATCGTCGGCGCAGCCTGCGCTGCTAGCCTCGCCGAGGCGGGCGTCCAGGTCCGGGTGATCGACGCGCGACGCTTCGCGTCGGGCGCGACGGCCGCCGGGATGGGCCACATCCTCGTCCTCGACGACTCCGACGCGCAGCTCGCGCTGACCCGACTCGGCCGTGACCTCTGGGACGGACTCCGCGAGGTCTTCCCCACCGCCGTCGAACGCGATCCGTGCGGCACGGTGTGGGTCGCGGCCGACGAGGAAGAGCTCGAGGCCGCGCGACAGCGGCACACCTACTACGCCGAGCGCGGCATCCCGAGCGAGGTCCTCGACGCGGACGCGCTCTACCGCCACGAACCGCATCTGAGGCCCGGCCTCACGGGCGGTCTCCGGATCGTCGAGGACAGCGTGGTCTACCCGCCGACCGCGACGGCCCATCTCCTGGCGACGGCGCGGGCGCACGGCGCGACGGTCGAGGAGCAGACGTCGGTGAGCCGCTGCGCGGACGGCGTGGTCCACATGGCGGACGGCACCCGCCGCGAGGCCGACGTGGTCGTCGTCGCCGCCGGCATCGCGACGCCGCACCTGGTCGAGCTGCCGGGCCTCGTCATCCAGCCGAAGAAGGGCCACCTCGCGATCACGTCGCGATGCCCCGGCTTCATCCACCACCAGCTCGTGGAACTCGGCTACCTGAAGAGCGCGCACGGCGGCGAACGGACTTCGGTGGCCTTCAACGTCCAGCCGCGCGCGACCGGCCAGATCCTGATCGGCTCATCGCGCCAGCTCGACACCGACGATCCCGTCGTCGAGCCCGAGATCCTCGCGCGGATGCTGCGGCGCGCGATCGAGTTCCTGCCGGGACTCGCGCAGCTGCCGATCGTCCGGACCTGGGCCGGGTTCCGCCCCGCGACGCCCGACAACCTCCCGGTCGTCGGGCCGGTGCCGGGGAGCCCCGGGCTGTGGATCGCGTCCGGACACGAGGGCGTCGGGATCACCACGTCCCTGAGCTCCGCGCGCGTTCTCGCGGACCGACTGCTCGGGCGGACTCCGCCGATCGACCCTACGCCCTACGACACCGCGCGCCTCGCGGGAGGAGCGACCCATTGACCGATGCTCCTGACCTGCGACCGCCAACTGGTGAGGTCCGCCTGACGATCGACGGCGAGGTCTGCCACGTGCCGTTCGAGACGACCGTGGCCGCGGCGATCGCCGAACATCGCGCCGCGCGCGGGCTGGGGCCCGGGTTCCGCAGCTCGGTGACCGGAATGTCGCGCGGGCCGCTCTGCGGCATGGGGACCTGCTTCGAGTGCCGCGCCCGCGTCGACGGACGCGTCCTGGTCCGCACCTGCCTCGTGCCGTGCCGCGACGGCATGGAGGTCCGCACCGATGGCTGAGCACCAGACCGACATCCTGGTCATCGGCGCAGGGCCGGCGGGACTCGCGGCGGCGGCCTCGGCAGCGATGGCGTTCGGCGGCCAGCAGATCCACGTCCTCGACGAGAACCAACAGGCCGGCGGGCAGATCTGGCGCGCAGAACGGAGCAAGGGGCCGCCCTTCCCCGCACCCCGATTCGTCCGCAGTGCGCTGCGCGGCGGCGCGCGGTTCCACGCAGGCGTCACGGTCTTCGATGCAGGCTTCGCCGCCGATGGGCGCGTCGTGGTCCGCGCGCTCGACGCACACGGAGCCGCGTCGACCTGGACCGCCGAGCGCTGCATCCTCGCAACCGGCGCGACCGAGAGGTTCCTGCCGTTCCCTGGCTGGACGCTGCCGGGCGTGTTCGGAGTCGGCGGCCTGCAGGCTCTGGTGAAGGGCGGTCTCCCGATCGCCGGCGAACGCGTCGTGATCGCCGGGAGCGGACCGCTCCTGCTCGCGGTGGCAGACTCGCTCCGCAAGAGGGGCGCCCGCGTGCTGGGCGTGTTCGAACAGGCTCCGCGGGCTGCCCTCCTCCGCTTCGGCATGGGACTCTGGCGCCACCCGACGAAGGCCCTCCAAGCGGTCGGGCTCACGGCGCGGCTCGCCCGCACGCGCATCGTGCAGGACGCGTTCGTCGTCCGGGCGCACGGCGAGGATCGCGTGCGCTCGGTGACGATCCGGGTCGGCGACCGTCAGGAGACCATCGAGACCGACCTCCTGGCCTGCGGGTTCGGGCTCGTCCCCTCGTCCCAGGTCGCAGCCCTCCTCGGCTGCGACATCGAAGGCGACCGCGTGGTCGTCGACGAACTGCAGCGGACTTCGATCGACGGCGCGCCGTCCGAACACGTGCTCTGCGCGGGCGAGACCGCCG
>JAQCBR010000002.1 GCA_027621295.1 Planctomycetota bacterium
TCGTCGATGCTGCCCGCCTCCCAGCGTGGCGGCTTGGCGACGATCAGGTCGGCCTGCGTCTTCAGGATCGGCTGCTCGTCGGGCTTCTGGCCGAGCAGGAAGCGCGCGAACATCCCCGAGCCGGTCATCGCCTCGTTCGCGTCCTGCGGGAAGCGCTGGGCGTGGTCGCCAGCGATCCGCGAGCTCATGCTGCCGCGGCGCGCGTAGCCGGTGCGGCCCGTCTCGGGGTCGGTCATCTGGTCGAGCCAGACGCCTGCGAGCTTCAGCGCCTGCTCGTTGACCTCGAGACCGAAGTCGAGGCCCGAGCGGTAGCACATCACACACCAGCCGGTAACGGACGTGTCGTTGTCACCGTCCCGCGGCTGGTAGCGCCAGACCTGGTACGGGTTGCGGTGCCGTTCGAGGTAGTTGATCGCCGCCTGGGCTGCGGGCTTCCGCTTCGCGTCCTCGGTCAGGCCGAACGCCTCGACGAGGGCCAGCGTCGCGATCGCGTGGTCGTAGATGAACGTCTGGCTCGACGTCGTGCCGATGAGGCCGGTCTTCGGATCCTGCTGGCCCATCAGCCAGGCCAAACCCTTCTCGACTGCCCCGGCGCGCGGCCCGGCTTTCGGCGTGTTGCCCTCACCCAGGAGTGCGAGGAGTGCGAGTCCGGTCACGCCTACGTCGTGCACGGCGGCGCCGCCCGCATCGGCCGAGTCGGCATCCCAGCGGCCGTCCTCGGACTGGTTCTCGGCGATCCATCGGAACCCGGCCTCGAGGGTGGCCTGGACGTCCTTCGGGGAGATCGCAGCGTCCTGGATCTCGACCGTGGCGGTCGCCGTCGCGCCGACGGTAGCCGCTGCCGGTCGGTCCGCGCCGAGTGGCGCTGGCAGCTGCACGCGGTTCAGGAGCTGGAGCGAGCTCGCGCTGTACTGGAGCAGCTCGTCGCCGCGGACGATGAACACGAACTTGCCGTTCGACGTGATCCTCGTTTCCTGGGCTGGAGCGTGGATCGCGGCGAAGGCGAGTGCGGAGGAAAGCAGGGCGATTCGCATGGGATTCTCCGGGCTCGGTCCAGGGTTCGAGCGAACTGCAGGCAGCGACTTCCGGTTCAGCGGCGGAGCAGATCGTTCCGACCGGGTGCCGCGCGGGCGCCTTCCATGCCCGCTGCGGCCGACGCGAGCAGGTCGCCGCGCGCATCGCAGCGGGACACCGCCGAGAACGGCATCAGGCACCGGTCGCGGAGCGTCGTCGAGACCTTCAGGTCGGACTGCGGCCACAGGTGATCGACGCGGACGTGGGCGTCGCCGCAGGTGACCTCGAGCGTGCAGGGTTCGAAGCTGGGTGCGTTGCCGCGCGGGGCACCCTCGATCTCGACCGACGCGCCGAGGCGTGTCTCGAGCCACTTCGCGAGGTGGACGGAGGCAGCTCGGGTGCCGGCGGCTGCGGTGTCACGGATCCGTGCCCGGACTTCCATCCCGTCCCGCCATTCGACGTGTTCGAACGCCTCGGCGAGCGCGCGGCGCCACGGCCGGACACGGAGCGAAGTCAGGTCCATGGTCGGGAGCCCGAGGGCTTCGATCCGCTGGGTGTCCCCCGCGGGATCGCGGAACAGCGCTGAGTCGTAGACGATCTGATCGGCCAGTCCGCCGAGCGCGCGCAGCATTCCCAGGTCACGGGGGGCCGAGCCGCACCAGAACAGCTGGGTCGGCAGATCGTCGAGCAGCAGCGGACGGATCACGCTCGGCACGCGGCGCTGGTCGGCCTGGGAGGTCAGCAGCGTCACCAGCTCGAGCAGCACGGTCCGCGACTTGCGCGACTTGCGGACGTGGGTTGCGAAGCTCGCCGAGAACGGCACCTCTCGCGGGGCGAGCAGCACGAGGAACCCGAGGCACGGATGCGTGCGCAGCACCCGGTGGAACGTCGCGCGCAGCAGCGATTCGTCGTCCGCCGCGGCGACGGTGATGAGGTTCATCGTCAGCGCGCGGTACAGTGGCCGCTCGTCGTCCACGTCCTCGTCCTCCCACGCCTGCCGCACGCAGCGCTCCAGGTCCTGGATGGCGATCGGGTGCTCGCGTTCGACGATCTCTTGCATGGCGGACGGACGCCGAAAGATAGCGGGGTCCGGGGTGGACCCCCGCACCAATCGGCCCGGGTCACGGGATTCGGTGCAAGCCCACCTCGAGCCGGGGCGTTGGGTCCGCATGGAACCGACGTTCGGGCACATCGTCCTCGCGACGGACTTCTCGGAGGAGTCCCTGGCGGCGTTCGGCGCGGTGCGCGAGCTGGTCGACCGGAACGCCGCGCGGCTGACCGTCCTGCACGTGGTGCCGGCGCTCGACAAGCACCCGGTCGGAACCCCCTTCGTGTCCCCGGTCGACCTCCCGACCGACGCCGAGCAGATCGACGAGGCGCGGGCCGATCTCCGCGAGTTGAGACACCGTTTCCCCGGCGTCCGCGTGTCGTTCGACGCCTGCGCGGGCAACGACACGGCCGAGGCGATCTGCCGCTACACGGAAGAGCAGGGTGCGGACCTGATCGTCGTGACCACCCACGGGCGCCGGGGTCTCAGGCGTCTGGTCCTCGGCAGCGTGGCCGAGGAGGTCCTGCGCAGCACGCCGGTGCCGGTCCTCGTCGTCCCGGCGAGCTGAAGCTTCAGCGCCTGCGGCCGTCGTTCTTCACGGCCGACGCCAGACGCGGCCCTCGCCGAGGAGCGCGTCGGCGGCTTCGGGCCCCCACGTACCAGACTCGTAGGACGGCAGCGGATCGGTCTGCTCGCGCCAGCCAGCGACGATCGCGTCGGTGATGCGCCACGCCTCCTCCACCTCGTCGCGGCGGGCGAAGAGCGTCGAGTCGCCGAGCATCGCGTCGAGGAGCAGGCGCTCGTAGGCGTCCGCCGTCGAGCTGGCGAACGTCGAGCCGTAGTTGAAGTCCATCCGCACGCCGCGGACCAGGAAGTCGGGGCCCGGGACCTTGGCGCCGAACCGGAGGCTGACCCCCTCGTCGGGCTGGATGCGGAGCAGCAGCACGTTCTCGTGCAGGTGCTTGCGGTGCAGGCCGCCGTAGAGGAGGTGCGGCGGACGACGGAAGTGGATCGCGACCTCGGTCACGCGGCGCGCGAGGCGCTTGCCGGCGCGAAGGATGAACGGCGTGCCCGCCCACCGCCAGCTGTCGACGTAGAGCTTCACCGCCGCGTACGTCTCGGTGCGCGAGTCGGGGGCGACGTCCTCTTCGTCGAGGTAGGCGTTGCGCTCCTGGCCCTGGACGAAACCGCGCCCGTACTGGCCACGCACAGTCCGCTCGCGGACCTGGGCCGGCGTCATCGAGCGGATCGCGCGCAGGACCTTGACCTTCTCGTCGCGGATGGCGTTCGCGTCGCTCGAGACCGGCGGCTCCATCGCGACGAGCGTCATCACCTGGAGCAGGTGGTTCTGGATCATGTCGCGGATGATCCCGGCCTCTTCGAAGTAGCCGCCTCGACCCTCGACGCCGATCGACTCGGCGACGGTGATCTGGACGTGGTCGATGTACTTCTCGTTCCACAGCGGCTCGAAGATCGAGTTCGCGAACCGCAGCGCGACGATGTTCTGGACCGTTTCCTTGCCGAGGTAGTGGTCGATCCGGAACACCTGGTGTTCGCGGAAGCTCCGCGCGACCTGGGCGTTGAGCGCGCTCGCGGTCTCGAGGTCGCGGCCGAACGGCTTCTCGACGATGACGCGCGAGAACGTGTCGTCCTTCTCCTTCGACAGGCCGGCGGCCTTCAGGTTGTCGAGGATCGTCGCGTAGGCGCTCGGGGGTGTCGCCAGGTAGAAGACGCGGTTGCCGGCGGTGCCGCGCTGCTCGTCCAGCTCGCGCAGGCGCGCGGCCAGTCGGGCGTAGGCGTTCGGGTCGTCGAACGAGCCCTGCAGGTACTCGAAGTGCCCCTGCTGCAGCGAGTAGGCCCGCGAAGCCCCTTCGCGTCCGTGCTGCTCGACGCCCTCGGAGAGCTCGCGGCGGAACTCGTCGTGGGACTTCGCGCGTCGCGCGAGGCCGATCACCGAGAACCCGGGTGGGAGCAGGCCGTCGTGTGCCAGGCCCATCAGCGAAGGCACCAGCTTGCGCTGGGTCAGGTCGCCACTCGCGCCGAAGATCACCAGCACGCAGGGTCGCGTCCGGCGTGCCGACGTCAGTTCGTCCGCGAGGGGGTTCGCCATCGGCTGGGAGGATAGCGGTGCGGCGGGGCGACTGCCCGGGATGGGTTCGATGGCGGTCACGTGCCTGGAGTGCCGTTCTTGGTGACGAAGAGTGCCATGGCCATCGCGCCGATCGCGCAGAGCGGCAGGGCGACCGCGAGCGCACGGACGGCGCGGCTGCTGCGGTGCAGTTCGATCTGGACCAGGAAGAAGCCCGCCATCGTCGCGAGCGCGAGCCCGTGCCAGGGGTGGCCCCTCGGCGACGTGTCGCGACTCGATGCGTCGACGTAGGTCCACACCAGGAACCCGACCGCGGCGGCAGCAGCGGCACGGAGCGCCCAGACCTTGGCTCGGGTCGGGGGGGTCATGCGGGCCTCGGGGTTCATGCAGGCCGGGGGCCGAGGTGGCCTGCGCTGTACATCCAAAGCAGACCGAGCGAGATCAGGATCAGCGCGATCGAGGCGGACAGGAACTTCGAGCTTCGCTGCTTGGCGAAGAACTGGACCACCATGCTCGCCGCGAGGAACAGCGAGATCACGTGTGGCCAGGGGTTCACGGACCCCTCCGGGGCCTCGGGTGCCGCGGCCCACGTGCGCAGCGTCGTGCTGATGATCACGATCCCGAACATCAGGATCGCGCCGCGCACCACGACCGGTCGCTCGGTCCTCGCCGAGGACAGCGGGTGGCTCACGAGACCTCCAGCATCCGCAGGAGCGGGAGCTCGGCGCGCTTGCGCATCTCCTCGTCCATCTCGAGCGCGGGCTGCATGTCGCGCAGCGCGAGGTAGACCTTCTCGACGGTGTTGAGCTTCATGTGCGGGCACTCGCTGCAGGCCGTGCAGCCGCCGCGGCTCTCGACCGGTGCTTCGATCAGCTCCTTGTCCGGAGCCGCCTTCTGCATCGTGTGCAGGATCCCCGACTCGGTGCCGACGATGAACCGCGTCTTCGGGCTGGTCGCGACGTGGTCGAGCAGCCTCTTGGTCGAGCCGATGAAGTCCGCGTGGCGCAGCACGTGGTCCTCGCACTCGGGGTGGGCGATGAACTCGGCGTCGGGGTGACGCGTCTTGAGCTCGATGATCTTCCGCTCGCTGAACGTGATGTGGACCATGCACGAGCCGGGCCACAGATCCATCTCGCGGCCGGTCTCGCGGATCAGCCAGCGACCGAGGTTCTGGTCGGGCGCGAACAGGATCGGGCGGTCGGTCGGCACCGCGTCGAGGATCTTCCGCGCGTTGCTCGACGTGCAGATGATGTCGGACTCGGCCTTGGTCGCCGCCGTGCAGTTGATGTAGGTGACGACGAAGTGGTCGGGGTGCTTCGCCTTCCACGCTCGCAGCTGGTCGGCGGGGCACGCCTCGGCGAGCGAGCAGCCCGCGTCCATGTCCGGCACGAGGACCGTCTTCTGCGGGTTCAGGATCTTCGCGGTCTCCGCCATGAAGTGGACGCCACAGAACAGGATCACCTCGGCGTCGCGCTCGGCCTGGGCCTTCCGCGCGAGGTCCAGCGAGTCCCCGAGGTGGTCGGCGAGGTCCTGGATGTCCGGATCCTGGTAGTAGTGCGCCAGGATCACTGCCTTCCGCTTCCGCTTGAGGCGCTCGATCTCGGCGAACAGGTCGAGGGTCGGGTCGATCGGGGCGGTCGCTGCAGGGTGGGCTGCGGTCATCGGTTCTCGTCCTCGGGGGAACCGCGCATTCTCGCCCGGCCGCGGGCTGCGGCCAAGGTTCGCGGACCAGGATCGGCCCGGGTCAGCCGATCTGCCGGGTTTCGTCCGGCGAGGTGCCGCGCCGTTCGGCGCGCGAGCGCTCGTAGATCCGGAGCGCGCTCGAGCTCTGGAAGGCCCTCTCCCGGACGAAGACCCGGATCACGTGGCGGAGCGCGGCCGGGACGGCCGCCATCGGGCCGCGCGCGTCGACGAACTCGGAGCGGATCGCCCGGAACAGCACGGCTCGGATCGCATACGCCAGCTCGACCAACTCGACCGGCTCTTCGCCGAGCTGGTCCCAGAACGCCCGGAGGTCGGTCGGCGGGAGGACCCTCTCGCTCGGTGCCGCGCGGACCTGCTCGTCGACGAACTGGGCGAGCGTCAGCGGCGTCAGGATGACGAGGGTCTCACGGCGACGGATGCCGGCGAGGCGTTCCTCGTGGATGGCTGGGTTCGCGGTCGACTTGATCTGCACGCGGGCCCCGCGCTCCCGATCGAGGTCCGGGTAGCGAATCCGCAGGTCGGTCTTCTGGCAGAAGTCCTCGATCAGGCGGGCGGCATGGGCGCAGAGCTCGTCCTCGACCAGGATGTCGAGCATCAGCTGCTCGAAACGCCTGTCCTCGTGCGAGGGAATGCGGATGCCGACGCCCTGCGGCGGGTTGCGGAGGATCCGGCCGACGTCGCGCAGGTCGCGCGCGAAGCGCACCACGCCGCGCCGCACCGAACGGCGGGCGAGGGAGTCGGTCGCGTCGACGTCCGCCTCATGCACGAAGCCGAGGCCCCAGAACCGGCGGGCGGCGACCTGGTCGAGCCGCTGTGGGATCGGATCGCCGTGATCGAGCACGGTGTCCATCGGGTCGGCGCCGACGCGCAGCGGGCCGCGGACCTCGCCCCAGGTCTCGACGCTGAAGACCTCGTCGCACAACTGACGCAGCAGGGTCAGCACCGCCTGCTGGCGTCGGACCGGGTCCTGCGGAGGGCGGCCCCCGGCGAGGTCCGCGTAGACGGCGAACAGGTCGGGCCCCAGCACGCGCGAGAGACCGGGATCCTCCAGCCGCCGCGCCAGGGTTCCGCGCTCGAACGCACGCTCGAGGTCGAGGATGTTCGCGCGGAGCGTCCGGTAGAGCCCGGTCATGTCCCACGCCCCGCAGAACGGCCAGCGGCGTCGGACCCGACGCGAAACGCGGTCTCGGACCATGGCAGCCACTTCGGCGGGGAAGAACGAGTCCGGGGCGGAGCCGCACGGCGCCGGAGACCCCGGATCGAAGGCGCCATCCTAGGCCGGTCGCCGGAGGTTGCGAGTACGGTCCGGCGAACTTTCCACCCGGCGGGCGCAAGCCACTTCTGAGCAATTGCTTGTGACGAACTTGTTTTGTGGACAGGGCGCGATGGAAACCGAGGGCGCGACCCCGGCTCCCGCAGCCAGGGGCCTCCTTGAACGCCCTGGCGAACGATATCTCCCTCCCCGGTCGATGGGGCAACCGGCAAGAGGCCACCGCCACACACGGGTGCGCTACACGATCTAGCCGGATCGCGCAGCGATGACGTGGACGCCACTCCGCTCGCGCCACGCGGCGCAGTCACCACGTGGCCGAGCCATTCAGCAGCCGGGGAGGACGCATGCACGGACCGATGCCCGCGGACCACATCCGCGCGGTGGGCGACCGACTCGCTGCCCGAGCCCCGGACGGGGACCCCGCGAGTTCCGCCCTGGGGGTCGTCCGAGGACTGACGGGAAGGCCGCGGATCTACGCCCGCTGCCGCTGCAATGCTTGGTCGCCCGATGGGCGTCGCAAGCCAGGGACCCAAGGGCTGGCGCGCGAGCCGCCCGCAGACTGGCAGGATGTGCGAATGACGACGGGGGTATGAAACAACCGGTTCGGGAGCCCGCGGTGCCACTGCGCTCGGCCAAGCAGTGTGCCGCGACCGGCCAGCAATCGAATCGGGTCGACCGCAACGATCCCTCTCGGGCGAGAGCTCCGGGAGCCGAGCGCGCTCGTCCGGCGTTCCCTCCCGAGCAGATTCGTGTTCCAATCCTCTCCGCTGTGGCTCGGCGCATCTACTGCCGGTTCGAACCGCAGCGGCGCCCGAACCGAGGGAAGCCGACGCAGCGGTGGTGCTGCGCCTGTTTTCTTCCGACCCGTCGACGAAGCCCGGCAGCTGGGCGCAAGATTCCTGGAGGATGAGCTCGAATGTCCGATTCCAATGAGAGAGATACCCGATCCGATACCGAGCTCTCCATCCAGGAATATCGAGAACGGACCCAACCGATATTCATACTAGGCAGCGTCAGGTCCGGAACGAGCGCACTGGGCAATGCCTTGCGCGAGGGAGCTGGTATCGAAGGGGCGCTCGAGGGCCACAGTTCGACCCTGATGGGCTCGCTGTTCCAGACCCTGGACAGGGTCACCGGCAACTTCCCCCCCGAGTCGAATTACCTGATCAACTCGCTGGATGCCGACGATCTCCGGAGTCACATCACGGATTACTTCCTCGCGTTCTATGCGCGCCAATGCCCGGCGGGTATGTGGGCCGACAAGTCGCCCGACGACTTCGAAGGGGCCCCATCTATCCGGTCGGCCCCGACCCTCCTGAGCATGTTCCCGAATGCCAGGTTCATCTACTGCAAGCGTCGTGGGATAGAGAACGTGCTCTCCCGCCTGGCCAAGTTCCCGCAGGTGCCGTTCTGGTATCACTGCCAGTCGTGGGCAGGAACGATCGTGGCGTGGCACGAGGTCAGGGAAGTGCTCGGCGATCGATGGATGGAAGTCACGCAGGAGGACATGGCGCTCGAGCCCGGGCGGGTCGCCGATGACCTCGGCACCTTCCTCGCCCTGAGCGAGACACAGGTCTCCGGCATCCAAGAGACTCTCTCGGGCCGTCGGCCCGAGCAGACCCGACCAGCCCAGGAGGTCCGACAACTGGGACTCGACGAGACGGGCTGGAGTCAGGACAACCAGGCGAACTTCATACAGACCTGTGGCCACGCCATGGAGCTCGCGGGATATCGCCTCGCTGGGAGTGGACAGAGCGAGGACCAGAAGGTCATTCGTCTCTTCCATATCTCGAAATCGGCCAACCCCGGTACGCCGTCCATCAACGTCGAACCCAACAGACACCGGTTTCTCAGCGAGGCCGAATTCGCGCTGGCGCCGCTTCCTGACGGAGAGAGGGCCGAGGCGACCTACCCGCAGATCGAACTGAGGGCCGGAGCATTGTTCAGAGCCGTGGTGTCGCTCATCTCCGCGGTGAAGCAAGACGTCTGGTTCGGCGTGGAAGTACGAGACTCCCTCGGTTCGTGCGTGGCCGAGACGAGCCACCGGCTGACGAGCGGTGAGGTCAAATCGCTGGATCTCGCGATGCCAGACCTGGAGGAGGGCCTCTTCACCGTCACGCTGTGGACGAGGACCGACGTCGGTGTGACGGTCGGTCCCGTCGACGCGATCTGGAACTCGCCTACCTTCTTCCTCCCGACCGCGTAGCTTTGGCCGGCCGCCCTCCACCCATCGCTGCAGAACCATGAGAATCCTGCATGTGTGTCCAGGACTGGCCCCGGTCGAATCCTCGGATCGTGCTCGCTACGTCTGGCGGCTCGCTCGGCAGCACGCCGAGATCCAGAGTGCCGCGATCTTCACCACGCGCGTCGACCCGGAGGCGCCCACCGGCCGCCCCGTCATCGAACGGCGAGAGGGTGTCACGATCTGTTGGGTCAACGTCCCCGAGACCTCGTTCGAGCGCCTCGAGGATTCCTACATCAATGAACAGATCGAGGCCGCGTTCCGGCAGTTCATACATGAGATGCGGTCCGACGTCGTCCATATCCATGGGCTCGAGAGGCTGAGCGTCGGGCTCGTCGACATCGTCCACTCCAAGGACATCCGAAGCATCTTCACGCCGCACACGAGCTGGGAGACCTGTCCGATCGAGAGTCGCCGTTGTCGTACCGACGGTCTGATCTGTTCCAGCGTGGACACATCCAAGTGCGGTCAGTGCGTCTACGGGTCCCGTTGGTCCGACCTGTTGGAAGGGGAGGAGCAGGAGCGCGCTGCGGCACGGGGTGCGAGGAGCTGGGAATCGGCGTACCAGAGCCTCTACGCCGACAGGTTCGAGAGTACTCGCGGATGGTTCGCGCGGAGACCGCGCGCGAAGGCCTTCGCCCTGCGGAAGCTGCCGGCGGAAGTTCGGCGTCGATGGCGGGAGCAGACGGACGAGTTGCGATGGGATCCGGTCGAGCGGAGGAAGCGGCGGATCGGCGAGCGGCTGCGGACGATGGATCTGATCACCGCTCCCTCGAGTCTCATGAGGGACGACTGGATCGCGCACTTCGGCCTGGATGCCAGAAGAGTGGTCACGCGACCTCTCCCGTCACCGACGAGTCCGTCCGACGTGCCGCCCGCCTCGCGCGGTCCGGTGACCCGGATCGCTTCGTGGGGCACGATCGATGATGACCCCGGTCTGCGGACACTCGTCGCCAGCTGCTGTGAGGTCCTGGGTCGCGGGATCCAGCTGGAGCTTCACCTCATCGGGAGCGTGACGAGTGAGGACGCCGTCGCCTGGATCCTCGCCCAGTTCGACCAGTGCGGGCATCCCTCGAACGTGATCGTGGGCGCGCAGCCCGCGGACGTCGACCTGGAGACGACGCTGGGCGCCTTCGACCTCGTCGTCGAGCCTCGGGTGACCTTCGATGCGCCGAGCGCTGCGTTGCTCCATGCCGCCGAGCGCGGGACGGCAGTCCTCGTGGCGCGCGGAGCGGTCGCTCCCGACTTCACGACCGAGTTCGGATTCGGCGCCTCGTTCCGCGCAGATGGAGCAGATGACCTGACGCAAGCGATCGAGGTCTTCTGCCGGGTAGATGATGGGGAGCCCGGTCGTCCTCGCGGCGCGCGCCGCCGCCTCCGCTCGATCGAACACGAGGCGCTCGACTTCGTGCGCATCTATCACGAGTTGCTCTACAAGAAGCTCGACGTGGAGTCCGAGGCCGCGCAGGGCCTGTCGCCGGAGACCTGGAAGTAGGGCTGCGGGCTCGGACCCGGAAGCCGTCAGGGCAGTGATGCGTTCGCTTCTCTGGGTCCGTGCATCCGTTCACGTAGGGGCAGGCTCGAGTGCGGTGCGTCGTGCTTCATCCAGCTCCAGCGGATCATCAACTCCCGCTCCAGCGCCTTGTTGGCTTCCTCGCCGACGATCCGGGTCCGGGCGAACGACTCGGATCGCATGACGGACTGGAGGGTCTCCAGGACCATCGAGCCGGTGCGCACGTAGTCATGGTTGGTGCGTGCATAGCTCAGAGCCTCGCCACGCATCTCCTCGAGGACGTGAGCCGATTCCCGGCGGGTCCGAACGAACCACGTGAGCATCTCCTCGATGTTCGCATCGTCCTCGGGCTCGACGAGCCGGCCTCTGACGCCCTCGAGCACGACTTCGGGGATGCCGTGCACTCGCGAAGAGATGACCGACGTCTCGAGCAGCATGGACTCGATGTTCACCAGCGGCGAACACTCGTTCGTGGAGATCAGGACATGACAATCCGCCGCCGCCATGAACGGGGCGCCACTCGGCTGCGGTCCGACGATGTGGACCTGATCGGCGAAGTCATCCTGCAACGCGCCGAGGATCTCGTGGTAGTAGCTCTCGGGTCCGGCGTTGTCGGGGTCGAGTCGGCCGACCAGGGCGAGTGCGTGCTTCTTCGCCTCGTCGGTCGGCATCTTGCCCAGCATCGACTGGAACGCGCTGACGAGTCGCTTCTGGTTCTTGCGCCTCTCCAGGCTGCCGACGCAGACGAAGAGCGTGCCATCGTCGGGTACCCGAAGCTCGTTCCTGATCTCGATCCGAACGTCCCCGAGGTCTTGACCCGCGGCGATGAGCGCATCGACGTCAAAGCCATAGGGGACGACTCCAACCGGCTTGGAGATGGGCGGACAGAACGTCTCGAGCTGCTCGGCAGTGTCGCGGGAAGCCGTCAGCACGACGTCCGCGCTCGCCAAGGCGTAGCGGTGCATGGCCTCGAGCGACCTCATGCTGAAGAGATGTCCGTCTCGCTTCTCGACGTTGATGCCGTCGTGGAACCACCAGACCAGTGGTATGCCCTTCCAGCGAATCAGCGGAGCAAGTGCGTAGACGGGTGACGCGTTGAGGAACAGGATGTCGGGATCGATCCGGTCCACGGCGTCCAGGAACGTCCGGTAGTGCGGCCACGCTTCGTCATGTTCGACGACCTGGAAGCGATCGGGCCCGACCAGACTGCGGAAGTCGTCCGCCATCGGCCCATCGCCAATGCCGATGCACCAGAGCTCGAAGTCGACCTCGAGTTCGAGGAGCCCCTTCATGGCCCACAACATGCCGGTGGGCGCTCCCGTCTTCGAAAGCTCGTGCGAGACGAAGAGGACGCGCTGGACGGCTCTGCCCCGCTCTGACGGCGCGAGTCTCGTGGAGCTGTAGATCGCCCCCCCCGCTCGGGTCTTCAGATCCAGCAGGCATCGATCGCGGATCAGCTGCGATTCCTCGTCGAGGCGGTCCGCCCGGCAGGCCCTCCAGATCGCCAGCTCGTCCTGCGCATGCCAGAACATCGAGGCCTTCACGGGCGGTGCATGGGCAGCGTCCCGCTGACTCTCCGCCATCTGCACGACGTGACTCAGGTCCAGATCGCCCAGGTCTCGGACGACGTATTGCGCGCCCCATCCCAGACCATCTTCGCCATCGTGGTAGGTCGGCCACGCGTCGCCGATCAATACGACGAGGTGAGAGAAGAACGGCGCTGCCACGACTGGCTCTCGCCAGTCTCCCAAGTGCCATGCCTCCTGCTCCTGATCGTCGATGGCGAGGATCACGCGCATTCCCGACAATCGCGCCATCACGACCGCTTCCGGCATCGTATTGCCGAGGAATATGACGGTCCTGGCCGCCTCGCGCACCAGGAAGCGGAGCAGCGATTCAGTGGTGTCCGTGTCGGTCAGTTCGAGGTCGACGAGCCGGTGATGGGGTGGGCTGTGCCGATACCACGCGTGGATCACGGTCTGCTCGACGGGAATCGAAGTCGACCGGACGACGACGACGGAGGGTTCTTGGGTTGGCATTGGTCGCAGCGCGCTGGGAGGGTCAGCGGTTCGGACTTGGGGCGACGCAGGCGAGTGTAGTGATCGCATCACCTCGGTCCATCCGGATTCGGCGGCGCGTCGGACTGCCTCCTCGGGGGACGGTGGGTGCCAGTCCGCGGACGCGCGGCGTCACTCGCCTTCGGAGGCGCTGCGCTCAGCTCGGCCGAGCCGTCGGCGGACCTTGCCCGAGAAGCGGATGCAACGACCCCAAAGAGTGATCGGCGTCGGGGGGGGAGCACCACAGCGCCTCGGCGGCATCAGCGGGCGGTCGTCCGGCCATGTTCGAGGGGACCGTTGCCACGCTTCCTGCACCAGCCCCTCGAACCAGTCCACGTAGTCCCGGATCGAGTGGCGTTGCAGGACGAAGCTGTGGGCCCTGAGTCCCATCTCCGACAGCCGATCCCGGGATGCCGCCAATTCCGCAATGCGCTCGGCCATGGAGCGCATGTCGCCCACAGGAACGGTGAAGCCGTTCCGGCCATCCTCGATCGTCGCGCGCGTGCCGCTCACGTCGGTGACGATCGGGACACACCCGTTCGCCATGGCCTCGAGCATGGAGATGGACGTGCCTTCGTAGTCTGAGACGAGGATCGAGACGTCAGCCTCTCGCCAGAACTGCGACATCTTCTCCTGCGCGATCCTGCCGACGAATTCGACCTTGTCGAGTGCTTCCGGGCCGAGTTCGGCCAGCCCCTCCCGCAGGGCGGCTTCGTCGCTCCCCGACCCGGCAATCGTCAGCCGGAAGTCGAGGGATCGATCGAGCAGATCTCGGACGAGTGGCACGATTCGGACAATGTTCTTCTGCTCCTGGACGAGTCTGCCCGCAAACGCGACATGCAGCGGATCAGCCGGGGCGCTCCAGGCCCTGGCGAGCGCTTCCGGGACATCGACTCCATAGGGCTTCACACGGATGTCCTTCGCGCGGTGCGGGAGTCTCGCCGCGAGTGAAGCGGCCACCTCGTCGCTCACGGCGACGAGCAGGCTGATCAGAGGGTCGTAGTGTTCGACGAGGTCGTAGTAGTAAGGCTGATCGGTGTGGACGAAACCCAGCACACGCATGTCTGCGGCGGCTTCCCGAGAGGCGCGTGCGCAGGCCGCGTAGGTCCCTTCGGTGTAGTTCGGGACGAAAGTGGCGGGCAACGCCTGCTGATAGGTCAGGAAGTAGTGCTCGACGTCCTGGGGCTCGGCCCAGCCCGGATGTCGCCCATCGCATTGGATGTGCCGGATGCAGCCCTCGACATGTTGATCCCAGGCCACATCCGGGTTGACGTGCTCGATCAGCACGGGCTCGAGCTGTCGCGCCGCGGTCATCCGGGCCATGTCGATCGACCAGCCGGTGACTCCACCGAGGCCGTGCCCGTCAGGCAGTACGAAGCATACTGGGCGCATGTGTTGGCTGGTGTGCTGGTGATCCCGCGGTGCGATCCGTGTCGCGCTTCACCCGAGTCGTCGAGTCCGCATGGAATCCCTGGGCTCGGGCGGAACTCACTCTAGGGGTGCCGGGCTCTACTCGTCCCGTGGTCCGACGGTAGTCAGCACGCTGACGGGGACAACCGGGGTGCGGGACCGGCGTCGGGCCCACGGCGGCGGCGGGCCGTTGCGTGTCAGCGTGCAGCCCTCGGGGCGCGGGTTCGGTGCCCGATGCTGTGGAGGCGTGTGCATCCACCGGGTTCGTCCTGCGGTGCACCGAGCCGTCCATGCCATGGGGCCAAGGATGGCATCGTCCTTGGTGCGAGTCTTCTCGGGCGGCCCACGTGCGCGCCGTGCTCGAGCGGTGCGGACCCGGTCTGGAGAGAGTCGGGGAGGTCGTCTCGTTTCGAGATCAGTCGGTGCCAGCACCCCGCCGCGCGGGACATGGCGGACTTGCGTGTCGACGGACTCGAGAGCGTTCGCTCAGGGCAGGCATTACCCAGGCCCGGATGGGAGCCCCGGGAGCTCGGCGAACGGTGCGTGCCGACCGGAACGTGCTCGTCTGCCGGCGTTGGCCGGGCTCTGGGGTCGCGTCCGAAGTGTGCGCAGGGCTTGGGCGGACAGAGGTTTGGGTGGGTTGGACGCCTGCGAACTGGGGCTCTGGAGCAGGGCGCGGCGGATTTCTCCGGCCGCCCTGTCAGTTCTCGAGTGCGTCCTGCGGAGCAGAGGGACCCGGCCGTGCTGTGCGCGCGGCCCACTCCCCCGGGTCTTCGAGGACTCCTGATGAAACCCAACCTCGTCCCCCTCTCGCTCGCGCTCCTCGTCGGAGCCGCCCAGGCCCAGACCGAAGACCAGTTCGAGCCCTGGCAGACGATCGGCTACACGAGTGCCGGTCCGCGGGACTTCACGGACGGGATCGACATCGCGCCGGCCGACCTCGACGGGGACGGCCTGATGGACGTGGTGTTCAGCGGCAAGCTCCAGGGGTCGGTGTTCAGCGCGATCTGGAAGGGGATCAACGACGGCAACGGCGGCTTCTCGCTGAGCCTCGCGCACGTCCTGGGCTCCCAGGCCGGTGCCTCGGTCAAGACGTGGGACATGGACTCGGACGGTGACATGGACGTGGTCGTGGCCCGCACCAGTGCTGGGGACGATCGGCTCCTGTGGCTGGAGAACCAGGGTGACGGGACCTTCGGGACCCAGCACGTTCTCGCGGCGTCGACCAACCCGGCGACCGACTGGGATCTCCACGAGGTCCACATCGGTGACCTCGACGGAGATGGGGAGATCGACGACCTCTTGCGCGTGCACGGCAACTACGCCGGATTGGTCGCCCTGGAGCTCTTTGTCGAAGGCGCGCCCGGACAGTGGTCCTCGGCTGGCGCGATCCAGGCTCCGCAGGAGCTGCCGAAGCGGATCTGGCCCCACACCGATTGGAACCAGGACGGCCTTCCCGACCCGATTTGTTCGGAAGGGCAGAGCGTGTGGGTGGCCTATGGGACTTTCACCTCGTCGCATTACGGGCCCTGGTTCCGTGAGGTCGCGTTCGATGCCCGTGACTTCGTTCCCTACGATTGGAACGGCGACGGGAAGTGGGACCTCGTCATGGGTAGCGGGCGGTTGTGGCATCTGTACGAGACGGACCCGACCCAGCCTGCGGGTTCCAGGTTCAGCTCGACCTCGGTGGTGTGGCAGACCGGTGAACCCGATTCCGGCTTCGGGATCGGGATCGCGGACCTGGACAACGACGGGCAGCCGGATTGCACGTATCGGGACAGCACCAAGCTGGGCCTGGGTCTCCACACGCCCAGCTCCGGCCTCTCGGCAGGTTCCATATCACCGCTGCCGCTGGCGTTTCCGACGATCCCGTACGGCTTCCAACAGATCCTCGCCGTCGACTACGACGGCGACGGCGACCGCGACATATTCGTTGGTGGCGACAAGCCCGGCTTCATTCGCAATCAGCGCGACGCGGTCGAGGTCCTGGGTACGGGGTGCGCCGGGGCCAGCCTCGCGAGCTCCTATGCACACCAGGGTGGGACCTGGGAGCTGACCATGGACGGTGTCCCCGCGACCTCGTCGGTCGGCGTGTTCATCTTCGGCAACCTGCCGGTGACCCCTGCGTTCCCGCTCGGCAACAGCGGCTGCTCGGTCCACACCAACGGCGTGTTCCAGTCGTTGACCGCTCCCCGGGTCGGTACGGGGGCCGTCCTGAATATGACCGTGCCGATCCACCCTGCGGTCCTGGGTTACTCGTTCACCGCGCAGGCCGTGACGGCTGCGCCGGGGACTCCCCTGGGCTTCGCGCTGACCAACGGCATCACCGCGACCGTGATCCGCTAGGGTGGTCGTGCCCCCGGCGCCCTCTCAGGGACACCAAGAGGCTGACGCGCATGACACGAATGCGAGATCCAGCGGAGATCGGCGCGGTCGTCGATCGCTTTCTCGCCGCCCATCCGGACGGCGGGATCGCCGAGATCAGCGCCTGGGTGAAGTCCGATCCGGACCTCTCGAGTGATCCTGACTTCGCGTCGGACATCGAGGAGGCCGTCCGCGCGGTGCTCGCCGAGGCACCTTGCATCGGCGACGCAGCGACTGTGCGCGCCCCCGATCCAGCGTCCGTCGCCCTGCCGCGCGATGTCTCGCCGGGTGAGGTGCTCGGGCGCTTCGAACTCGAGGAGCGCGTCGCGCGTGGCGGCATGGGAGAGGTCTGGAAGGCTCTGGACCTCGGGCTCGGACGACGCGTCGCGCTCAAACTCGTCCTGCCCGAGCGCGTCGGACCGCGCAGCGCGGACCTGTTCCAACGTGAGGCCCGTGCCGGCGGGAGGTTGGCGCATCCCCACGTCGTCGCGACCTACGACCACGGTGTCGACGGCGGGATCGCGTGGATCGCACAGGAGTTCGTGGCCGATGCGTGCACGCTGAGGGACTTCCTGTCGGCGTCGGCAGCACAGCCGACCGTGCCCTCTGGCCATGACCGTGCGGTCGCCGAGCTCGTCGCGAAGATCGCGGACGGTCTCGAAGCGACGCATGCCGCCGGCATCGTCCACCGCGACCTCAAGCCGTCGAACATCCTCATCTGCCGCGGCGACTTCCCGAAGATCACCGACTTCGGCCTGGCGCGCATCGAGGAGGAGGCGGCGCTGTCCCAGAGCGGTGAGGTCGCCGGGACCTGGGCATACATGTCGCCCGAGCAGATCCGCGGTCGCCGGGACGAGGTCGATCACCGGACGGACATCTTCAGCCTGGGTGCGCTGCTCTACGAGCTGATCGCGAGGCAGCGGCCGTTCCGCGGCGACACGTCGGCGCAGATCGCGTCGCAGATCCTCTACGAGGACCCGCAGGCGATCCGTTCGGTGCGGCCCCAGTGCCCGGTCGACCTGGCGCTGATCTGCGAGAAGGCGCTCGAGAAGAAGGCCGTGGATCGATACCCGTCGGCTGCGGCCTTCGCCGCCGACCTGCGTCGTTTCCTCGCGCACGAGCCGATCGAGGCGAAGGCGCCGGGACGACTCAGGCGGGCCACCAAGTGGGTGCGGCGCCATCCAACGGCGAGTCTGTCGACCGTCGTGGGGCTGATCGCGTTCTCGATCACCGCGTGGTTCGCGTTCGACAACGCGCGCCTGCTCGAGGAGTCCGAGCGCCAGGAGGGCATCGCGCGCACCAGGGCTGCGGAGGCCGTCGAAGCCGCGGCGGATGCGCGCGCACAGACGACCCGGGCAGAGGCTGCCCTGGCACGCGCCGAGGAGCTTCTCGGGGAACGCGACGCCGCCCTCACCGCCGAACGGGAGCGCGCCGAGGAGCTGGCCCTGGTCGTCGGGTTCCAGCAGGAGCAGCTCGGTTCGATCGACCCGGCGGCGATGGGCGTGTTCCTGCGGGAGCGCCAGCTCGAGCTGCACCGGCAGCTGCCGGACCGGCCGAGCCCGGGTGGAGTCGATCCCGCCGAGGCTCTCGCGGACCAGCTCCGTGGTCTGGACTTCACGGGTCTGTCGCTCGACGTCATCGGCGACGCGCTCTTCGCGGGCGCGGTCGAAGCGATCGACGCGCAGATGGAGGGCTCCCCGCTGATCCAGGCGCGGCTCCTGGAGTCGGTCGCCGATTCGATGAGCAGGGTCGGCTTGCTCCAGATGGCCGTGGAGACCCAGAGCCGCGTGCTGCAGATCCTGGAGCGCACGCCGGACGTCGACGCGCAGCGAACCCTCGCATCCCGGGTCAAGCTGGCGGGCTTCCACTACGACCTCGGGGACTACGCGGTGGCAGCCGAGCGCGCCCGCGAGGTGCTCGACTCCTGGCGTGGCTCGGGCGGCGAGGACACGGAGCAGACGCGCGCGGCCGAGAGGATCGCCGCACTCGCCGAGATCGGCGAAGGGAGGGTTTCCGAGGCGCTGCCTGCACTTCGCGGGCTCCGTGGCCGGCTGATGGACGCCTACGGGCCCTTCCACGCGGCGACGCTCGCGGTCACGAACGACCTCGCGATCGCGCTGCGTCGAACGGGGTCCTTCCCGGAAGCCGAGGAGTTCGCTCGCGAGGTCGTGGAGGGAACCCCTGACGAGGGCCGTGAACGTGCCACCGCGATGCACAACCTCGCTTCGACCCTGGTGGACTCGAAGCGGACCGGCGAGGCCATCCCGCTCTTCGAGGACGTGCTCGAGTCCCGACGCAGGGCACTCGGCAATCGCCATCCGGACACGTTGGCCACCGCACAGAACCTCGGTTCCGCATACCTGGACACCGGGCGCTTCGACCTGGCCCATGACCTGCTCCAGGAGGTCCGAGCCGCGTACTCGGAGACGTTCGGCCTCCAGCACGAACGCGCCTATCTGGCGGCGAACACCCTGGGCGCGATCCTCAAGCAGCAGGGCCGGCTCGACGACGCCGAAGGGCTCTACCGGGACGCGCTCCTCGGAATGCGCAGAGCGCTCGGGGACGACCATCCCCAGACGATCTCCGTGATGAGCAACCTCGGCCTGCTCCTGGTCTCGCTCGGGCGCCCGGCCGAGGCCGTGGAGCTTCTTCGTGACGCGCGTCGGGGATTCCTCACCGTCGGGGGCGAACAGAACCCTGCGGTCCTGGTTGCCTCCAACAACCTCGCGATGGCACTCAAGGCGAGCGGGGAACTCGAAGAAGCGGAACTCCTCTATCGCGAGGTCGCCGAAGCGAGCCGCAATCGACTGGGTTCGGAACACCGCTCGACGCTGGCCGCGATGCACAACCTCGCGGTCCTGCTGGTGGCGCGCGACCTCGCCGAAGAGGCCGAAGGGCTGATGCGCGCCTCGCTCGACATCAAGCGGCGCACGCTCGCACCCGGCCACCCGTCGACGCTGACCTCCGTGAATGGTCTCGCCGGCCTGCTCGCGCGAGGTGGTCGGAACGACGAGGCGGACGCACTCTTCGATGAGGCCTACCGGGGCCGGTCCCAGGCGCTCGGCGTGGACCATCCGGTCACCGTGAAGACGCTGATGTCGTTCGCCGCCTACCTCGCCGCGACCGGGCGATCTGCCGATGCCCGATCGCTCCTCGAGAGCTGGCTCGGAGTCACGGAGCGCCCCGAAGACGACGAGTTCGTGCGCTCTGCGCGTGCGCAGCTCGACGGACTCGAGGTTCCCGTACGGTGACCCCGCGCCTGCGCGACGGCGGCCGCGCTGCGTGCGGCGGTTCCGATCAGCGCAGCCGCTGACGGAGCCACGCGACCGCGATGGTCCAGCGCCGCGCGATCGTGCGGCTCGACACCCCGAAGAGCGCCGCGCACTCCTCGATCGACAGCATGCCGAACACCCGTGCTTCGACGAGCTGCGCGAGCTCTTCGTCCTGGTTCTCGAGGTGTTCCAGGACCTCGTGGACGAAGAGGACCTGATGAGGGCCCGTCCCCGGGACTTCGATGTCGGGCAGCAGTTCGACGTGCTGTTGGTCGCCGCCCCGCTTCAGCGCGGCGTCACGGCGCAGCAGGTCGATCAGCACATCCCGGCAGGCGGCCCCGACGCAGCCCTTGAAGACTTCCTCGGGCTTGTGCCCGATCGCGGAGAGGCCCTGCTCCTGGCGGCGCTCGTGCTCCTGGCGCAGCTTGACGAAGGCGTCGTGCAGAAGGTCACTCGCTGCATCTCCGTCCTGCGCCTGTTGCTGGCCGAGAACACGCTCTGCGATGTCCCGCAGCTCCGCGTAGAGGCCAGCGAACCGCACCCGAATCCCGGAGTCGGACCGCGATGCCACGCCCGACGATCTCGGTTCCCCCGGCTCCGCCTCGAGACGGCGGTGGAAGTAGTCGGATTTGCTGGCGCCCATGGTCATCGCAGTGACCAACCTAGCCACTGCGGTCAGATCATCCAGTCCGCGCCCGCGCTGCGGCCCGGGCGCGCACGAGTTGCCTCAGCGCCGCCGCCGGGACCTCCCATGGTTGCGGCGCACGACGTTGTCGACCCCGAGGTCCAAGACGGCGTCGTCGCCCTGCTCCAGCGGTGTCCTCAGATAGTTGAAGAAGACACCATTGGAGGTCGTGTCCGCCCCCAGCTCGACCGCAGGGAAGCCGAGCGAATCCACGCGATTACCGATGATGAGGTTGTTGCTCGCGTCGCCTTCGACGCTCACCCCTCGGAGAGAGTCGACGATCACGTTGTCAGCAATGTAGGAGTTGATCGGCCCGAGTCCGTTGTACTCAAACGTTCCGCTGGGCGTGGTATGGAGACCGCCGCGGAGGCGAATTCCGCTCACGGCAGGCGCGGGGATACCTTCCCCTGTGAAGCCGCTGATGTAGTTGTTCTCCACTCTGACGCCGTCCATGAAGCCCCAGAGCGTGATGGCGATGTATCCGCCGGTCCCCAGGAGGACGTTGTCTTCCACTCGGACGCCCAATTCAACGGCGGTCGCGTCCTCGGCTCCGTTGACGATGTTGATACCACGGTGGCCGGGCTTCACGTCGAAGATCAGATTGCGTTCGATCCGGACGTCGCTGAAACCTCCTGCGACGCCGTTCGGCCAGCCCGCGACGACAGCTGTGCCCGAAGCAAACAGTGGAGCTCCATCGCCGCCTGCATCGATGGCGTTCCGGTAGATTCGCTGGCGTGTGCTCACATGAACGCCGTCGCCGCTGCTGAGCCAAATGGCGTCATCGGTGCCCCCGACGCTCACGGCCGTGAAGTTCTCCGCGATGGTCGTGGGGCCCGTGTGGTTCTGGATGCTGATGCCGGTGGAGCCGGTCTCGCTGACCTGATTGCGGCTCAGGATCAGATGCTCGCGCCCGCCCAAGGACAGGATTCCGAAGTCGGCGCTACCGCTGAAGTAGTCGCGGCTCGGGTCGTTCGTCCCCGTTACCTGATTGTGGTGGATCGAGTAGGTGACGTCTGCGGTCGGAGATTCGGCGTAGATGCCAGCGCTGTTCGACGGGGTTCCTGGCTGACCCGGGTTGATGATGCTGAAACCCGAGAATTCGATGTCGCCAGCGGCGACCAGCCGGACTTGGCCGATGCTGGGGAGATCGGTCCGGTTCTCGCCGTCGATGATGGTGCGCCCCCGCCCGGCGCCCTCCAGTCGGATCGGGACGTCGACGACGACCTGTTCCCTGTACACCCCCCGATCGACCCGCACCGTGTCACCGGCACTCGCTGCGGAAATCGCGGCCGAGATCGTCGGGTAATGGCGAGGCACGCGAAGGACGCGGTGCTGGGCCTGGCAGGTCAGCGCGGTGGCACTGACCGAAATCAAGACGAGCGGAAGGAGGCGAGGGAGCTGCATTTTCTATCAACAGGAACGAGCGGAGAGCACCGTTGGGTGGGTGCGGAGGACCGGGCGGCCTCGGTGGAGAAGCACGCTTGTTCGGACAGCTAATGTTGTCGATGGCCGTTGGCAAGGGGGCCTCGAAGGCCAACCGCCCGCCGAAAGGAACACGGGGCCGGCACGGCAGCGAAGTCCGGTGCCTCGACCTGACGATTCAGCGACGTCGCCGGTTGCTCTCGGCGTCGTCGAACGCCCAGTAACCGCTGCTCGCCTCGGCCCCGTCCCTGATTGCGGCATCTCGCCGCGGAAGGAAACTCCGCAGCACGTCAACGGTCGCCCGTATGGCCTGCGGTCTGGAGTCGCCATCGACATTGCCTGCGAGCAGGTTGTGCCACTCGTGTCTGTCTGCTCCGTGGTCGTAGAGCTCCTCGCTGCCGTCCGCGTAGCGGATGTAGCGCCAGCGTTCGGTGCGCACCGCGTGGTTGCCGGGTCCGAAGGTGGTCACCGCGGCGTTGGGCCAGCTGGCGTCCTCGGGGTCGTCGAGCAGGGGCACGAGGCTGTGCCCGTCGAGGTCGGGTTCGGGCGCGAGGCCGCACAGCCCGACGAGCGTCGGGTAGAGGTCGACGAGTCCGACGGGCTGCGCGCACCGGCCCGCCGCGAGCCCTGGTGCGGACACGATCAGGGGCACGTGCGTCGATCGCTCCCACAGCGAGCGCTTGGCCCAGCGCTGCTTCTCGCCGAGGTGGAAGCCGTGGTCGGAGAACAGCACGACGATCGTGTCGTCGGCGTGTGGGCTCTCGTCCAGCGCGTCCAGGACCCGCCCGACGCACGCGTCGACGAACGAGGAGGTGGCGAGGTAGGCCTGGACGGCCGCGTTCCACTGGTCGTTCTCGACGAACCACTCGTGGCGCGGCGCCGGGTGGCCGATCGTCAGCCGCTTCGCGTACTCCGGAAGGTCGAGCCGGTCGTCGTCGAGGACGGGCGGGAGTTGGACCCGGTCGATGGGGTGGAGATCGAACCAGCGCGCCGGCGCGTACATCGGCACGTGGGGTCGGTAGAAGCCGACCGCGAGGAAGAAGGGCTCGTCGTGCTCCTTCTCGAGCTGCTCGATCGCCCAGTCCGCGACGCGCGTGTCGGGCATCTCCGCGTCGGTCGCCGGGTGCGGACCCCAGTCCCAGAGCCTCGGCTCGAGCGGGTAGACGAGCTTGTCCTCGGGGAGGGGACCGAAGCCGCCCATCCCCCCGCCGTAGTCCTGGAAGAACGGCTTCTCGTTGCCGTGGTGGAGCTTGCCGACCCCCATCGTCCGGTAGCCCTCGGCCGCGAATCGCTGCACGAGCGTCGTCGTCTCCTGCAGCGAGGGCTCGGCGGCCAACGCCGGCGTCAGGAAGTACATCCCCGTCGTCGACGGCAGGCGTCCCGTGGCAAGGCTGGCGCGCGACGGCGCGCAGACCGGGGCCTGGCAGTGGGCGTTGGTGAACAGCACCCCGCGCGCGGCCAGGCGATCGATGTTCGGCGTCCTGGCCTGCGGGTGTCCGCCGAGCACGCCGACCCAGTCGTTGAGGTCGTCGACGGCGATCATCAGCACGTTGGGACGCACCCCGGTCGGGCTGTCCGACTGCGCGACTGCGGGCGTCGTGAGACTGGCGGCGAGTGCGAGGGCAGGAGTCAGGATCTGGCGCATGGGTCCCCGATTGGATGCGATCACCCATCATGCATCGTTCCGTCGTCCTCGCCCTGCTCTTCGCGCTGTCCGCGTGCGTGTCTCCGTCGAACTCACCGTCGATCCCGCCAGGGATGGAAGGCGGACCGGAGATCACCTCGATCCGTACCGTCGTCGACGACGTCTACGCGATCGTGTCGGGGGACAAGGGCGAGACGCGGCCCTGGGACAGGCTCGAGAGCCACTTCATCGCCGGCGCGCAGCTGACCGCCTCGCGGACCACCGCGGCTGGAACCCACGAGGTTCGCAGCTTCACGCCAGGGGACTTCGTCGCGAACGCCCGCCAGTCCTCCGAGCGGCGTGCATTCCACGAGAGCCCGCTCGTCACGCGCATCCTCCAGTTCCAGGGCGTGGCCGTTGCGATCAGCAGCTACGAGGCGCGCGTGGGCGAGGCGGTCGAGCCCACCTTCCGCGGCGTCAACGTGTTCCAGCTGGTGCGGACGCCCGAGGGTTGGAAGATCGCGTCGATCGCGTGGTCCGACGAGGACGCGCAGATCCAGCTCCCCGATGGATGGTCCCGTCGCGGTCGTTGAACCGAGTGCCCTGATTCCTGCCGACGAACCGATGGCCTGGCCCTCGGGCCGTGCTTACAAAGCGAAGTCCATGAGCGATTCCGTGTTCACCGGCTGCATCCCTGCCCTGATGACCCCGTGCGTGGAGCGCAGTGGCTCCAGGGCCCCGGACTTCGACGCGCTCGTCGAGAAGGGCACCGAGCTCGTCGCCGCCGGCATGAGCGGCGTCGTCTACTGCGGGTCGATGGGCGACTGGCCGCTGCTCGACGACAGCCAGCGCCAGGAGGGCGTCGCACGGCTCGTGAAGGCGGGCCTCCGCGTCATCGTCGGGACGGGTGCCGTCAACACGCGCTCGGCGGTCGCGCACGCGCGGCATGCGGCCGAGGTCGGTGCAGCGGGCCTGATGGTCATCCCGCGCGTGCTGTCGCGGGGCACCTCGCCGGCCGCCCAGAAGGCGCACTTCGAGGCGATCCTCGGCGCTGCCCCCGCGCTGCCGGCGGTGATCTACAACAGTCCGTACTACGGCTTCGAGACGCGTGCGCCGCTGTTCAACGCGCTGCGCGCAGAGCACAAGAACCTGATCGGCTTCAAGGAGTTCGGCGGCGGGCCTGCGCTGAGCTACGCGGCTGAGCACATCACCGCCGGCGACTCGGAGCTGACGCTGATGGTCGGCGTCGACACGCAGGTCGTGCACGGCTTCCTCAACTGCGGCGCGACCGGCGCGATCACCGGCATCGGCAACGCGCTGCCGGGCCCGGTGCTGAAGCTGGTGGAACTCTGCCAGGCGGCGCAGGGCGGCGATCCGACCGCGCGGCGGCGCGCGATCGAGCTCGGCGAGGCGCTGACCGTGCTGTCGACCTACGACGAGGGCCCGGACCTGGTCCTCTACTACAAGTTCTTCCTCGAGCTGCTCGGCGACGCGCGCTACCAGCTGCACTTCAACGAGACGGACGCGCTGAGCCCGACGCAGCGGGCGTTCGCGAAGGCGCAGTTCGAGCAGTTCTGCACCTGGTACGAGTCCTGGTCCGAGTGATGCCGTGAACGTCCGCCTGCTCGCCTGTCTTCTCCTCTCCACGGCCGGACTCGCCCGCGCGCAGGGCGAGGAGGCTGTCGGGATCGAGTTCCTCGACAACGGCGTGATCCGCGTCGGGCTCTCGAAGGACCACGGCGGGGCCCTCGCCTACCTGAGCCGGTCGGGCGAGGACGACAACCTGATCAACGTGCACGACCTTGGTCGCTACGTGCAGCAGTCGTACTACTCGGGCCCGAAGCCCTTCCTGCCGGATGGCGCGAAGATGCACGAGGGCTGGCCGGGCTGGGGTTGGAACCCGATCCAGGCGGGCGACGTCTACGAGAACCGACCCGAGCTCTTCGAGGTCGAGCGGGACCGCGACAGCATCCGTGTGCGGAGCGTGCCGATGCAGTGGGCGCTGGACGGGGTTCCGGGTGAGTGTGTGTTCGAGACCCGCGTGCGGCTCGACGCGAACCGGGTCCACCTCGAGGTCCGGCTCGAGAACGCGCGTGCCGACGAGACCCGCTACCCGGGGCAGCACCAGGAGCTGCCTGCGGTCTACACGATCGGGCGTCTGCACCGGCTCTTCACCTACAGCGGCGATCGGCCGTTCCAGGGCGACGATCTGACCGAGATCGTCAACCAGGGTCCGCCCTGGGAGTACTGGACCAGCACCGAGTGTTGGTCGGCGCTCGTCGACGACGAGGGGTTCGGGGTCGGCGTCTTCCACCCGGGTGCCCTGCTCACCGTGGGCGGGTTCCACGGGCCGAAGGGGCGCGGCGGGCCGCGCGACGGGTCGACCGGCTACATCGCCCCGCTCCACACCGAGGTTCTCGACCACGACATCGTCTACGAATCGCGGGCGATCCTGATCGTCGGCGATCTGGAGAAGGACATCCGCGCCTACGCGAAGGCCAACCGCGTGGACCCTCGCCCGGACCTCGACTTCACGAAGGACCGCGCGCACTGCGTGCCGTTCCGGTTGACGGACGAGGCGCCGCCCTACCGCGGTTCGTGGCGACTGACGCTCGACCAGGACGACCCGCACATCGTGACGGCGCCTGTGCACTACGAGGCCAAGCGGGTGCCGAAGCTGTACCTGCGCGCGGCGTACCGCACGAAGGGTCGGGAGGGCGAGCTGTTCTTCGCTCCGCCGGGCGGGGGCTTCGGCGAGGAGCGCCGCGTGACCTTCCGGATCAAGCCGGACGGTCGTGTGAGGGTCTACGAGATCGACCTGTCGCGGCACCCGCTGTACGAGGGCGTGATCGGCCACCTCAGGCTCGACCCGATCATCGAGCGTGCCGAAGGCGACACGGTCGAACTCGTGTCGCTGCGCGGCCGGAAGTGACTGCGGCTACCGGACGAAGCGCAGCCCGGTGAACGCGTCCTGCACAGGCTCGGGCTCGCCGAGGCGTTCGGTCAGCGCGCGGAGGATCTCCGAGCGGCCCTCGTACATCTCGAGCTTGATCGACCGACTGCGCCCGTCCTTCGTCTCGAAGAGCGCTGTGCTGTGTCGGCGGCCGCGGTTCCGTTCGACTCCGTGCCCCCAGCGCCGGATGTCACGGAAGGCGAGTCTGCGCTGACGGCCCAGGAGACCGAAGCCGAGCGCCGAGATGCGGTCCTCGTCGATCGTCAGGAACGCGTTGCGGAGGCAGGTCCCTCCGAACGGCAGCGCGAAGAGGGCGACCGCCATGACCACCCACCGCTCCACGTCGCTCGCATCGTCGAGGAGGGCGCCTCGTTCCACGAGGCCGCTGAGTTCGGCTATGGCCGCCGCTCCGGTTCCCCCAGCGACCGCGAGGAGCAGGACGAACGCGAGCTTCCAGGACCACAGCATGCGGTGGACGGTCGGCTTCGTCGGCACGGCCCGAGGTTAGCCGCACCGGGAGGCGGGTGAAGCGGGTGCGCGCCGTGCGTGCGATGATCCCGCCATGCGCGCGATCCTCCCTGCTCTCGTCGCGACCCTGCTCTCGATCCAGTCGGCTCCCGGGCAGCGCGAGTCGAACGCGGCTCCCCGCCCGAACGTCGTGTTGGTGCTCGTCGACGACATGGGGTTCTCGGACATCGGTTGCTACGGCAGCGAGATCGAGACGCCGAACCTCGATGCGCTCGCGGCGGGCGGCGTGCGGTTCTCTCAGTTCCGCAACACGTCCCGCTGCTGTCCGACGCGGGCGATGCTGATGACGGGGCTGCACCCCCACCAGGCGGGCATCGGGCACATGACGCTCGGGCCGAACCAACAGCCGGACCCGAAGCGCCCGCCCGCCTACCAGGGCTACCTCAACGAGCACTGCGTGACGATCGCGGACGTCCTCGGGTCGGCGGGATACGCGACGTTCATGACCGGCAAGTGGCACCTCGGTCGCCACGACGAGAGCCTCTGGCCGCTGCAGCAGGGCTTCGACCGGTTCTGGGGGTCGATCTCGGGAGCGTTCAACTACTTCCTGCCGAAGCACCCGCGCGGCATCCACGCCGACAACACGCCGATCGAACGGCCGGAATCGACGACCGATCGCCGCTTCTACACGACCGACGCGTTCACCGACCATGCGATGCGCTTCGTCGGGGATCACCTCGACGGCGCAGCCCAGGCGGACCCCTTCTTCCTCTACCTCGCCTACAACGCGCCGCACTGGCCGATGCAGGCGCACGACGAGGACATCGCGAAGTACCGCGGGCGCTACAAGATCGGCTGGGACGAGCGGCGGAAGCGTCGGCACCAGAAGCAGGTCGAACTCGGGCTGATCGACCCGGACTGGCCGCTGTCGCCGCGCGACCCGTCGGCGCCCGCCTGGGACACGCTGGATGAGCAGAAGCAGGACGAGATGGACCTGCGGATGGCGATCTACGCGGCGATGGTCGATCGCATCGACCAGAACATGGGGCGACTCGTCGCCTTCCTGAAGGAGCGTGGGGTCTTCGAGGACACGCTGATCCTGTTCCTCTCGGACAACGGCGGCTGCGCCGAGGGCGGTGTCCTCGGCAACCAGGACATCTACGACGTCGAGGCCCGCAACGCCGCCTACGACATCGCGTACGGCCTCGCGTGGGCGAACGCGTCGAACACGCCGTTCTCGCTCTACAAGCACTGGTCCCACGAGGGGGGCGTCGCAACGCCCTTCTTCGCCCACTGGCCGAAGGGCATCGAGGCGCGCGGCGCCTGGTGCGACGAGCCGGGCCAGCTGCTCGACGTGATGCCGACCCTGGTGGAGCTCTCGGGCGCCGAGTATCCGACGGAGTTCGAGGGTCAGCCGATCCACCCGCTCGTCGGCGTGTCGCTGACGCCGGCGCTCGCGGGTCGGGAGATCCAGCGGACGCGTCCGATGTTCAACGAGCACGAGAGCAACGGCTCGATGCAGGAGGGCCGGTACAAGCTCGTCGGTCGGCGCGTCGCCCAGCAGGACGGCTACCACCCCGAGAACTGGGAGCTCTACGACCTCGAAGCGGACCGGACCGAGCAGCGGAACCTCGCGGCCGAGATGCCGGAGCGGGTCGAGGACATGTCCAGGCGCTACGAGCGTTGGGCGCACGACGTCGGCGTGTTCCCGAAGCGGAAGCCCAAGAAGGACGCGCCCAACGTGCTGGTGATCCTCGCGGATGACCTCGGGTTCTCGGACCTGGGCGCCTACGGCGGCGAGATCCCGACCCCGAATCTGGATCGGATCGCGGCGGAGGGAGTGCGGTTCTCGCAGTTCACGAACTCCGCGCGCTGCTGCCCGTCGCGCGCTTCGCTGCTGACCGGGCTCCATCCCCACGAGACCGGCGTCGGCTCGTTCGCGACCGCGCGGCCGCGCGAAGGCGGCGGCCCGGCCTACACCGGCCACCTGTCGTCGGACTGCGTGACCTTGGCCGAGGCCCTCGGGAGCGCGGGCTACTCGACATGGATGGTCGGCAAGTGGCACCTCGGCGTGCCGGGGCCGATCGACCGTGGCTTCCAGAACTACTACGGCTACCGGAACTTCCTCGCCCACTCGGAGAACCAGTGGGATCCGAGCCACTACGTGCGGCTCCCCGAGGGGCGTACGGAGGAGATCCCGGCGGGCGAGGGCTTCTACGTGACCGACCAGTTCACCGCGTACGCGCGGGAGTTCCTGCGGCAGGCGCGCGGGCAGGATCGGCCCTGGTTCCTCTACCTCGCGCACTCGTCGCCGCACTTCCCGATCCAGGCGCCGAAGGAGTCGATCGAACGGCACCTCGACACCTACCGCCGCGGTTGGGACGAGCTCAGAGCCGAGCGCCTCGCGCGGATGAAGGAGCTCGGGCTGATCGATCCGACCCTCCCCCTGCCGCCGCGGAGCATGGTGCCCGTCGATCGCGAGGACATCGCCAACGGACATCCGGGCGTGCCCAACCCCGCGTGGGCGGACCTCGAGCCGGCGCGTCGCGAGGATCTTGCGCGGCGGATGGCGACGTTCGCGGCCATGGTCGAGCACGTCGACCGGGGCGTTGGGCTGATCCTCGACGACCTCCGGGACAGCGGCGAACTCGACAACACGCTCGTGCTGTTCCTGTCCGACAACGGCGCCTGCTACGAGTGGGGCCCGTTCGGCTTCGACGGGCCGTCGCGTCGGGGTTTGACGACGCTGCACGAGGGCGAGGAGCTCGAGCGCATCGGCCAGGACGGCACCCACCAGAGCTACGGCTCCGGCTGGGCGATGCTCGGCAACACCCCGCTGAACCTCTACAAGCACTTCGCGCACGAGGGAGGCATCAGCAGTCCTCTGCTCGCGCGCTGGCCCGCGGGCCTGGCCGCGCGGTCGGACTTCGTGACGACGCCCGCCCACATCATGGACGTCGCGCCGACCGTCCTCGAGGCCGCGGGCGTCGCGTACCCGAGCGCGCTCCGGGGCACCGCGACCAAGCCCCTCTCGGGGATCTCGCTCCTGCCCGCGATGCGCGGCGAGCCGACGGCCGAGCGTTCGATCGCCTACGAACACCAGCTGGCTCGCGGGCTGCGCCGCGGCCGCTGGAAGATCGTCTGGGGCAAGCGCATGCCGAAGGAGCCCGCTTGGGAGCTCTACGACCTGGAGAACGACCGCGCCGAGCAGCAAGACCTGGCCGCCGAACGACCGGGGCTCGTCGAGGAGTTGGTGCGCGAGTGGGAGGCCTGGGCGAAGCGCGTCGGCGCGGACCCGTTCCCGCTGCCGGACGCGCCCGCGGACCCGTCCCTCCGGATCGACGGCGTCGAGATCATCGTGCGCGCCGAGGTCGAGATCGGGGCCGGCACGCAGGGCGTGGTGATCGCCCAGGGTGGACGGGTGCACGGCTTCAGCCTGCACGTCGACCGGGGCACGCCGGTCTTCGAGGTCCGCCGCGACGGCGTCGTGCAGACGGTCCGCGCTCCGGGCCCGATTCGCGGGGTGCACCAGCTGCGCGGCCGACTGACCAGGGCCTCCCTGGACCTGTCGGTCGACGGCAAGGTCGTGTCCGCGGTCCCGTCGCCCGGGCTGCTCCCGGGCCAGCCCACCGATGCGCGCGAAGTGGGAGTCGACTCGCAGACCGCGGCGGGGAGCTACGAGTCACCGAACCGGTTCGGCGATGGCCGCATCCTGTCGACGAACGTCAGGACGCGCTGAACGTCCGAGCCGTCGCGGGCAGCTCGAGGCTCGAGTCTGTCCGAGCCAGTGACCCGATGGGGACGCGGCCGCTGTGGGGCCGCCAAGCCGGCCCGCCAAGCCGGCCCGCCAAGCCGGCAATGCAGGTCAGCCCTGCAGGCGTGTCGTGAGCGTCGACACCAGCTCGCGGAACATCTTGTCGTCCTTCACGCGCTTCTCGATCTTCTTGACCGCGTAGAGGACCGTCGTGTGGTCGCGACCGCCGAAGTAGCGGCCGACTTCCTCGAGCGACTGGTCCGTCAGCTGGCGGCACAGATACATCGAGATCTGCCGCGGGAGGCTGATCGCCTGGGTCCGCGACTTGCCGATCATGTCGCGGGCGGAGATCGAGAACTCCTCGGTGACGAGCCCCATGATCTCGGAGACCGAGACCTGGCGGCTGCGCTGGACGACGACGCCGCGGAGCGCTTCCTCGGCGAGCTCGACGCTCACTTCGCGGTCGGTGATCGACGCGACGCCGATGACCTTGACGACGGCTCCCTCGAGTTCACGGATGTTGGTGTCGATCCGCTCGGCGATGAAGTAGGCGACGTCCTCGGGCAGGTCGAGCTGCCGCAGGCGGGCCTTGCGTCGGACGATCGCGACGCGCGTCTCGAAGCACGGGACCTCCATCTCGGCGACGAGACCCCAGCGGAACCGCGACACGAGGCGCTCCTCGATCGTCGGGATCTCCGTCGGCGAACGGTCGGACGAGATGATGATCTGCCGGTTCGTGTTGTAGAGCGCGTTGAACGTGTGGAAGAACTCGTCCTGCGTCTTGTCCTTGTTGGCCAGGAACTGGATGTCGTCCACGACGAGCACGTCGACGCTGCGGTGCAGCTCGCGGAACTCGTCGAGGCGGCCGGACTGGATCGCGTGGATGAACCGGTTGGTGAACTCCTCGCAGCTCAGGTAGAGCACGCGGGCGCGTTCGTTCTTCCGCCGGATCTCGTGGCAGATCGCCTGCAGCAGGTGCGTCTTGCCGAGGCCGACGTTGCCGTGGATGAACAGCGGGTTGTAGGCGCGGCCCGGGTTCTCGGCGACGGCCAGCGCGGCGGCGTGCGACAGTCGGTTGCACGGGCCGACGACGAACTGGTCGAACGTGTAGCTGCGGTTGAGGTCGCCGAGGTCGGACAGACGATCCCAGTTGGAGCCGCTGTAGCGGCCTTCGCCGGCTGGGGGCGCTCCGTGCTGCAGGGGCCCGCGCTCGGTTCCCGGGCGCGGGATGCGCTGGAAACCGATCTCGGGGCCACGGTCCGCGGGCGCTGCCTGTGCCGACGGGGCTGCACTGCCCTGTGGCCGCGCCGTGCGCGCGCCCAGGTCGATCGAGTCAGGGTCGATCGAGTCAGGGTCGACGGCGTCCGGTTCGACGGCATCGATGACGGCATTCCTCAGCCCGGCTTGGCTGGTGACGCCTCGCTCTGCGAACTCGATTCCGGCGGCTGCTTCCGCCGTCAGGCCGAGCTCTTCGCCCTCCGCCCCGCGCGCCAGCTGCAGGGCGACCCCGCAGCGTCGACGACCCGTCGCGAGGCGCACTGCGTCCTCGATCATCGACAGGTAGTTCTTGCGCAGCCAGTCACGGACGAAGCCGCTCGGCACCCCGAACACGTAGCGGTCGCCCTGGACCGCCCGAAGCGTCAGGCCGCGGAACCACGTTTCGTAGTGCTCCTTGCGGACCGAGTGCTTCAGCTCGCCGAGGACCTTCTCCAGAAGGCCTGCGGGCAGGGTCTCGTTCGAGTCGACTGGGCGCGTCACGCGAACCTGGGGGCAAGAAGACAAAGGGCACCCCAGGCTTCCGATTACGGCGAAACCGAATGCCCAGGACAGGAAAGGTTGGTCGGGAGGGCCGGTTCTCCACCGCGGTCCGGCTCACCGCAGCGACTCAGCGCCTCTCGACGGCCCGTTCTTAGCGACTTCCCACGGGCCATGCAAAGACCACGACAGGGAGAACGTGCGGCGAACCGGGGGTATCCATCCTAAGTCCTTTTCTCACATAGGTTCGATGCGATGGAGTTTTCCACGGTCCTGGACCGGACGGTGTGGAACGTTGAACCGTAATCAGGCTCTCCCCGGACCCGACTTTCCACCGCCCGCGGTGGAGCGGAGGCGGGACACGACGGCGGCCACCGCGCGGGCAGCTCGCCGGGCAGAATCGGTGTTGGTCCGAGGGCTGGTCGCAAAGCGAACGCACTGGCGGGCAGCATCCGGGTCGAATCCCATGGCCCGGAGCACGGCAGGTGGCTCGGGGCTACCCGACGAGCAGGCAGAACCCTGGGACGCGCGCACGCCCGCGAGGTCCAGGGCGGGCAGCAGAGCCCGCCCGTCGACGTCGGCGAAATGGATCGTCACCGTGTTCGGCAGTGCGTGCGGTGGGGTCACGCGGGTGCAGCGCACCAGTCCCAGGAGTTCCTCCTCGAAGGCCTGCCGAGCGGCCTCCATCCCGCGCGCCCGCTCGTCCGCCTCCTGGAGCGCCAGCTCGAACGCGAGCGCGGTCGCGGCGGCGAGCGATGTGCTGACGGTGCCCGGCCTGAGACCGGATTCCTGACCACCGCCGACCAGCAGCGGGCGGGGCGGGGTTCCCCGGACGATCCAGAGGCTCGCGCCGCGGAGGCCGCCGAACTTGTGGCTGGAGACGCTGACCGAATCGGCGACGGGCAGGACCTCGTCGAGCGGCACGCGCCCGACGGTCTGCGCGGCGTCGACGTGCAGGGGGACCCCGGCTTCCCGGGCGCATGCCGCGGCGGCAGCGATGGGCTGCAGCGTGCCGATCTCGCCCTGCGCGTGGGTCAGGCAGACGAGGCCGATCGGCACCCCGGGTGAGCGGACGATGGCCGTGCCCATCGCGTCGACGTCCCACATGGACGTCCCTCGGCGCGCAGCCGGCTCGGCGACCGACTTGTGTTCGACGGGAGCGAGCAGCACCGGGAGCCCGGGATCGCCGAGACCGGCGATGGCGATGTTGTTCGCCTCGCTGCAGGACGCGACGAAGACCACCTCGTCCGGGGCGACCCCAGCAGCGTCCGCTGCCGCTGCGCGCGCCTCCTCGAGCACCGCGCGCGCACGCCGTCCGCCCGCGTGCGGACTGCCCGGGTTGTGCGGGCACGCGGCCTCGACCTCGAGGAATCGCTCGAGCACGCGAGGGTCGACCGGCGTCGTCGCGTTGTGGTCGAGGTCGAACGGGCCTTCCATCGTCGATCAGTCGGTCGCTTCGAGCACGCGCCGGTACAGCGCCTCGTAGCGCCCCAGCACCTTCCCCTGCGCGAACTCGGAGACAGCACGCTCCCGGACTGCCTCCGACTGGACGCGATGGAGGTCGGCGTCCTCGAGGAGTTCGAGCGCGGCGGCTGCCATCGCATCGACGTCGCCGAACGGCACGAGCCGCCCCGTGTCTCCGAACACCTCGCTGACGCCCCCGACGTCGGTGCTGACGCAGGGCACGCCGCAGCTCATCGCCTCGAGCATCGACAGTCCGAAGCTCTCGGTCTCCGATGCAGAGAGGAACAGATCGGCGTCGGCGAACGCCCGTGCCAGCTCCGTCTCCTCGCGGACGCCGGCAGCCTCGACCCGGTCGAGGACACCGAGGTCCGCGGCGACCGCCAGCGCGTGCTCGCGGTCCGGTCCGTCCCCGAGCAGGGTCAGGCGTGCGGGCACCCTCGCCGCGATCTGTGCGAACGCCCGCACGACGTCGGCCGCGCGCTTCACGGGGCGCAGGTTGCTCGCGTGGACGATGCGCCGCTCGCGGCTCGGCCGGGCCCAGAACCGCCCCTCTTGGCCGGGCTGGAAGCGCTCGGTGTCGACGAAGTTGGGGATCACGTCGATCTCGGCCGCGCAGCCGAACGTCCGGCGGGTCTCTTCCGCCAGGAAGCTGCTGACCGCAGTCACCGCGTGGGAGCGTTCGATCGCGAACCTGGTCGGCCGCGTGTAGGCCCGATCGGCGCCGACGACGGTGATGTCCGTACCGTGCAGCGTCGTGATCCACCGCAGCGGCCGATTGCCCATCGCATCCGCCAGGAACGCGCTGATCGCGTGCGGGATCGCGTAGTGGACGTGGAACAGATCGACGCCGGCCTCTTCCTGGACCTCCAGCATCCGCGTGGCGAGCGCGAGGTCGTAGGGCGGGTAGCGGAACAGCGGGTAGGCCGAGACCTGGACCCCGTGGTAGTGCACTCCGGGCACGGAATGCTTGAGGCGCGCGGGGCGGTCGTAGCTCAGCAGGTGGACCTCGTGGCCCGCCCGCGCCAGCTGGATGGCGATCTCGGTGGCGACGACGCCGCTGCCGCCAACGGTCGGGTAGCAGACGATGCCGATCCGGAGCGGGTCCATGGGAGCCGCATCCTACTGCGCTCGGCCCGCGGTGCTCAGGCTCGTGCGGCGACGGCCGGCAGGTCGAGCCGCATCGTCACCGTGCCGTCGCTGGCCGCCGGCATCAGCTCGAAGTGTGCGCCCAGGTCCGACGCGAAGTCGTCGAGGCACTCGGCCCGGAACAGGAACTCGGCGTGGGCGCGGTGGGCCGCCGACGATGGGAACGCCGGCACGATGCCGATCTCGACGACTGCGCGCTCGTCGCTCTCGCGGGTCGAACGCACGCGGACCATGTCGCCGATCGTCGCGAAGCGTGCGACGAGTCCGAGCAGGCGCTGGAGCAGGGACTCGAACGGCTCGGCGTCACCCGGCGTGACCTGGATGCCGCGGTCCCAGCTGCACTGCAGGACGAGCGGCTTCTCGCCCTCGACGAGCGCGCGGTCGAGCGCTCTCGACGCGAGCTGCCGCAGATCCACGCCCGCCTCCTCGGCCGACGTTTCGGTCACGCGTTCGACGTCCGAGGCCACGCGTCCCGCCAGCGACTCGAGCTGCATCAGCGCGTCGTCCTCGCCGTAGACATCGGCCTCGAGTGCGCGTGCGACCGCGGACTCGACGGCCCGGAGGTCGCGGATCAGGTCCCGCTCGGCCTCGTGGCGATCCGGTCGGAAACCGTTCTGGTCGTGCCGTTCCACACCGGGTGGATCGGCTGGCGCTCGCGAAACCCCCGAATCCGGGCCGGCTCAGGCGGTCCCGTCGGGGGACGGCTGGCCCTCTTCCGCCGTGGCGACCGGGGGATTCGGATCGGGTGCGGCTTCTTGCCCGGCCCCGACCTCGGTCTCGGCCTCCGCTTCGACTTCGTAGCCCGCCGCGGCGTAGAGCTCGGCGTCGGAGATCGTCTCGCCGTGCCGCTCCAGGAACTCCCGCGCGAACTCCCAGTAGTCCTCGGCGCCGTTCGAATCGGGAGCGTGTTCGAAGATCGTCAGCCCGAAGCTCGGCGCCTCGGCCAGCTTGACGTTGTTGCGGATCAGGTTCCGGGCGAGGCGATCGCCGAAGTAGGCGCTGATGTTCTCCAGCACCTCGGTCGTCAGTCGGGTCCGGAGGTCGACCATGCACGGCAGTACACAGAGGACGTCGAGCGACGGGTTGAGGCGGCGCTTCACGAGGTCGATCACCTCGGTCAGCTTGGCCATGCCCTGCAGCGAGAAGTACTCGGTCTGCATCGGGATCAGCACCTCGTTCGCCGCGACGAGTGCGTTCGCGGACAGCACTCCGAGGGACGGCGGGCAGTCGACGAGCACGTAGTCGAACTTCACGTCGCCGTCGTAGGCGTCGAAGGCCTCGCGGAGGATGGTCTCGCGTCCGATGCGGTTGGCGAGCACCTGCTCGACGCCGCCGAGCGTCGAGTCGGTCGGCACGACGAAGAGTCCCTCGGTCCGCGTCGCCAGCACCAGATCGCGCAGCGGACGGTCCTCGACGAGGAGCTGGGTCAGGGTCGCGCTCTCCAGTTCGGGGCGCTGGTCGACGTGCAGCGTCAGGTTGGACTGCGGGTCGAGGTCGAGGAGCAGGACCTTCCGGCCCAGGCGGGCGAGCGCGGCTCCGACGTTGACGGTGGTCGTCGTCTTGCCGACTCCGCCCTTCTGGTTGATGACGGCGACGATCTTCATCACGGGATCAGGAACGCGAGTTCGTCGAGGGATGCGGGGCCGTCGAGTGCGAAGGGTTCGGCGGCGGCGACCCCGCTCTGCATGCCGAACCAGCGGTCGCGCGCCTCGACGCGCTCGATCGGGTCGAGGGCACGGACGAAGTGTGTCCGCTCCTCCCCGGGTCCCGGAATCTGGGACGCGAAGCACGCGATGACGCTGCGCTTGCGCTCCCGCACCGCGGTGATGTCGACGCAGAACCCGGCGGGCACCGCGTCGTTGCCCAGGAAACGCGCGACGAGACGCGGCCGGTGGGGCGCGAGGCCGTGCTCCGCGTCGAAGCGGGTGAGCCCCGACAAGAAGAAGGCCCTGGTCACCAGATCGGCGACCGCGACGTGGTCGGGATGGACGTCGGGCTTCGCGTGTGTCAGCAGGACGCGGGGACGGAAGCGTCTCAGGGCCCGGACGACCGCGCGGACCGCGTCCTCGGTGACAGCGACCCCCGTGTCCGGAAGCCCGAGGTTCTCGCGTGCGCAGAGGCCCAGGAGGGACGTCGCCCGAGCCGCCTCGTCGGCGCGGTTCTCGGGCGTTCCCCGTGATCCGGCTTCACCGCGCGTCGCGTCGACCACGGCGACGCGTCGGCCAGCGTCCGTCTGGCGGAGCATCGTCCCCCCGCAGCCGAGTTCGGCGTCGTCCGGATGTGCTGCGAGGACGAGGACGTCGACCGGCTGGCCGTCGTGGGCCGGGAACGTCGACCCGCTGGTCACAGCTGCAGGACCCCGTGGTCGATCTGGAACGGATCGGCGGCGGCGATCAGCCTCTCGATCGCCGCGGGGCCGTGTGCGACCAGCGAGGGAACGATGGTCAGCACGCGCTCCTGCATCCTTCCACGGGGCCGCAGGTGGGCGCACAGGCGCCTGATCTGACGGAGGCCGGTGCCCTGTCGGTTCTGCCGCGAGTTGCGGACGCGCACCATCAGCTTGTCGAGCTCGTCCGTGACCTTCCCGCGCGTCCGTTCGAGCTGCCCGACCATCTGTGGGTCGGATTCACGCAGCAGGTCGCTGACCGTGGCGAGCCGTTGCCGGACGTCCGAGATCGCGTCCTCGAGCGCCAACTCTGCCGGGCCCTGCCCGTCTTCGGGCAGCACGCGGGCGAGCACTTCGGGGCCCTCGACGAGGTCGGGCAGGTCCCAGCCGAAGCGGTCGAGGTGCTTGACCATCGACGCTTCGACGAGCGTCAGGCTCGCACGGGGCACGAATGCTGGCCGTGGCACGCCGAGCGCCTTGTAGAGCGGAGCGATGATCGCCAGGTAGGAGAGTTCTCCGGGCCCGACGACGAAGCCGAGGCTCGGGAGCACCGCGTCCTGCCAGAGCGGGCGCAGGAGGACGCCGGGGCTCAGCGTTTCCGGCCCCTCGAACTCCTCGCCGTCGGCGAGCGCCTGACGACGCCCGTTCGCGTGCAGCGCGAACATCAGCGTCGTGCCCGGATCGAGCGTCACGTCGAAGCCGAGATCCGACAGGTGCTCCGAAGCGATGCGGATCCGGTCGCGGATCTCGTCGGCCCGTGTGAACCAGCCCGGAAGAGGGTCGAACGCCGAGCGGGGCAGGTCGCGCGGTTCGATGACGAGAAGGCCGTCGTCCGCGAAGAGACGGAACAAGAGCCGTGCCATCTGGTCGCCCAGCGTCTCGTCGTCCGAGCGCTTCTCGAACAGCGCGAGCATCTCGTCGCGGAACTCCGTCTGCGGCAGCAGATCGGACACTGCGGCCATCGCGTGCTCGATCTTGGCGCCGATCGGGATGTGCCGGACCGCGCGTCCGTTGTGCTCGACGTCCACCCGGACCCTCTGCAGGTCCATGTTCGGGTTCACGAAGAACGCGCGGTTGACCTCGTCGAGGTCGTGGTCGTCCGAGTGGTTCCAGAACACCGGGACCACGCGCGGCGCTCCGGGGCGCGCCGACAGCTCGCGTGCGAGCCGGACCGCCGTGGCGACCTTGAACACCGTGTAGAGCGGTCCCCCGAACAGCCCCGGCTGCTGGCCGGTGACGACCACCTGGGCCTCTCCGGCGCCGATGGCCCGCGCCGCGTCGATCGACTTCTCCGACGCGCCGTGCCGCGCGGCGTACGCCTCGAGCGCGGCGCCCAGCTCGGCGGGCGGGACCAGCCGCTCGGCGCCGATCGGGGCCAGCTTCAGCAGGTGGTCGGCATCCTTGGGTCGTGGGCCGAGGAGGCTGCGCAGGTCGGGGTCGTCCTCCAAGTAGCGGAGGTGGACCTCGGAAGTGCCGATCCGACGGAAGGAAATGTGACGGAGGCTCTGGTTCACGGACTCTCCGCGACGACCGCGGCCGTCGCCTGACAGGCAGTTGCGAGCCTGGATGAAGTCGTCATCGCGGGCTCTCAGGAATTCGGGACCGCGACCGCCCTGACCTGGGCCGCGAAGGTGGCGACGGCCTGTTCGACCGCGTCTCGCCAGTTTGGGTCGCTCGGCAGGAAGCACTCCATCACGCCGCGACTCTGGTTCACGAGACCGCCGAGGCCACGGCCATCGAAGGCCGGGGCCAGGTCCTCGACGCGTCCGCCCTGGGCGCCGACGCCCGGGATCAGGAGCCACGCGCGTGGCATCGCCGCGCGGAGGCTCGCGAGCTGCGTCGCCTGCGTCGCGCCGACGACGGCGCCGACGGACGAGAAGCCGTACTCGTCCGCCATGTCCTCGCCCCATCGGTCCACCGCGCGTGCCACGACCTCGGCGACCGTCTGGCCCTTCTCGGTGCGGAGATCCTGCAGCGTCGCCGAGCCGGGGTTGCTCGTCCGCACGAGGATGAAGACACCCTTGCCTTCCCGCCGGCAGCGGGCGAGGAACGGCTCGTTCGAGTCCTTCCCGAGGTAGGGGTGGAGGGTGACGGCGTCGGCCAGGTCGAGGTGGACGCGGGCGTAGGCCTCGGCCGTGCTCCCGATATCGCCCCGCTTGATGTCCCCCACCACGAGCAGGCCGTGCTCTCGGGCGAGCTTGCAGGTCCTCTCGTAGGCGGCGAACCCGGCCGAGCCGAACGCCTCGAAGAACGCGATGTTCGGCTTCACCGCCGGCAGGTGCCGCGCGATGACCGGCAGGACTTCGTGGTAGAACGCGAAGACCCGCTCGGCAGGAGGAGCGCCGGGGGCGACCCGCTCCGGCAGCGCCGGGAGCCTGGGATCGAGTCCGGCGCAGGCAGGCGCGCCGCCGGCCTCGACGGCGCGGCCCAGGCGTTCAACGAACGGGCTGTCCATGGGGGGGCCGAGGGTAGCCACCGCACGATGCTGCGTCATCAGCGCGGTTCGAGCACCGTCGGCCGTGTTCCGACCGTCTCCGGAAATCCTTGTCCGGTTCCGGTCGATCGGGTCACCTCAGCAAGTCCCCGACCGCGTCCGCCGCCCTAGCCCGAGAGGTCCGCTCCGATGGCGTTGATCTTCGTCCCGAGAGAAACCGAGCCCGGGGAGTCCCGGGTCGCCGCCACGCCCGAGACCGTCAAGGGCTACACGAAGCTCGGCCTACAGGTCGCGGTCGAATCCGGCGCCGGTCTGGCGTCTGGCTTCCGAGATGCCGACTACGAGGCGGCAGGTGCTCGCATCGGCGGCTCGCTCGGTGAGGCCGACCTCGTGCTGATGGTCCGGACGCCACAGCCGGGCGCCATCGCCGGCATGAAGCGGGGTGCCGTGCTCGCGTCGGGTCTGGTGCCGAACGGCCAGGCGGAAGCGATCGTTGCGCTGCGTGACGCGGGCGTCACTTCGTTCGGGATGGAGCTGATCCCCCGCATCACCCGCGCCCAGAAGATGGACGTCCTGTCGAGCCAGGCGACGTGCGCCGGCTACCAGGCCGTGCTGTTGGCCGCCGCGAGCCTGCCGCGCTTCTTCCCGCTGCTGATGACTGCGGCAGGCACGATCAAGCCGGCCAAGGTCTTCATCCTCGGTGCTGGCGTCGCCGGCCTCCAGGCGATCTCGACGGCGCGCCGGCTCGGTGCCGTGGTCGAGGCCAACGACGTGCGCCCTGCCGTGAAGGAGCAGGTCGAGAGCCTCGGCGCGAAGTTCGTCGACACCGGGACACCGCCGGACGCAGAGACCTCGGGCGGATACGCGAAGGAGGCGACGACCGAGTATCTGGACAAACAGCGTCAGATCCTGACCGAGCACGTCGCCGAAGCGGACGTGGTCATCACGACGGCGCTGATCCCCGGCCGCCCCGCCCCTCGCATCGTCACCGACGCGATGGTCCAGGGGATGCGGCCCGGCTCGGTGATCGTCGACCTCGCGGCCCCGAACGGGGGCAACGTCGAGGGCACGGTCCCCGGCGAGGTCGTCGATCGCCACGGCGTGAAGATCCTCGGTGAGACCAACCTGCCCGCGCTGTGCGCGGCCGACGCGAGCCGCATGTGGGCGCGCAACGTGCTCGGCTTCGCCGAGCTCCTCGTGAACGAAGGGGCGATCGCCCCGCACTGGGACGATGAGATCGTCAAGGCCTGCTGTGTGACCCGCGATGGCGAGGTCGTACACGAAGGCGCCCGCACCGCCGTGGGAGGGGGCAACTGATCACCATGGACGCAGCGACCCTGTTGTTCGTCTTCGTGCTCGCGGCCTTCGTCGGCCTCGAGATCATCACGAAGGTTCCTCCCACCCTGCACACCCCGCTGATGTCGGGCTCGAACGCGATCTCCGGGATCGCGATCGTCGGCGCGATCCTCGCGTTGCAGGGTGAGTACAGCACCACCGCACAGGTCCTCGGCTTCGTCGCCGTGATCTTCGCGATGGTCAATGTCGTCGGCGGCTTCATGGTCACCGACCGGATGCTGTCGATGTTCGGTTCCAAGAAGAAGAAGGTCTGATCCGTGTCGACCTACCTCTACATCGCGGCCGCGGTCCTCTTCATCCTCGGCATCAAGCGCCTCGGCAAGGTCAAGACCGCGCGGTCCGGCAACCAGGTCGCCGCGCTCGGCATGCTGGTCGCTCTCATCGGCGTGCTGGTCGAAGCGAAGGTCCTCGACTGGACCATGGCGTCGATCGCGCTCGGCATCGGCACGGTGATCGGCGTGCTGCTCGCGACCCGCGTGCAGATGACGTCGATGCCGGAGCTGGTGGCGGCGTTCAACGGCCTCGGCGGCGCGGCGTCGGCACTGGTCGCCGCAGTCGAGCTCTACGACAAGTCGAAGGAGTCGACCCTCGCCAGCCAGGACACGATGGTGGCGACGACCGTCCCGCTGTCGATCCTGATCGGCACGGCCACGCTGTCGGGGAGTGCGGTCGCCTACTTCAAGCTCGCCGGCAAGCCCTTCCCCCACCCGTTCAAGGGCGCGCTCCGCAACCTCTCGCACGTGGCGCTCGTGCTCGGGATCGTCTACGCGAGCTACTGGTCGGCGACGAGCATGGGCGCCGAAGCCGATACGGCGATGATCGTGCTGCTGGTGCTGTCGACGATCGCAGGCGTCTTCCTCGTCACGCCGATCGGCGGCGCGGACATGCCGGTCGTCGTGGCTCTCCTCAACTCGCTGTCGGGTGTGGCGGCTGCCGCGAGCGGCTTCGTGATCGCGAACCAGATGCTGATCGTTGCCGGCGCTCTGGTCGGGGCGTCGGGCCTGATCCTGACGCAGATCATGTGCAAGGCGATGAACCGCTCGCTGGGGAACGTGCTGATCGGCGGGGTCGGCGACGGCGCGGTCGCTGCGGACGCACGCGAGTACCACAACATCAAGAAGACGTCCTCCGAGGAGGTCGCGATGCTGCTGGACGGCGCGACGTCCTGCGTGATCGTCCCCGGCTACGGGCTCGCGGTCGCGCAGGCCCAGCACACCTGCGCGAACCTCGCGAAGGAGCTCGAGAGCCGCGGCGTCGACGTCCGCTACGCGATCCACCCGGTCGCGGGCCGCATGCCGGGCCACATGAACGTGCTGCTCGCCGAGGCCGACGTCCCCTACGACAAGCTCTGGGAGATGGAGCGGATCAACTCGGAGTTCGAGAACACCGACGTGGTCGTCATCGTTGGCGCGAACGACGTCGTGAACCCGCTCGCGCGCGAGAAGACCGGCAGCCCGATCGACGGGATGCCGATCCTCGACGTCGACAAGGCGCGCACCGTCGTGATGATCAAGCGCTCGCTGAGCCCCGGCTACGCGGGCTGCCGCAACCCGCTCTTCGACCATGAGAACACGCTGATGGTGTTCGAAGACGCGAAGGCGGCGCTGCAGGGCATGCTCGACGAACTGAAGGAGATGTGAGCCCGGTCGCGCGGCTCCGTTGCGAGCTCGGTCGCGGGGCTCCGTTGTTGGCTCGGTCGCGGGGCTCCGTGCCGCGCCCGCGCCTCCTCAACCCCGCGGCCGGAACAGCCGGTCGGCGTAGCGCGACTTCGGGAAGCGCTTGGCGACGTCCTTCGTGCGTCGCAGCGCTTCCGAGAGCGGAACGAGCACCGCGCCCGCCGGCACCTCGACCCAGATCGCCTGGTCACCGAGCTCACCGACGAGTCGGTCGAACTCGCGCGTGTCGCGCGCGGCGCCCAGTCTCTCGAGCAGGGCCCGGTCCAGCAGGGCCGACTCGCGTCGCGTCGGCTGGTCCTTGCGGCCGAGGAGCTCGTCGACGGAGACGCGGAAGAGCTCGGCCAACGCGAGAACGTCGGTGCAGGGTGGCATCCGGGATGCGGACTCCCACCGAGACACCGCCGACTCGTGACAGCCCAGGGCCGCGGCGACGTCCTCCTGGGTCAGTCCACGCAGTGCGCGGAGTTCGCGGATGCGCTCCGCAAGGGTCTGCGAGAGCTGGCGGCGGTCGGGCTTCTCGGTCACGTCGGCGGGGTGTCTGCTCGGCTCGGGGGCGGAGATCCTACGGCTGGGCGACATCGCATGGCAGTGCACAGCACACATGTCGGGAGTCTCTCCCGGTGAACGGCGAAACCAGCGTCGGCGCGTGGACGTTCTCGTTGCCACCGACAAGATGGCGCCATGAGAGTCGAACTGCAGTTCTTCGGGGCTGCGCGCCACGTCACCGGCAGCAAGCATCTGCTCACCGTGGACGGCAAGCGCATCCTCCTGGATTGCGGGCTGGTCCAAGGTCCGCGGGCGATGGCGAACGCCGCGAACCGGGAGCTGCCCTTCGATGCGAAGTCGGTCGACGCCGTGGTGCTGAGCCACGCGCACATCGATCACAGCGGCTCGCTGCCTCGCATGCTGCGTGACGGCTACCGGGGCGCGATCCACTGCACGGCTCCGACGCGCGATCTGGCCGAGATCCTGCTCGCCGACTCGGCACACCTGCAGGCGCAGGACCTGCTCTATCTGAAGAAGAAGGGCCGCGTCGATCGTGATGCCGAGCCTCCGTACGACAACGAGGACGTGGGTGCGACGATCCGTGCGATGCGCTGCCACAGCTACGGCAGCCGATTCGACGTGGTGCCCGGAGTCCGCGGCGAGTTCTTCGAGGCCGGCCACATCCTCGGCTCGGCGATGGTCGTGCTGCACATCAGCGGCCGGGAACGGGAGATCAGGATCGGATTCACCGGCGACCACGGCCGGAAGGGCACGCCGATCCTCCGCGACCCTGCCCGACTTCCGCCGGTCGACTACCTGATCACCGAGTCGACCTACGGCGACCGGCTCCACGAGTCATCCGAGGAGCTCGAGGACGCGCTCTGTCGCGTGGTGCTCGACGAGATCCGCGACGGTGGGCGGCTCCTCGTCCCCGCGTTCTCGGTCGGGCGGACCCAGAACCTGCTCTACACGCTGGGCAACCTGACCGCCGCGGGACGCATCCCCCGCCAGCGCATCTGGGTGGACTCACCGCTGAGCACGAAGGCCACCAAGGTCATCGCGTCCCACCGCGAACAGTTCGACGACGAGACGCGTGCGATCCTCGACCAGGGCCGCGACCCGTTCTTCTTCGAAGGCGTGCGCTTCGTCCAGGACGTCCAGGAGAGCATGTCCCTGAACGGCGCGCGCGACGGGATCATCATCTCCGCGGCTGGCATGATGGAAGCCGGGCGCATCCTCCACCACCTCAAGCACTCGATCACACGCCCCGAGGACTGCGTCCTCGCGGTCGGCTTCATGGCCGAAGGGACCCTCGGCCGCAAACTCGTCGAAGGCTTCGAACACGTTCCGATCTTCGGCGAGCGCTACCGCGTCCGCTGCAAGGTCCGCCAGATCCGCGGCCTGTCCGCCCACGCCGACTGGCGCGAGCTCATCTCGGCCCTCCGCCCGCTCGCCCCCACCTGCAAGCACGCCTTCGTCGTCCACGGCGAAGAGACCCCTGCCCTCAAGTTCTGCGACCGCCTTCGCGACGTCGGCTTCGAGCAGGTGACCGCCCCGGTGCAGCGGCAGAAGTTCGAGCTTGTCTGAGGCGGGCGCGCGGCGGCTGGTCGGAGCGCAGGCGCTCCAGCCGTCAGACCAGCGGCTCGGTGGGTTCGCTCGGCTCCTCGCGGCGCAGCGCGTCGATCGCCGCGGCGATCGCCTGGACCTTGTTCGCCTGGTGGGAGCCGAGGAGGTTGCGGACCTGGCCGATGGCGAGGGCGACGTCGAGATCGACGTCTTCGCAGTCGGGGAACAGGATCGGTTCCTCGCGAGCTCCGAACGAGAGTGGAGGGTGCTCACCCGGCTCGGCGGGCCGGGAGGCCTCGTCGAGGAGCTGGCGGAGGTCGATGCCGCGGAGGACGAGGAGTTCGTACGGGCGTTCCTCGATCCTGCGGGCGAAGAGCTCGTGGAGGGCGAGGATGTGGCGGCAGGGGCGCTCCTGCTCGCTGCAGGTGCAGGCGGATGTGACGCGTCGCGGCTCGGGGAAGACCGGCTCGCCGGCGATGCGGGCGATCAGGCGGTCGAAGGAGCGGGGCACGAGGCCCTGCGTCATCTGCTCGAGCATGCTGGCCGAGCGCCTCATCACGCGCACGACCTGCGGCCAGATCTTCGAGGACAGCATCGGGACGTGGACGCTGACTTCGTGGAGCGCGCCCATCGAGCCCTCCATCTCGGCCATGATGGAGCCGGGCTGGATGCGTAGGCGCGGGTTGCGGATCGCGGGAAGCGAGACGAGCGCGCGCTCGAGCTCGTTCGTGTCGACGCCCTGGCTGGTGATACGACGCCAGCGCTCGCCCATCGACGGGGGTCGCTTGTCCCGGGTCATGCGAGCGCCTCCTTTCGGTCGAGGACGAGGAGCCGGCGCAGCTCGTCGTTGGTCAGTTCGGTGAGCCAGTTCTCACCCGCACCGAGCAGCGTGTTGGCGACGTCGCGCTTGCGCTCGAGCATCGTCTGGATGCGCTCCTCGAGCGTGCCGATGCAGACGAACTTGTGGACGAAGACGTTGCGCTGCTGGCCGATGCGGAACGCGCGGTCGGTCGCCTGGTCCTCGACCGCGGGGTTCCACCAGCGGTCGAAGTGGAACACGCGATTCGCGGCGGTGAGGTTGAGACCGGTGCCACCCGCCTTGAGGGAGAGCACGAACACCTTCGGTCCGTCTGGTTCCTCGGCCTGGAACGTCGCGACCATCTCCTCGCGGTCCTTCTGCGGGACGCCGCCGTGGAGGAACAGCACCTTGCCGCCGAGGACTTCCTCGACGTGCGTCTTCAGCAGGCCGCCCATCTCGCGGAACTGCGTGAAGATCAGGCAGCGGTCCCCCTCCTCCAGCGCCTCCTCGAGCATCTCGGTCAGGAGGTCGAGCTTGCCGGAGCGTCCAGCCAGCGTGGACCCGTCGGACAGGTAGTGTGCGGGGTGGTTGCAGACCTGCTTCAGGCGGAGCAGCGTCGTCAGGATCGCGCCGCGGCGCTGGATGCCCTCGCCAGCCTTCTCGACCTCGTCGAGCCCCTTGCGGACCACCGCCTCGTAGAGGATCGCCTGTTCGCGGCTCAGGCTCGAAGACACCACCTGCTCCGACTTCTCCGGCAGGTCCGTGATGATGTCCGGGTCGGTCTTGAGGCGACGCAGCACGAACGGCCTCACCAGCCGTCCGAGCGTCGAGGCGCGGCTGCGGCTCCTCTGCTTGACGATCGGGTGCTCGAGCGTCTGCATGAACTGCGTCCGCGTGCCCAGCAGTCCCTCGTTGAGGAAGTCCATGATCGACCAGAGATCGAGCGGACGGTTCTCGAGCGGCGTGCCGGTCAGCGCGATGCGGAACTTGCCGCTGAGTGCGCGCGCCGCCTTCGACTGGCGCGTGGCGGGGTTCTTGATGTTCTGGGCTTCGTCGAGGATCACGCCGTCCCAGACGCGGCCGAGCAGCAGGTCCTGGTCGCGCTGCAGCAGGTTGTAGCTCGTCAGGACGATCGCGTTCTCGTCGGTCATCGCCTGGAACGCCTCGGGCTCCCGCGGCCGAAGCTTGCCGTGGTGCAGCTCGACCTTGAGTTCCGGCGCGAAGCGCTTGAGCTCACGACGCCAGTTGCCGAGCACGCTGACCGGGCAGACCAGAAGGATCGGGCCCGGGTTCTCACGCTGCAGCCGCCAGTCGAGGATCACCGTGATCGCCTGGATCGTCTTGCCGAGACCCATGTCGTCGGCGAGGCACGCTCCGAAGCCCTGGTCGATCAGGAAGTAGAGCCACGCGTGTCCGCGCTCCTGGTAGGGACGCAGCTCGCCGATGAAGCCCTCGGGGAGCTTGCGGTCCTCGACCTTGCGCGCGTTGTCGAGGTTCTTCACGAGCTCGTCGAGGCGCGGACCCCCGTCGAGGGTCTCCATCGCCAAGCCGTGCAGGTGGGTTGCGCCACCGAGCTTCAGGCGGAGCGCCTCGAAGAAGCTGATCCGGTCGCCCTCTTCGCTGCTGCGCTTCTGGAACGCGAGGATCGCCTCACGGTCCTTCGGCGTGATCAGCACCGGGCCGCGCTCGAGGAACACGAGCGGCGAGCGCGCGTGGACGAGCGTGTCGAACTCCTTCTGGTTGAGCTCTTCGCCACCCAGCGCGAGCGCCCACCGGAACTCGAACCACGGGCGCGGTCCGTCGCCGTCTGCGGTCTCGGTGAGTGAGACCCTCGCGGAGAGCCTCTGCATGCTCTCGAGACCGGGCAGCGTGATCGCGAAGCCTTCGTTCTCGAGCAGGGTGAGGTGATCCAGGACCTGATCGAGCTCGTCGCGGTTCAGGGAGGCCTTGCCGTCCTCCATGTTCATCGCGCGGTGCAGGGCCGGGATGCGGTGCGCGACCTCGTCGAGGTGCTCCTCGAGTGCCTCGATCCCCTCACGTGCGAGGGGGTCCGGGAACAGGTCCTGCGCGAGCCGCTCCTTCAGCGTCTCGAGCGAGTAGATGACGTCGAGTCCGTGGACCGGGCGGAAGCACAGCTCGATGCCCCAGGGAACGCCCTCCTCCAGCTCCTCGGTCGGCGCCAGGACCTGGAGCACCGGCTCCGGGCGGATCGTCTGGAACGAAGGCGGCAGCCGCTCGGCAGACTCGTGGGCGGGTTCCACCTCGTCCGCGCAGACGTTGAGCGCGTGGCCGACGAAGCTGTAGGCGAGGTTCTTCGCAGTGACCGCGTGCACCGGGTGGTCGTCGGCGGCGAACCGCGCGGTGCGCAGCGTGCCCGGAACCAGCTCGGCGATCGCGCCGAGACAGCGCAGCGTGTCCTGCTCCCAGAACGGCACGAAACGCATCAGCGTCGGGTTCGACGCCGGCGCGAAGGCCCGCCTCGCCAGGAGGGCCTGCACGAGGCGGGCCGCCTGGGTGAGGAAGCAGAGTCCGGGCGCACGCAGGTCGATCTCGAGGCCGGCGAGGTAGGGCACGGCTTCGACGAGCGGGAGCGCGCGGGCGTGCAGGCGCCACAGACCGGGAACGACCCGCTGCCCGCCCTCGCCCTTCGCAGCGAGGCGGTGCGGCGTGACCGGGCGGAGACTCGACTCCTCGGTGGGAATCAGGAGTTCGAGCTCACACTCCTCGCTGCGCGCGAGCAGGTCCGCTGGCATGTGCTGGTCTACGTCCTCGAGGCCACCTTCCGACAGGAAGGCGACCCGGGCGTCCGCCGGAGAGCGGGCGTGGAGGTAGACGGCGTCGAAGTAGGGTGCGCGCGTCACGGAGTAGAGGGTATGCACCGAGGCGCAGCCCCGGAGGTACGAGGATGCGCCCGGGCGATCAGCCCTGAGAGGGAGTTGAGGAGGGAGCGGACGGAGGGGCGCCCTGGCGAGCAGGGCGTGGCGGGGAAGGCGGGCGCGCGGTGCGCCGGGTCCCGCGGCCGCCGGACCGAAGTCCGACGTCCCAGGCTCCCCCCGCGTCGCGCCCGACCCAGCCCCGGGTCGGGCGAGTTCAGTCTTGGCCGAAGCGCTTGACCTCGACCGGCGTGCCGCCGATCGGGTCGGCGACCTGGCGGGTCGAGTGGTCGGCCAGCGTGAACAGGAACAGCAGGGACAGGAAGATCAGCGACCCCAGGAAGGCCAGGTTGTTCATGGCCGTGTCCCAGCGGAGGTGCATGAACACCGTCATGACCAGCGCCGCCTTGACGGCGGCGACAGCCATCGCGACCAGCATGCTCGCGCTGCCGAGGTGCAGTCCGGAGACCGGCTCGGCGATGGCGACCGTGACGAAGGTCAGGAAGAGGAGCGTCACGTAGATCCCGAAGAACGCCTGGAACGAGCAGACGTGGGCGTGGTGCGAGTGGTCGACGACCGTGTCGCCGTGACCGTGCGAAGTGTCGGTTCCGTGTGCCATGGCGGGACTTCGGTCAGGGGACGAGGTAGAGGAGCGGGAACAGGAAGATCCAGATCAGGTCGACCACGTGCCAGTAGAGCCCGACGAGCTCGACCGGGGTGTACCAACCCGAGTGGAACCGACCCTGCGCTCCGCGCCAGATCAGCCACGCGATGGCGATCATCCCGATCAGCACGTGCAGACCGTGGATACCCGTCATCGTGAAGTAGAGGTTGAAGTAGAGCTGCGGGTAGGCGAGCCCCTGCAGGTCCGGCGCGTAGTGATCGTCCGGCGAGAACAGGCCGGTGAACGCGAAGATGCCGTGGTGGTACTTCGTCGAGTACTCGATGTACTTGACCACCATGAAGCCGGCCGCGCAGACCACCGTCGCGACCAGCCACCAGACGAGCTGCTTGCGCTGGCTGAGCTGCGAAGCGCGGACACCCATCGCCATCGTCCACGAGCTGGTCAGGAGCAGGCCGGTGTTGAGCGCACCGAGCTTCCAGTCGAGCAGCGCGCCGCCCTTCTGGAACGTCTCCGGATAGACGTCGTGGTAGTAGATGTAGGCGGCGAACAGCCCACCGAAGAGCATCACTTCGGTCGCGAGGAACAGCCAGAAGGCGAGCTTCGCCGACTGGAACTCCTGCTCCGCGGTCTTGAAGTGGTGCGCGACCGTGTGGGTCTGGAAGCCGCCCTGCGGGGTCGGCGTGACGATCGTCGAATGGCCCATCTCAGTGCTTGGCGCCGTGGCCGTAGTCGTAGAGCTCCCCGGTCACGACCGGCTCTTCGTCGAAGTTGTAGAGGTTCGGCGGAGTCGGCGACTCCCAGTCCATCGTGACGCCGCCCCACTCGTTGGCGGCGGCCTTGCGGCCTGCGAACAGCGAGTGGATCAGGTAGCCGAGCATCAGCGCGAAGCCGATGCCGAGGATCACGGCGCCGACCGTCGACCACTGGTGGTAGATCTGCCACTCAGGGATGTAGGTGGCGTAGCGACGCGGCATGCCCTGGCTTCCCATCGCGAACTGCGGGAGGAAGGTCACGTTGAAGCCGACGAGGATCAGGATCGCCGAGATCTTGGCGAGCGTCTCGTTGTACATCCGCCCGAACATCTTCGGCCACCAGTGGTGGACACCGGCGAAGAACGCCAGAGCGGTCGAGCCCATCATCACCGCGTGGAAGTGCGCGACGACGAAGTAGGTGTCGTGCAGGTGGATGTCGACCGACAGCGTGCCGAGGAAGACACCGGTCAGGCCGCCGATCGCGAAGATGATCAGGAACGCGATCGCGTAGAGCATCGGCGCGGTCAGCGCGACCGAGCCACCCCAGATCGTCGCGACCCAGCTGAACTCCTTGATGGCGGTCGGGATCGCGACCAGCATCGTCAGGAAGGAGAACGCGAGCATCACGAACTCCGACTCGCCGCTGGTGAACATGTGGTGTCCCCAGACGAGGAAGCTGATCACCGCGATCGAGATCGAGGAGAAGGCGAGCAGCTTGTAGCCGAACAGCGGCTTGCGCGAGTGGACGGTGACCACCTCGCTGATCACACCCATCGCCGGCAGGATCATGATGTAGACCGCCGGGTGGGAGTAGAACCAGAAGAAGTGCTGGAAGAGCACCGGGTCACCACCGTGCGCCGGGTCGAAGATCCCGATGTGGTAGAGGTGCTCGAAGGCCAGCAGCAGGACCGTGATGCCGAGCACCGGCGTCGCGAGGACCTGCAGGACGCTGGTCGCGTAGATCGCCCAGCAGAACAGCGGCAGCTTGAACCACGTCTGCCCGCGGGCGCGCATCTTGTGGATCGTCACGATGAAGTTCAGCCCGGTGAAGATCGAGCTGAAGCCCAGCGTGAAGACGGCGAGACCCATCGACACGACCGCCTGCTGCGTCTGCAGCGAGTAGGGCGTGTAGAACGTCCAGCCCGTGTCGACCGCACCCGACAGGATCGAGTAGATCGCCATGATCGTCCCGGTGAGCCACAGGTAGAAGCTCGCCAGGTTGAGGCGCGGTAGGGCCACGTCCGGCGCGCCGAGCATCAGCGGCAACACGAAGTTGCCGAGTGACGCCGGGATCGCCGGGATGATGAAGATGAACACCATGAACACGCCGTGCAGCGTGAACACCTGGTTGTAGACGGCGTTCTCGAAGATCGCGCCGTCCGGCGTCCAGAGGTGCAGGCGGATCAGCAGGGCCAGGATGCCGCCGCACAGGAAGGCGGCGGTCACACCGACCAGATACATCAGGCCGATGCGCTTGTGGTCGAGCGTGCCAGCCCAGGACCAGAAGCCCTTGGTGACGTCGAGGTAGCTAGGCTCCTTGCGCGAGCCGGCCTCGGGCGCCTTTTCGATGTCGGGAACGTAGGTCGTCATCGGTGCTTGTCCTCGTGTGTCACTTCAGGGTCTTGAGCCACTCGAGGATGTCGCCGACGGCTTCGTCGGAGAGCTGCGCCTCGGTGAATTCCGGCATCACGGGCGCGTAGCCCTCGACGACCTTGGCCATCGGCTTCCGGATCGACTCGCGGATGTAGGCTTCGTCCGCGGTGTAGGCATTGCCGTCGGTGTGGCGTCCCTCGCGGCCGACGAGGCCGAGGAAGCTGGGGCCGACGAGGCGCGAGCCATCCACCGAGTGGCAGGCCACGCAGTTGAGCTTGTAGTAGAACTCGCCGCGGCCGACCGGGTCCTCCGGCAGCAGGTCCCACGGCTTCTCGTCGAACTGCTCCTGCGAGACGACGTAGACCTTCCGGTGCATGACCGAGTGGCCGTCGCCGCAGTATTCGGAGCAGAACAGGTCGAAGCCGCCGATCAGGTTGCCGAACGCGTCGGTCTGCGGCTGTCCGGCGGCGTCGAGGAGCGGACCGTTCTCGACGGTCGGCTGGAACCACACGATCTGCTTCACCCCCGGGACGACGTCGCGCTTGGCGCGCATCGCCGGCACGTAGAACGAGTGCAGGACGTCGCGGGACGTCATCGTGAACTTCACCGGCTTGTCCACGGGCACGTAGATGTGCTCGGACGCCGTGGTGGCGCCGGGGTGGTAGAAGTTCCAACCCCACTTGAACGCCTCGACGCGGTACTGGAGCGCGTCGGCGGGCGCGACCTGCTGGTCGAGGTTGCCCTTGAGGCCCCAGGCGAACGCCAGCATGACGACGACGGTCGGGATCAGCGTCCAGACCACTTCGAGCGTCGTGTTGTGCGTCGTGTTCGAGAGCGCCGGCTGGTCCGGGGTCTTCCGCCGGTGGGCGATCGACGAGTAGACGAGGAGCGCCAGGATCAGGCCGAACGAGGCGAGGCTGACCCAGACGAGGAAGTAGAACAGCTCATCGACGTCGCCGGCGAAGGTCGAAGCCTGCGGCGGCAGCTGTCCGAGCGGATCTTGGAACGCGATCACGGGCTGCACCAAGGGGTTGGAGCTCAGGTCGTCGCGAGGCGGGGCTTCGCCCGCTCCCGGCGCCAGAGGACATAGATCATGGCCGAGAGGCCGAAGATGGTGAGGACCCCGCCGACGCGCATCACGGTCATGGCCGTGACGCGGTAGGCGCCGGTGTCGGGATCGAACGTGTAGCAGGTGACAAGCAGGCTCTCGAGGAAGCCGCCGACCTTGCCGTCGCCGGCCTCGATGATCGCCCGGCGGAGCGTCTTCGGGGTCAGCTGCCTGGTGTCCAGGTAGCGGACCACCTTGCCGCCCGGCGACAGGAGCACGACCGTGAACGGGTGGTCGATGTCCTTCGCGACGTCGTCGAAGCGGAAGCGCCAGCCGACGCTGCCGCTGAGCTTGCGGATCTGGTCCTCGGCGCCGGTCAGGAAGCTCCAGTCATCGGTCCAGGCCGGGGCCTCGAGGGCGGCGACGTAGGTCGCCTTCTTCTGTGCCGCGAGTTCGGGTCCCTCGTCGTGATGGACGCTGACGGTGAAGAACTGGAAGTCCTGCCCCGGGGTGAGGCCGCTGTCCGGGAGGTTCTGCAGGAGCTGGTTCAGCACGAACCCGCACATGCCCGGACAGTTGAAGTAGCCGAAGTTCAGAACGACCGGCAGGTCGCCGCGAACCGCCTCGGCGAGGTGGATCGGCGTGCCCGACTCGTCGACGAAGCGGACGTCGAGATCGGCTTCCTGGCCGAGCTTGTCCTCCATCGTCGCCGCCTCGTCGACGACGGGCGGCAGTCCGTGGCCCCACTGCGCACACAGCGGGCTCAGACCGGCAGCCAGGGCTGCCAGCGAGACGCTGCGGATGAGTCGGGTGAGGGGTGCCATGGAGGTGGGGGTTCGAGCCAGTATCTCTCTTCGATGCGAGAGCGGGGGCTGTTGTCCGGGTCGTGGACTACTTGCCTTGCTGCTTCTCGATGTACTTCTGGATCGCATCGTTGATGCCGATGCGACCCTCACCGGCGGCGAGGCTCTCGGCCTCTCGCGCGCGGATCGCGTCGAGATCCTTGGTCGGCGTGAGCTCGATCACGCGCACACGCTGGTTGTGCGTGACTTCGTTGAAGAACACAGCGAGGAGCCAGAAGGTCACGAACACACCGACGGTCGCGCCGAGGAGCCAGGTCCAGGTCAGCTTGCCGTTGATGTCGTTGGCCGGGTCCTGCTCGGGGATCTCCGGGTGGGGCTTGTTCGACGCGTGCGTGTCCATGGTGGGCTGCGTTCGTCCGATGGGGTTGGGTTCGTGCGGCCGACGTCGATCAGACGTTGTGGAAGTGCAGCGACTCGGCGAGGCGCGGGTCGCGCTCGGGGATCAGCGGCGTCGCGATGATGTTCTTGAGGGACATCGCCACGAACAGCCCGAAGACTCCGACCACCGCGGTGATGTCGGTCCACGTCAGGTGGAAGCCGTGGTGATCGATGTTCGGCAGGATCTGGTAGGCCATGTCGCACCAGTGCATGACGAGCATGAACACGGCGGCGAAGGCCAGCGTCTTGGTGTTGCGCTTGATGTGGCGCGACATCAGGAAGCCGAACGGCACGAGGAAGTGACCGACGCAGAGGGTCACGAACATCGCGTTCCACGTGCCTTCCGAACGGTGCGCGAACCAGATCGTCTCCTCGGGGAGGTTCGCGTACCAGATCAGCATGAACTGCGAGAAGCTCGTGTAGGCCCAGAACACCATGAAGGCGAACATGAGCTTGCCGATGTCGTGGTAGTGCTCGGTGTTGATGACATCACCGAGGTAGCCCTTCTTCGCGAGGTAGAGCGCGGTCAGGCCCATCGTGGCCATGACGCCGAGCACGCCGCCCGCGAAGTAGATGACGCCGAACATGGTCGAGAACCAGTGCGGGTCGAGGGACATGATCCAGTCGAACGCCGCGAACGTCGTCGTCAGACCGAAGAGCAGCAGGCCGGGGGCGGCCATGCGGGCCATCTTCAGCGAGCGCTGCGGGTCACCGTCCTGGTCCTGCGCGAGGCTCGCGCCGCGGAAGTAGCGGGCGAGGCCAGCCCAGATCACGAAGTAGAGAACGGCCCGGACGAAGAAGAACGGGACGTTCAGGTAACCGCTCTTGCCGGCGATCACCGAGTCGTAGTCGGCGGCGGTCGGGTCGGTGATCTGCGCGTCGATCCAGTGGTGCCAGAGGTCGTGGTACCAGAGGGCGACCGGCGCGAAGAGGATCGCCATCCACGGGAACAGCGTGCCTGCCATGTTCTCCGCGATGCGACGCACCACCACGCTCCAGCCGGCGCGGGTGATGTGCTGGATCATCACGAAGAACAGCGCGCCGAGCGCGACGCTCAGCGCGAACATGTAGGCCGTCAGGTAGGAGAACATCACCCGGTGACGGGCGTGGTCATCCTCTCCGAGGAAGGCCGGAACGATGCTGGCGACCAGGGCCACGGCGGAGACGCCGAGGATGCCCTTCTGGGTGCCGACGAGTTCGCCGGGGCGGACGCGCGTGACGACGCCGGGGGCGACCTGGTCGACAGTGGGTGCGGTGAGTGCGGTCATCGGCAGATGGGTCGCAGGAGAGCGGGCCGGTTCTGGGTGGTCCGGATCGGGCTCACTCGAAGACAGGGTCACTCGAAGACAGGATCACTGGAAGCGCGTCTGCAGGGCGCGCACGTAGTGCACGATCGCCCAGCGATCCGCGACGGGGATCTGATGGCCGTAGGCCGGCATCGTGCCCTGGCCGTTGGCGATCACCTGGTAGAGGTAGCCGTCACCGGCTTCGACGAGGCGCTGTTCCTTGCCGAGGTCGGGCAGCGCGTAGTTGAAGGCCGCGGGGCTCGCGGTCTTCGCACGGAGCAGGACGGCGCCCTGTCCCGAGCCGCTGCGGTCGTGGCAGACAGCGCAGTAGATGTTGAACCGCTCCTGACCGCGGGCGAGGACCTCGGCGCTGGCGGGGACCGGGTTGGCGACGTAGCCGCCGTTCGCGTTCTGGTAGACCTCGAGCGGATCGTCGTCCATCGAACCACGAGCCACCGTGCCGGCCGGCGGCGTGCGCATCGCGCGGCCGTCGGTCCAGAACTCGAAGTCGACCCCCATCTGGGCCTTCAGCTTCTGCTGGAAGTCCATGTCGAGGACCGGGTGGATCGGCGGGGCCTTCTTGATGCCGCCGCGGCAGGCACCGAGGGAGGTGACGCCGAGCAGGGCGAGGGCGATGGCACCGATCTTGAGAATGCGGAGGTTGGTCATCGGATCAGTCCTCCAGGAGCTCCACGTTCTTGCCGCCGATCGACTCGAGGAACTTCGCGGTGGCGCTGCGGTCGAACTTCGGGTCGGTCGCTTCCACCGACAGGAAGAACCGGTCGTCCGTCACGCGGTGGATCGAGCTGTGCTTGAAGATCGGGTGGTAGTGACGGGGCAGCTTGTTCAGCGCGAACATGCCGAACACGGCCGTCAGCGCCGACAGCAGGACCATCAGCTCGAAGGTGATCGGGATGGTCGCCGGCCACGCGTAGGGCAGCTTGCCCGACACGTAGATCGGGTAGTCGACCGCGTTCATCCACCACATCATCAGCTGCGCAGCCGTGATGCCGGTGATGCCGCCACCGATCACGAACCAGCCGAGGTGGCTCGGTCCGTGGCGGAGCGCCTTCTCGATCCCGTGGATCGGGAACGGCGTGTGGCTGTCGACCTGGACGTATCCGGCGTCGGTGGTCGCCTCGGCCGCCGCGTAGATGGCGGCGGGCGAATCGAACTCAGCGACGACGCCCCAGACGTTGGCTTCGGAGCTCATGCGTGGCCCTCCGCGTGGCTGTCGCCGTGGTGGCCGTGGTGGGGGTTGGCCTCGGGCATCACGCCCTTGACTTCACTGATCGCGATGACCGGGAGGAACTTCGCGAAGAGCAGGAACATCGTGAAGAACAGACCGAAGCTGCCCAGGTAGGTCAGCACGTCGATGATCGTCGGCGAGAAGTAGCCCCAGCTCGACGGCAGGAAGTCGCGGTGGAGCGACGTGACCGTGATCACGAAGCGCTCGAACCACATCCCGATGTTCACGAAGATCGAGACGATGAAGAGCACCACCGGGTTGCGGCGGAAGCTGCGCACCCAGAACAGCTGCGGGCTGATGACGTTGCAGCTGATCATCGTCCAGTAGGCCCACCAGTACGGCCCGAAGGCGCGGTTGGTGAACGCGTACTGCTCGTATTCCACACCGCCGTACCAGGCGATGAAGAACTCCATGCCGTAGGCGTAGCCGACGAGAGTGCCGGTCAGCAGGAGGATCTTCGCGATGTTGTCGAGGTGGTTGAGCGTGATGAGGTTGTGCAGCCCGAGCCACGAACGGGCCGGGATCATCAGCGTCAGCACCATCCCGAAGCCGGAGAAGATCGCGCCCGCGACGAAGTAGGGCGGGAAGATCGTCGTGTGCCAGCCGGGGAGGAGGGAGACCGCGAAGTCGAAGGACACGATCGAGTGCACGGAGAGCACGAGCGGCGTGCTGAGTCCGGCCAGGATCAGGTAGGCCTTCTCGTAGTTGATCCAGTGGCGGTTGCTGCCGTGCCAGCCGAACGCGAAGAAGCCGTAGATCCGCGCGGCGATGTCGCGGCCCTGCGCGTAGGCGCGGTCACGGAACGTCGCGAGGTCGGGGATCAGGCCGACGAACCAGAACAGCGCCGACACCGTGAAGTAGGTCGACACCGCGAACACGTCCCAGAGGAGCGGGCTCTTGAAGTTCGGCCACATGGCCATCTGGTTCGGCACCGGGAAGACCCAGTAGATGACCCAGATGCGTCCGACGTGGATCGCGGGGAAGATGCCCGCCGCCATGACGGCGAAGATCGTCATGGCCTCGGACGCGCGGTTGATCGACGTGCGCCACTTCTGCCGGAACAGGCAGAGGATCGCCGAGATCAGGGTTCCGGCGTGGCCGATACCGATCCAGAACACGAAGTTCACGATCGGCCAACCCCAGCCCACCGGGACGTTGTTGCCCCAGACGCCGACGCCGGTCCACACGAGGTAGCCGATCATCGCGAACAGGTTGAGCATGATCGCGATGCTCACCCCGAGGCCGAGGAACCACGCGCGCGGCGTGGTGGACTCGGTCGGGCGCGCGACGAGGGCCGTGACTTCCGCGAAGTTCTTGCCCCCTTCGACGAGGGGGGCCCGGAACAGCGGATTCTCGGGCTCGTCAATGACGGTGATCGAGGTCATCGGCTCAGCTCAGCTCCGGGTTGGGGTTGCGGATCTTCGCGAGGTAGGTCGTTCGGGGCTTCACGTTGAGCTCGGAGAGCATCGCGTAGTGGAGCGGCGAGCCGGCGGTCACCTGATCGCCGGTCTTGCGGTCGACGATGCCGCGGAGCTTGGTCACCGCGGCTTCGGGATCGTTGATGTTGCCGAACGTGATCGCGTCGGCCGGGCACGCCTGCTGGCACGCCGTGCGGATCTCACCGTCGCGAACCGCGCGGCCATCGACCTTGGCGGCCAGCTTGCCGGCGTTGATGCGCTGCACGCAGTAGGTGCACTTCTCCATCACGCCGCGAGCACGGATGGTGACGTCCGGGTTGAACGCCATCTGCCGCTGCGGGGTGTGGTCCTTGTTGAAGTTGAACCAGTTGAAGCGGCGCACCTTGTAGGGGCAGTTGTTGCTGCAGTAGCGGGTGCCGATGCAGCGGTTGTAGGCCATGTCGTTCAGGCCTTCGGGGCTGTGCACCGTGGCCGCGACCGGGCACACGCTCTCGCAGGGCGCGTTCTCGCACTGCATGCATGGCACCATCTGGTGCACGACCTGCGGGTCGTCCTCGAGCGGCACCCCATCCTGGGTGGCAGGACCCGTGAAGTAGCGGTCCATGCGGTTCCAGAACATCTCGCGGCCGTTCGCGATCTGCTCCTTGCCGACCATCGGGATGTTGTTCTCCGACACGCATGCGGTGACGCACGCGTTGCAGCCGGTGCAGGTGTTGAGGTCGATGACCATCGCCCACTGGTAGCCCTGGCTGTAGTCCCGTTCGGTCCACAGCGAGTGCATCAGCTGGCTCTCGACCTTGCCCTGGAGCTTGGCCGCCTTGGCGAGCGGCGACGCGTCGACCGCGGTCCAGTCCTTGTCGGCCTTGAACGCGGCGAGGTCGTTCTCGCGGACGAGCGGGCGGCCTTCCATGACCCCGTGCTCCTGCGAGGAGACGAGGGTGTGGGTGCGGCCCGTCTTGGTCACCGAGGCGCCAGCGGCGTAGTGCGGGGCGTCGGAGCCGCGCAGCGGGTAGGCGTCGAAGCCCGGCAGCTCGGCCACCGTGCAGTCGGAGGCCATCTTGCGGCCGTATCCGAACCAGACGGTGACCGCGTTCTCGGCGTGACCCGGCTGGATCCAGACGGGGCCTTCGATCGTGCGGCCGCCGACCTTCACCTGGACGACGTCCGAGTTGTAGACGCCCAGCGCGTCAGCCGTGCTGCGGCACATCAGGACCGCGTTGTCCCAGACCAGCTTCTCGATCGGCGACGGCAGCTCCTGCTGCCACGGGTTGTTCGAGTAGCGGCCGTCGAGCAGCGTCGGACAGGCGCGGAAGCCGACCTCGATCGCCTGCGCGGTGGGCGCCTGGGCAACCGGGGCGGCGGTCACGGCCGCGGCGATCGCGGCGGCCGCGAGCGTCGGGGTGGCAGCGTCCTGCGCGGTGCCCGCGATCACGCCGTCGTGGAGCGCCTTCTGCCAGAAAGCCTCGAAGGCCATGCCCGACGGCTTGCGCGCCTGCCAGGTGGCCCGGACCAGCGCATCGCCTTCCTTGGGCTCGGTGAGCAGCTCGGAGAGGATCTCCGCGGTCGACCGACTGTTCGGGTAGAGGCGATCGATCAGCGGTTGGACGATCGCTGCCGTGCCGTCCAGGGCGACCGTGTCGCTCCACTGCTCGAGCGAGTGCGACATCGGGATGTGCCAGCTCGAGACCTTCGCGGTCTCGTCGATCCACATGCCGCAGTGCACGCGGTGCGAGACCTTGGCGTAGGCGCCCGCGAATCCGAGGTCGGCCGGCGCGTCGAGGACGGGGTTCGTCCCGAGGCAGACCAGCGTGTCGACCTGTCCCGCGTTCATCGCTTCGACCAGCGCGCGCACGTCCGCGAGCGTGTCGCCGGCGAGTGCTGCGGGCGTCCGCGTGTAGGCGATCGTCTTGCCGTTGGCGCCGAGGTGCGCGTTGATCGCGTGTGCGGCGGCGTGGACCGCGGCGGACTGGCGGGGGCCGACCACCACGCATGCTTCGCCGTTCGCCGCGCGGAGGTCCTGGGCGACCGCAGCGATCCAGTTCTTGCCGTTCTTCTCGAACTTGCGGGCGGCGTGCGCCTTGGCTGCGGCTTCCATGCCCGGGACGCCGAGGGCGGCCGCCAGGGCGAACACGGCCGAGCTGATCTCCGCACCCGACAGGCGGAAGCGGTGGTCGGCGTTGCTGCCGGTCAGCGTGTAGGTCGGCTCGACGACGTAGAGGCGCGAGACGCTGCCGTCACGGTCAACGATCTTGCGGCCTTCTGCCCAGCTCCGCGTCGCGGCGAGCGAGTTGGCATCGGTGCCCAGGAAGTCGCTGTCGAAAGCGGCGACGACCTTGGCCTTCGCGAAGTCGTAGTGCGCGTCGAAGGCCTCACCGAAGGCGAGCTTGCTGCCCGCGACCTGGTGATCGCGGACCAGCGGGCTCCACGTGTGGACCTGCATCTTGGGGAGCGCCGAGCGGGCCTCGGCGACCATCCGCGCCACGGTCGGCGACGCGGTCGGCTGCATCAGCACGCGGAGACCGGCGCCCTCGTCGCCGGCGAGCTTCAGCGCGTGCTCGCCCCAGAAGCTGCGGAAGTCGGCGAGCGTGTGGTGGTGCTCGTGGTCCCCACCATGACCGTGGTCACCATGGTCGTCGTGGCCTTCGCCCGCGGCATCGTTCTCGGCCTCGTGCGGCGTCCGCACCCACTTGCTGCGCGCCGGGTCGAAGAGGTTGAGCACCTCGGCCTGCGCGAACGAGTCGACGCCGCCCTTCGAACCCGGATGGTCCGGGTTGCCCTCGACCTTGGTCGGCCGCCCGTCGCTGCTGCGGACGAGCACACCCATGCCGTAGCCGTGGCGCTCGAGCGAGGTCGCGTAGAAGTTCGGGATGCCCGGCACCAGGCCTTCGGGCCGCTTGGCGTAAGGCAGGATCTCACGACCCGGCTTGCGGCAGCTGGTCATCCCAGCCATCGCGACCGAGGCGGCGACCACGCCGAGGAACCGTCGACGCGAGACCGGGTCGGCGAGCGAGCCGTCCGCGAACGGACCCTCGTCGGCACCGACCGCGAACTCGCGGCGCAGCACGTCCTGGAACTCCGGGGTGTCTGCGAGCTGGTCGAGGCTGCGCCAGTAGACCTTGTCGCCAGCGGACCCCGAGGACCGCGGTTGGATCTGCATGTCGGTCATCGGTGGCAAGCGGAGCAGTGCTCCGGCGGCTGGACTTCCTTGTTGGCGAGACGCTGGCGGGCGGCGGCGATGCTCGCCTCGTCAGCGGTCCACTGCATGTCGGTGGCCGCGACCCCCTCAGGCCGCAGGTGCGTCTCGGGGTTGCGGTGGCACTCGAGGCACCACCCCATGCTGAGCGGCTCGACCTGACGGACGACCTCCATCTGGTCCATCCGCCCGTGGCAGCTCGCGCAGCCGACGTTCGCGTTCACGTGCGCCTGGTGGCTGAAATACGCGTAGTCAGGCAGCAGGTGCACCTTGGCCCAGCGGATCGGGTCGCCGGACTCGTGCGCGGCGGCGATCTTCTGGATCTCCGTGCTGTCGGTCCGCACGCCCTTGTGGCAGTTCATGCAGACCTCCGAGCTCGGCACGTTGGCGTGCGGACCGTCCTCCACCGCCGTGTGGCAGTAGCGACAGTCCATGCCCATGAGGCCGGCGTGGAGCTTGTGGCTGTAGTTGACCGGCTGGTCGGGTGCGTAGCCGACGTCCGTGTTCTTCGGGGAGAAGAAGAACCAGACGACGGACACGACCACGAGGCCGGCGACCGTCGCCCCTGCGGCAACGATCGTCGGGAGGTGGTTCGTCCACTTCGGGAAGATGACGGACAAGGCAGAACCTCAGCGTCGAGCGGTGCATCGGCGCCGACACACCACGGAACACGGACCGGCGGAACGAGGAGAAAAGAGGTGAGGATCTCCGTCGAACCCAGAGGACCCGGAGTCGGGGGAAACGCCGTAAGTCGTTGCAGGGTCGGACCCTGGATCGAAATTGCGGCGCGCTCCCGGATCTGGGGAACGGAAGGGAGTAAGGGAAAGCCGAACCGCGGTCAATTTCTGAGCCGGAAGAAAAACGGGCCGGCTCGGCGCGGTCCGGGGGGTGCTTCGGCGAGACCGATGTAAGTGGCTCCGTTCGCGCTGTTTGCGGTCCCCCGGAGACCGGTTCTCAGCACGGACTTTCCACCGTCTGGACGCAGTTTTCCACCGTGGCTCGCACCGGCTCCGAACGGCCCTCGGCAGGGCTCGATCAGCGTGCCAGCAGGTCCCGGACGAAGGCCGTCAGCTGGGGCTCCGCGTGCCTCTGGGCGACCTCGTTGCCGTGGTAGTCGGCCACGCAGACCCAGAGGTCGGAGGATCGCTCGACCGAACCTTCGAACGCGGGCAGCAGGTCGAGGAACGGGATGCCCTCGTTGCCACAGAAGTCCCCCACGGCGCGGTGCAGGGACCGGAACGGGTAGGTCTCCCCTGAACCCAGCCCCTGGAAGTAGGGCCAGATCACCACGCCGAACGGGATGTTCCGCTCGGCGCACCAGTCCCGCATCCGCCGGAGGCCGGTCTGCGGCCCCCCGCCGGGCCAGAGCGTGCTGCGGCCGACCGAATTCGGCGGTAACGCGGTCGCCCAAGCGGGGTAGCTCTCGTCCGGCAGATCCAAGAGGTCCTGGACCAGGTCACGGTCCGGGTCGATGTGCAGCGAGGCCGACAGCGCGTAGCCCTGGAGCAGGTCGCGCAGGATCCGAGATGACCGTAGCAGCAGCGGCGGGGGCTCGGCGTGGGCGAGCGAGTTGCTGCTCGGGATCAGGTCGTTCAGGCACAGCGAGACGACCACGGCGTCGGGCTGGTAGCGGCCGAAGCGGTGCTCGAGCGCCGACGCGTACTCGTCGACGTAGATCGCCCCGGCCGCGCCGCAGTTGACGGTGCGGATGCCAGGGTCCTCGTTGCGGAGCTCCTGTTCGACGAGGCGCGGCCACGCGTCCTCGACGCGCACGCCCCACCCGAACGTGAACGAGTCGCCGATGCACACCACCCGCTTCTCGCCGTCGGGCTTCGGTCCGATGACCTCTTCCCGCTCGCGGAGACCCTCGCTGTTGATCTCACAGGGGACGCAGCCGTGCTCGTCGAAGTAGGCAGCGCGCTGACCGTCCTGCTCGAGCCCCGAGTAGCAGAGGTAGAAGGTCTGCGACGGAGCCCACGTCATCCGCGCGCGGTGGGTCGTGACGAGGACCTGGGCCCCGGGCTCCTCGTCGGTGACCGGAGGGACCACGCGCAGCACGCCCAGCTCCTCGCCGGTCTCGGGGTCGGTGACGAAGTCGAATCCGACCGCGGTCCGGAAGCCGTCATTGCGGGTCGAGCCGCGGACCTGCACACGTTCGCCCTGGATCACGGTGGGACCGGACCAGACGTAGGAACCAATGTCGGGCCTCGTCCACGCCGATTTGGGCGCGACGATCGTGGATACGGGCGGCGTCCCGGGTCGGTGTATGAATCCGACCGCAGCGGACTCGAGCACGACGGCAGTCTGGATTAGTTCCCGGTCGGCGACCGGCCGGATCAGTCCGCGCCGCGAAGCGGCGGCCGCGTCGATCGTCTCGCGCTCTTCGTCCTGGTAGTAGATCCGGAACCGGCTGTGCAGGTTCTTCTCGTCGATCTCCTCGGGCGCGAGCGCGCGGTAAGCGAATTCGGCGACACCGAAGAACAGCGCCGTGCTGGCTGCCGACAGGACGAGCCGAGACAGGATGCGGTTCTTCACGGAGACTTCCTGGGCAACCGGGGAGTGCGGACGAGTTCGGCGCCGATGCTAGTTTCGGTCTTTTCCTCGGGGTGGCCGAAGACCGATCTAACCTAGACCCACTCAGGCCAAGGCCCGTGACCTGACCCGCATGCCGACCTACATCCTCGGAATCTCCGCGTTCTACCACGACTCCGCCGCAGCCCTGCTGTGCGACGGCGAGATCGTCGCGGCGGCGCAGGAAGAGCGATTCAGCCGGAAGAAGCACGACGAGCGTTTCCCGCGTCACGCCGTCCAGCACTGTCTGGACGCGGCGGGGATCCGGGTCGAGGACCTCGACTACGTCGCGTTCTACGACAAGCCGCTCCTGAAGTTCGACCGGCTGATGGAGACCTACCTCTCCTACGCGCCGTCGGGCTTCCGTTCGTTCGCGAAGTTCCTGCCGGTCTGGCTCGGTGACAAGCTCCACATCCCGCGCATCCTGAAGCGCGAGCTCGGGGCGATGCCGAAGAACCCGTTCGTCTTCCCCGAACACCACGAGAGCCACGCGGCCAGCGCGTTCTTCCCATCGCCGTTCGAGGAAGCGGCGATCGTGACGATGGACGGCGTCGGTGAGTGGGCGACGACCAGCATCGGCGTCGGCGAGGGCAACCAGATGCGGCTCACGCACGAGATCCGCTTCCCGCACTCGCTCGGCCTGCTCTACTCGGCCTTCACCTACTACTGCGGGTTCAAGGTCAACTCGGGCGAGTACAAGCTCATGGGGCTCGCCCCCTACGGCGAGGCCAAATACGTCGATCGGATCATGAAGATGATCGATCTGCGCGATGACGGGAGCTACCGCCTCGACATGCGGTACTTCAACTACGCGCAGGGGCTGACGATGACCAACAGCCTGTTCGAGGAGCAGATGGGTGCTCCTCGTCGCAAGGCGGAGACGGAGCTCACGCAGTTCTACATGGACGTCGCTGCGTCCATCCAGAAGGTCACCGAGGACGTGATGCTGCGCACGGTGCGCTACGCGCACAAGGTGACCGGCAAGAAGAACCTCTGCCTCGCCGGCGGCGTCGCGCTGAACTGCGTCGGCAACGGCAAGATCCTTCGCGAAGGCCCGTTCGAGAAGGTCTGGATCCAGCCGGCAGCTGGTGATGCGGGCGGTGCGCTCGGCGCAGCACAGATGGTCTGGTACCACCTGCTGAAGAACGAGCGCACAACGCAGCCCGAGCTCGACAACCAGTCGGCGAGCCTGCTCGGTCCCGCTTTCAGTCGTGGCGAGATCCACGCGGTGCTGCAGGAGCAGGGCGTCGTCTTCGAGGAGTACAGCGACGAGAACGAGCTGTGCGAGCGTGTCGCCGACCTGATCGCGAACGAGAACGTGATCGGCTGGTTCCAGGGCCGCATGGAGTTCGGCCCTCGAGCGCTCGGATCACGCAGCATCATCGGCGACGCGCGCTCGCCCAAGATGCAGAGCGTGATGAACCTGAAGATCAAGTTCCGCGAGTCGTTCCGGCCGTTCGCGCCGATCGTGCTCCGCGAGCGTGCGCACGAGTACTTCGACATCCGCGAGGACCAGGACAGCCCCTACATGCTGATCGTCGCTCCCGTGCGCGAGGAGAAGCGTCGGCCTGTCGAGGACGGCAAGTTCGGCATCGAGAAGCTGAACCAACTCCGATCCGACGTTCCCGCGATCACGCACGTCGACTACTCGGCGCGCCTGCAGACGATCGACGATCGGCGCAACCCGCGCCTCGCGAAGCTGATGCAGGCGTTCGAGGCGAAGACCGGGTCTCCGGTGCTCATCAACACGAGCTTCAACATCCGCGGTGAGCCGATCGTGTGCACGCCGAGCGATGCGATCCGCTGCTTCCTCGGCACGGAGATGGACGTCCTCGTCCTCGAGAACTTCGTGCTCCTGCGTACCGCCCAGGACCCATCACTCACTGCCGTCGACCGCGAGAAGTATCTAGCGTCGTTCGCCCTCGACTGAGCCCCTCGGGAGACCCCACATGATCAAGATCGATTGGAATCCCGAAGTCAGCAAGCTGAAGCAGTTCGGCCTGATCGGCCTGTTCGGCTTCTCCGCGTTCGGCGCGGTGCTCCACTACAAGTTCGAAGCGGACATCAACTGGCTGTACGCGCTGGTGGGTGTGGCCGTCTTGAGCTTCGTCCTCTCGTTCGTCCAGGCGACGCTCCTCAAGCCGCTCTACGTCGGCCTGATGGTCGTCGCGGCGCCGATCGGACTCGTCATCAGCTACGCGCTGATGACCGTGATCTACTTCGGACTGTTCGTGCCGGTCGGGCTGCTCTTCCGGGTGCTCGGACGCGACCCGCTGCAGAAGTACCCGGACCCGAACGCGACCAGCTACTGGCACGTCCGTGGCACACCGCGCGCACCGGCCTCGTATCTTCGGCTCTACTGACCTTCACCCAACCGTCGCGCGCCGCCCGCTCCAGGCACCGGCCCGACCCTGACCAAACGAATCACATGACCGACCAGAACCAGTCGTTCCAGGACGCGGCGAAGGGCGCCAAGCAGGGCATCCTCTCCGAGTTCTTGGGTTTCATGAAGGACAACGCCAAGTGGTGGCTGATCCCCTTCCTGATCGTCTTCGGGCTCTTGGGCCTCCTGCTCGTGCTCGGCTCGACGGGCGCGGCGCCGTTCATCTACACGATGTTCTGACAGGCACCCCGTAGCCTGCGACCGGGGTCCCTCGGCCCCGGTCCGATCCACGACCTCCCTGTGCTGCTGCGCCGGGAGGTCGTTGCGTTTCCCGACGGCCGGACGACTACTTGTCGCCGAATCGTGCGGTCGCGCCGAGCCGATGGCGATTTCGGCGACGCGCTTCCGCCGATGCCGTCGGGGACTCCGACGCATCGTCAAGAAATGTGGAAGTCACCTCCGATGCAGGAGATGGGGACGGAGGACTTCCCAAGCCATGCGCGATCACGGACTCGATACCTACCTCAGCGAGATCAACGAAGTTGCACTGCTCACCGCCGAGCAGGAGATCCAGCTCGCGGAACGTGTGCAGACGGGCGACATGGGCGCCCGCGAGCACATGATCCGAGCGAATCTGCGCCTCGTGGTCTCGATCGCCAAGAACTACGTCAACCGCGGTCTGACGTTCATGGACCTGATCGAGGAGGGGAACATCGGCCTGATGAAGGCGGTCGAGAAGTTCGACCCCGAAGCGGGCTGCCGGTTCTCGACCTACGCGACCTGGTGGATCAAGCAGGGCATCCGACGCGCGCTCGTCAACACTGTGAAGACGGTGCGCGTCCCGTCCTACATGTCCGAGATCGTGTCGAAGTGGAAGGCGACCGCGATGGAGCTGAACTACCAGCTCGGGCGCCAGGCCACGACCGGTGAGATCGCGGAGGAGCTCGGCCTGCCGGAGAGCAACTGGGACGTGGTCCGCGACACCGTCCTCGCCAACTCGCAGCCGACGTTCTCGATGAACGAGGACGCATCCTCGGTCGTCGGTGAGCAGCTCGTCGACGGCCGCTCGCGGCAGCCCGATGAAGTGCTGTTCGAGTCGCTGGAGATCCGGCGCCTGCTCGAGCTGATGGACGTACTCGACGAGCGCGAGCGCCGCATCCTCCGGATGCGCTACGGCCTCGATGACGGCGAACCCATGACGCTCAAGGCGATCGGCCACGAGGTCGGGCTGACGCGCGAGCGCGTCCGCCAGATGGAGGTCGAGGCGCTGCACAAGCTCCACGCGACGCTGTCGCGGGAGTTCGACGAGGACGCGTCGGGTCCGCAGGCTCGCCTGCGCCGCCGGGCCTGAACGTCGCCGCTGCTTGCGGCGCTGGCACCCACCGGCATGATCCGCGGCCGGTGGCGCTGCCCTCCCTCTACGTCCACGTGCCGTTCTGCGTCGTCAAGTGCGGCTACTGCGACTTCAACAGCTACGTCGTCGATGACGCAGCGGTGATGGATCGCTTCGTGCGGGCCCTCGACCTGGAGTTGGCCGCCGTCGCACCGCCGTCCGTTCCCCCGACCGTCTTCGTCGGCGGAGGGACGCCGACCTACCTGGACGCCGCTCGGTTCGAGTCGTTCCTGGCCGTCCTGCGCACGCATGTCGAACTCGATCGCGTCGCAGAGGTGACGATCGAGGCGAATCCCGAGAGCCTGGATCGGACCAAGGCGCAGCTCGCGTTCGACGCGGGCTTCCGCCGTGCGAGCGTCGGGGCGCAGAGCTTCGACGCCGCGCGGCTCCGCTTCCTCGACCGCGCGCACGATGCGGCAGCCGTGGGGCGGGCCGTGGCCGACCTGCGGGCCGCCGGATTCGAGAACATCAGCCTCGACCTGATGTTCGGGCTCCCGGGGCAGACGGTCGCCGAGTGGGAGCGTGACCTGGAGACCGCGCTCGCGCTCGAGCCGGACCACCTGTCCTGCTACCACCTGACCTTCGAGCCGGGAACCCGCCTGACGCGCGACCACCGCCAGGGTCGCGTCGCCGCGAATGACGAGGACGAGGACAAGCGCATGTTCCTGCGGACGCGGGAGCTGCTGCACGCGCGGGGGTTCGAGGCGTACGAGGTCAGCAACTTCGCGGGGCCCGGCGGACCGTGCCGGCACAACGACCACTACTGGCTCCAGGGTGACTACATCGGGGTCGGTCCCGGCGCTTCGAGTCATGCGGGCGGTTGGCGTGGCACCAACCTGAAGGCGGTCGAGGCCTGGGCCCAGGCGGTCGAGCGAGGTCTGCCCCCCACCGGCGAGGCGGAGACGCTGACCCGCCGCCAGCGTGCCGCCGAGGCCGTGTGGCTCGGGGTCCGTCGCACAGCGGGCGTGGATCTGGTCGCCGTCGCCCGTCGGCTCGGCGTGGACCCGCGGGCAGCGTTCGAGGGCGCGCTCCGCCGCGTCACTGCAGCAGGTCTTGCGTTGTGCACAGGAGACTCGCTCGTCCTGACCGAAGAAGGGCTGCCGTTCGGCGACGCGGTGGGCACCGCGTTCCTCGAGGACGTGTGAGGTCCGACCACGCCACGCGCGCCCGAGTCGCCCTCCGGCGCTTCCCGCCCTATCGTTCGCGGATGGTGACTCCGGACATCGCGCGTGGTTCTCGCGCGCTCAGGTGCGTCGTCGGTGCGGCGCTCGCGCTCTCGCTGTCGGGCTGCTTCTTCGCCCGCGTGAACCGCAACGATCCGATCGACGCCGCGTCGCTCGCGCAGCTCGTACCCGGCACCACGACAGCGCAGCAGGCTGTCGAGCTCCTCGGTGGCCCGACCCTCGTCGTCCAGCTCGGCGACCGGAGCGCCTACCGCTACGACCACACGGTCACCAAGGCGACGGGCCTCCTGCTCGGTATCTTCAACGTCGGCCACACGGACACGCGAGAAGATCGGCTCTGGCTGTTCTTCGACCTCGAGGACCGGCTGACCCACGTCGGCACGAGCCTGCAGTCCCACCGCGCCAGCTACGCGCTCCCGTGGGAAGACCTGCACGACCCCGAACGCGCCCAGAGCGCGGATCGCGAGCGGGGCCTCCTGCCGCAGGAGTCGGACGGGTGACCATCCGCCGCACTCTCGCGGCCGGCGTCGTGCTGCTCTGCACGTCCTGCCTGTCGCTCAGGTTCGACCGGGATCGGGTCCACCAGCCGATCGACGAGGCCGCGATCGGATCGCTCCAGCCGGGGCACGCGGATCTCGCCGACGTGCTGGACACGCTCGGTGCCCCCACCATCGTCTGGCCGTCGCTCAACGGGCGCGTCGTCATGGCCTACGCGTGGTTGGACCAGTGCGGCCTCGGACTCTCGGTGAGCGCGACCCTGCACCGGTCGGCGTCCGCGCGCGTCCGCTGGGACTCCGAAGACCTGGAGATCCCCGCGATCGTGGTCGAACTCGACCCCGAACTCAGGCTCCAGGTCGTCCGCCGTGGTCTGCTGCGCGACCTGGTGCCGGAACCTCTCGAGGGCAACTTGGAGCCGGACGACGTGGCCGACTCGCTGCGCTCGCTCCGGGGCTGAGGCTGTCCCGAGCCCGGAGGGCGCCCCGCGAGTCGGCTGCGCCGCGGGACGGAGTTCACACGCCGAGCGCCAAGCGGTCGGCGAGGACGCTCGGCAGTCCCGCGTCCCGGATCTTCTGCTGGGCGGTCGGGATGTCGTACTCGGTCCGCAGCACCTGCACGGTGCCTCGCTCCATGTCGTAGATCGCGCCGGCAGCGCGCGCATCCTCGTCGCGCGGCTGGCCGACGCTCCCGACGTTCAGCAGGACCCTGGAGTAGCCGGCGATCGACGTCGTGAACTCCGACTCGAAGACCACGTCCAGATCGCGCAGGCTGCCGCCCTCGCGCTGCATGTAGGCGCCGGGCACGTGGGAGTGTCCGACGAAGGCGACCCGCGTCCGCTGTTCGGACAGGCACTCGGCGGCTTCGACCGTCGAGAACACGTAGCCGAACTGCGCGGGCAGGTGCAGCGATCCGTGGACGACCGAGTAGTCCCTGGTCTCGATCTTCAGGGGAAGTCCGCGGAGGTAATCGAGGTCCTCCGGACGAAGCGCGGCGCGCGTCCAGTCGATCGCGGCCCGCGCGTACTGGTTGAAGTAGTCGGCCGGCATGAAGTCGACGACCGCCGCGTCGTGGTTGCCGAGACAGACGGTGCAGCCGAGTTCCCGCACGCGCTCGATGCACGGCACCGGATCGGCGCCGTAGCCGACGATGTCGCCGACCTGGACCCAGGCGTCCACGCCCTCCGACTCGAGCATCCCGACGACAGCGGTCAGCGCTTCGAGGTTGCTGTGGATGTCGCCGAGGATGCCGATCCGCATGCCGTCGCCCGTGGGAGGTGAACTTCGATCACAGCAGCCGACGCGCAGAGGCCGGCTGCTGTGCTGAGGAGGCAAGCGGGCAGTACGCCTGCCCACCACGGTCCCCTACCATCGCCCAGGGACGGGAGTCGATCCAGGGGCAGTGGCATCCCGGTGCCGAGGACGCCGCAGGACACCAGGGTCAGGATCGCCCAGAGAACCGCGCATGGGAGCCGAGTGAGCTCGGCGATGTGTGCTGCGGCCGGAGTCCACGCGGCGATCGGCGCAGCCATCGCGAGACCTTGCCCGAGGCAGCCCAACCATTCCCCACGAGCACCGCCAGGGACAAGTATACGCTCAAGCGTAAGCAAGGCTGCGGCAGAGCCGAGACCCACGCAGCCGAAGGTCAGGAACCCAGCCAGTGTTCGCTGAACCGTATGAAAGAGAGAGGACGTAGACGACCGCAGCTCCCATCGGCTGCGTGCCCCCATCCACCGGTATGAGTCGATCGCAGCGCAGATCAGCATCGCGGCAACCATCGCGTCGCGACCGCTGTCCCACGCGAAGCGCAGCCCAAGACGCCGAAGCGGAGCGGACTCCTGGATCAGCGACACGAGGCCGACCAGGGCAACGCCAGCAATGCAACCGAGCCCGGGACTCGTGAGCCCCGGGCGGGCCGTGCTCCAGATCAGAGTGAACAGGGAACGCATGGTCGAGCGCCTCTGCGCGCGTCCTCTCGCAGGCTGTGCCGAAGTCAGCCTGCTGCCTGTGAGTGTTGGCTCGGCAGCCGCTCCGCGGAAGCGAGAGAGTGCATGACGAGACTTCGTCACTCGCTCTCGGGGCCCTCGTCCTACAGGAAATCGTGGTCGTGGAACAAGCGGGCCTTGCCCGGCTTCGCTCCAGCGATACACCAATTCACGTCCAGCAGCCGAGGGGGCCGGATCGTGCGCTCGATTGCTCTTGCGAATCAAAAGGGTGGGGTCGGCAAGACCACGACGGCCGTGCACCTTGCCCACGGCCTCGCATTGGCCGGATCCACGGTCGTCCTGCTCGATCTCGACCCGCAGGGCAATGCGACCCTGGGACTCCAGGGCATGCTCGACTCCGATCGGGACGTCGAGGACGACGCGAGCCCCTTTGCGGTCCTGCAGGCGCTGGAGGATGGGCTGTGGATGCTCCCGTCCCCCGGCGCCCACCGCAACATCGACCGCAATGCGGTGCCCGACACGAAGAAGTTGTCGACTCTGGTAGCGCGGTTGGAGGAGGCCGGAGTCGACTGGATCGTGGTGGACTGCCCCCCGCGCATGGATGCCTGGGGCTATGCGGGACTCCAGCTCTGCGAGCACGTGCTGCTGCCGGTCCAGTCCGAATTCTTCGCGATGCACGGTCTGAGCCAGATGATCCAGACGCTGCGGGCGGCTCGGAAGCAGTTCCCGGGCCGGGCGGAGCTCCTGGGCGTCGTGCCGACCATGGTGGACCTTAAGGAGTCCATCACGCGGGAGGTTCTCGAGGATCTGAAGGAGAACCTCGGGGACCAGCTGTTCGACGCAATGATCTTCCGGGACCTGGCCGTGGTGGAAGCCGCGAGCCACGGCCAGACGCTGTTCCGCTACCGCATGGATGCAAAGGGTGCGCTCGCCTATGCCGAGCTGGCCCGCGAGGTGATGTATGGCAGAGCGTAGATTGGGGCGAGGCCTCGACTTCTTCCTTTCCGGTTCGAGCAAGCCGGACGCGGACCCCAGCGCCGGGGAAGGCGTGCAGCTGCTCGAAATCGAATCACTGGTGGCGAACCCCCACCAGCCGCGCCGCGAGTTCTCTGCCCAGGAGCTCGAGGAACTGGCCGCATCGATCCGATCGGCGGGAATCCTCCAGCCGATCCTGGTCCGGCGTGTCGGTGAGCGGAACCAGATCGTCGCCGGCGAGCGGCGTTGGCGGGCGGCGAAGACCGCCGGCCTGACTCAGATCCCCGCGCTGGTCCGGGACATCAGCGACGAGCAGGCCGCGGTCTACGGCCTGGTCGAGAACCTGCACCGCGAGGACCTGAACCCGATCGAGAAGGCTCGCGCGTTCAAGAAGATCCAGGGCATGGTCCAGGGCAACCAGGAAGAGGTTGCCAAGCAGGTTGGTCTGGACCGTTCGACGGTCGCCAACTTCATGCGGCTGCTGGAGCTCCCTGCCGAAGTCCAGGCCTATGTTTCACGTGGAACACTGAGCATGGGTCAGGCTCGGGCGCTCCTGAGCCTGCCCGGAGAAGCCGAGCGCAAGGCTGTCGCCGAGAAGGTCATCCGTGAGCGGCTGAGCGTTCGGCAGGTTGAAGCCCTGGTCCAGGAGCTGAAGGAGGCGACGCCTCGCGCGACGGAGCAGAAGCCTGGCGAAGTCACCGTCTCGAAGGAGCGCCCGCTCTGGCTCCGCGAGATCGAGGACAACCTCTGCGACGCTCTCGAAGCCAAGGTCGCGGTCAAGTACGGCCGCAAGCGCTCGAAGATCACGATCGAGTGCGAGGGGCGCGAGCAGTTCGAGCGGGTCTACGAGATGCTCAAGGCGGCCAACGCTCAGCTCGAGTCCTGATCCCCCTCAACTTCCCGTCGCTTGTTCCACGTGGAACAGGCGGACCCCAACGCAAGAGGGGCGCCGAACCAACTGGTCCGGCGCCCCTCTTGCGTTGGGGTCCGTAGCCGACGGACTCACTCGATGGTCACAGACTTGACCACGTAGTTCTCTTCCGGCTTCCCGCGCCCGATGGTCACCGAGGTCGCGTCGGCAAAGCCGCCGTTGACCATCTCGAGGATCACGTCCAGTCCCTCGATGACGCGGCCGACGATCACCCGGTTGCCGTCCGTCGTGGCGGCAGCATCGTCGCCATTGATGACGACGCGCTCGACCTGGGAGCGGCCGGCCTTTGCGATCTCGACGGCGACCGTGCCGGGGAAGTGGCTCAGGCTGCTCTCTTCCCAGTCGATGACGTGATCTTCGGCGACGTCACCCGGCACCCACTTGGTCCGGTCGTCCTCGTCCTTGGTGCTCGCCCAGCCAAAGGCGATCTCGTCCGGGACGTCGCGGTTGAAGTCGTTCGGCTGGGGTTCCCTGCGGATCTCGTGGACCCGCATGCCCTTCCACCACTCGGCCTTGGCGAGCTCGAGGATCTTCGCAGCGTGGTTCGGGACCGCCTGGTCGAAGAGCTTGATCTTGACCGTCCCCGCGTTCTCGAACTCGATCGAGATCGTCTCCGCCGAGGTGGGGGCGGTGGGCTCGAAGAAGCGCGGGTTGTCCTGGCGGAACTTCTGCTCGGCGTCGATGCGCGCCAGCATCTGACTCGCGATGCTGCCGGCGACCGGCGCCACGTATTCCGGCTTCTCGTCCGCCTTGTCCTCGGACTCCTTCGCGTCGTCGTCCTTCTGGACCTCGTCGCGCCACTGGACCGGGAAGCCGCTCTCGACGACCATGAAGTGCTCGGGGTAGCCCTTCTGCAGCGCCTGGACGTGGCTGCGCGCCTCGTCGAATTCGTTGGCGAAGTAAGCGCGGTTCGCGAGGACCCAGAGGGCCAGCGGCGCGCGGTCGTCGCCAGCGCTGACGATCGCCTTCAGCGCGTCCGCCTGCGTGGCCTCGACCGTCTCGTCCAGGTCGGCGATCTGCATCGCGTCGAGGTCCTGGTAGAAGCCGGACAGAGCCATCTGGCGCTGGAAGTTCGCGCTCTGGGCCATGTTCGGGTTCTGCGCGGCCATCTGGTCGATCTGCTGGAGCCGCGACTGGACCGAAGCCCAGGTGTCGCTGAGGTCCGCGTAGGCCTTGTCCAGGCCCGTAGCAGTCGCAAAGGCCGACCAGCGCTCGGCTTGTGCTCGCCGACCCTGGTATTGGATCAGGTAGTGGATCGCCAGGGCCGCCGCGGCGGCGATCAGCCCGAACGTCACGACGCGCTTGTTCTGCTCCCAGAACAGCTCGAGGGGGTTCGGGGCTTCGAGTTCACCCTGGATCGGGGGAGAGACGTTCTGGCTCATGGGATGGGCGGTTGGGCTCGCGGGCTGGCGAGGCCTTTGTCGGCAAGGAACTTACGGTGAAGGGCACGAACGGAGCGGAATCCGGTGATACCGGACTCGGCGGCGCTCTGCTCTCGGGATCGTGGGTTGTCGGCGCGCCCCGACGTGGGTGATCGGCGTTCGCTCCGTGAGGATTCAGTCGGCTTCTGGCTCACCCTGCACGCGCACCTCGACGTGCATGCGGGTGACACCGATGTCGTCGACACGGATCGCGCAGGTCGCCTTCTGGCGGCCCCGGACGAAGAATAGCTTCCGGGCCTCCGGCTCCGCGCTCTCCGCCTCGAGGCTCCAGCCGTGCTGGGGCATCCGTGCTTTCAGGTAGTCCGAGATCTCGGCGACCTTGAGGTTCCCGAAGTAGTGCAGGTCGGCGACACGGAACTGACCGAGCTCGAAGCTGTGGCTCTGGTGCAGGTCCTGCTGCAGTTTCATCCCGTCCGGAACGGGAATGTCGGAGAACTGGATCGGCGTCTGGCCCGACGCCGCCTCGGCGGAGCCGTCTTGGTCTAGACCGGCGCACGCGCTGGGCGCGACGGCGAGGACGAGGACGGCGAACGCGCGTTGGATCGAGCGGATCCGCATGATTCGGAGCGCAGCGGGGGTGGGGAAAACCCGTGGAGTCTAGCTGCGCCCCCGCGGCCTCGCAATCGAACGGGAAGGCTGCTGGGCCCGCGTTCTTCCACAAGCCGCAGCTGGGCGCGTCGTGACGCTGGCCCAGGCGGTTCGACACAACCCCACGGCCCTCCCTGCAGCTGCTAGACTCGGCCGCGCCCCGGGGCCCCCGCCACTGCGGCGGCCTCCGCGCATCGAGCCCATGGGCCTGCCCATCGAGCCAGGGGAGCCGACGGCGCTCCTCGATCCGACACTGGTCCTCAACCGGTCCTGGTGTGCGGTGCACGTGACGACCGTGCGCCGGGCGCTCGGGATGCTCTGCAGGGGCTCGGTGGCGGTTCTGGACCCCGAGAGCCTGACCCCGCTCGGGGCCGACGCCTGGCTGGATCGCCCGGTTGCCGACGGCGCGCGCGCGGTGCGGACCCCATCCCGCCTGATCCCCGCGCCCGAGATCGTGCTGTTGGGCCGCTACGACCGACTGCCGGTGTCCCAGGCCCCGTTCACGCGGCTGAGCCTGCTCCGACGGGACGACCACCGCTGCCAGTACTGCGGCACGCGGCCGCCCCACGCCCAGCTGACGATCGACCACGTGGTGCCGAAGGCGCGTGGGGGTCGGACGTCGTGGGAGAACTGCGTGGCCGCCTGCGTGCGCTGCAACTCACGCAAGGGCGATCGGCCGCCGAGCCACGTCGGACTCCGCCTCCTCCGCACTCCTCGCGCGCCGCGCTGGACGCCGTGCTTCCAGCTGATGCCGGGCACCTGGCCGGAGTCCTGGCGGCCCTTCCTGCCGGACGCCCGTCGCCCGTCGACCGGGACCTGACTGCGCCGTGCTGGGTCGCACCCAGCTCCGGGGCGACGTATCCTCGGCTCCCTTCCGGCTCCGCGAGCACACCATGAAGCACGTCGCCCTCGTCGCCCTCCTCTTCGCAACAGCGACTCTCGCGCCCGCCCAGAGCGTGGCCGCCCTCAAGAAGGAGCTCCGCGCCAAGGAGGCGGACGCCAAGAAGGACGTCGGCGCGATGCTCGGCATCGCCGACTGGGCGGGGGAGAAGGGCCTGGTCAGCGACCGGCGCCGCATCCTCAACGCGATCCTGAAGATCGACCCCGAGAACGAGAAGGCCCACGAGATGCTCGGCTTCGTCAAGTACGAGGGCGAGTGGGTCACGAAGGCCAAGGCGGAGATGGCGATCCGCAAGGCGCTCGAGGCCGAGATGAAGGCCAAGGGGATGGTCGAGGTCGACGGCGTCTGGGTGACCAAGGACGAGGAGAAGGACGCGAAGGCCGGGATCTTCCGCCACGAGGGCGAGCTCGTGTCCCGGGCGGACAAGATGGCGCTGGCCCAGGGCATGGTCCGCCACCGGGTGACCGGCCAGTTCATCTCGGCCACCGACGCGGCCAAGGCCGACGAGGGCCTGTTCCCGCTCGACGGTGACAAGTGGGGGACCGAGGCCGAGGCCGACGAGTTCCACGCCAAGCCCGAGCACCCGTGGGTCTACCGGACGTACCACGCGACGCTCGTCACCCACAAGTCGCTGTCCGACCTGAAGACCGTCGCCGCCGACCTCGACTCGGCGATCACTTCGGTGGGCAAGATCTTCGGCGGGGCCGAGCCGAGCCCGGACCAGCGGCCGGTGGTCATCATCGCCCAGGACGACGACCAGTTCCGAGCGCTCGGCAACGCGGTCGGCGCCGAGGGCTCCGCCTACGGGGTGTTCCTCGCGCAGGGTGACGTCGAGATCCCCGGCTACGGCGTTGCGCGCCCGGTGATCATGAACTGGTCGAAGGACTGGGGGCCGTACTGGGTCCGCCACGCGGGAGGCTTCGGCTATGCCGTCGCGATGCAGAACTCGGCCGGTGAAGAGCTGCCGCTCTGGTTCACGCGCGGCGTCGGCGGCTACGCCGAGCGTCACTACACCCCCGGCGTCGCGAGCTTCTTCGGCAAGCAGCACCTGCAGAAGGGCGGTGTCCAGGCCCTCGAGAGCTGGTTCGAGCGCTTCGAGATCTCCGGCAACATCGAGACGCGGATGCTCGACTTCAACATCTACCAAGGCGGCCTCGTGCTGGACTTCGCGATGAGCGGGACCGACGACGGCACGACCAAGGCGATGCAGGACGTGACCGCCGCTGCGGTCGAGGGCAAGGGCCTTGCCAAGGCCGTGCAGCAGCTGCAGAAGACCCTCGGCAAGCAGGAGGACGCGGTCCGCGACCACCTGCGCAAGGTCACGTCGATCTGACACCCCGTTTCTCCGGGCCCGAGCCGGGGTGTCGGCCGATCCTGACCGCCCCCGACAGGTTCCGTGCTGGACCCGGCCACAGTGGCCGCCCGCCCCGACAGGGCCAGCATCGAGACCCCCGAAAGCCCCACGGCGGCTCCCGGTCCCCTGGACCCCGCCGCCAACCCATCGAGAACCCATGTTCGCACGCCAAGCCTCCTCGGCCCTCCTCCTGGCCCTCAGCGGCCTCGCCGGGCTCGCGCCCGCCCAGAACCCCTTCGTGAAGGCCCTGCCGGCCGGGACCATCGGCTACGTGTCGATGCCGGACGTCCGGGCGTCGCTGGCCGAACTCCGCACGATGCCGGTCGGCAAGATGTGGCAGGAGCAGGAGGTCCAGGACTTCGTCGCCGATGCGATGAGCACGGTGGAGGCGATGTGGGAGCAGGGCATGGCCGACGCGCGCGACCAGTTCGAGGCGGGCATGCTGCCGTTCGACCCGGACGAGATGGTCAAGATGCGCGTCGACGGGCTGTCGATGGCGCTGACCGAGTTCGGCTTCTCGATGACCGAGGGTGCCGCTCAGCCGATGCCGCGGGTGGGACTCGTCGTCCACGTCCGGTTCGGTGACAGCGCGCCGATCTGGAAGAACGTGATCGCCACCGGCGTGCAGATGATGACCCTGCAGGCGGGCGAGATGATGAGCACGTCGGTCCGGGACGTCGCCGGCGCCAAGTTGACGACGATGAAGCCGTCCGTGCCCGGCATGACCGACGGCCTGGAGATGGGCTTCCACATGGCCTGGGTCGGCGACGGGCTGCTGTTCGGCACGCTCGAGAGCGACGTGGAGTCGATGCTGACCAACCTGGCGTCGGGTGCCGACGCGGGGCTGGCGTCGACCGCGGACTGGAAGAGCGCGGTGCAGCGCCTCGACACCCAGGGCACCGAGATGGAGATGTTCGTCCGCCCGGGTGCGGCTCTGGACGCGGTGATGGACATCGTGTCGCTGGCGTCCGAGCAGGGTGAGGCTCCGCCGGAGATGGACATCGAGATGATCGAGCGGGCGATGGACGCGCTCGGCGTTCGCTCGATGGGCCCGATGAGCATGGCCTCGACCTACGTCGACGGCCGCGCGGTCACGACGAGCTTCCTCAGCTCGCCCGAAGCATCCCGAAAGGGACTGATGGCAATGGGGCAGGAGCCGCTCGACATGGACTTCCTGCGCTGGGTGCCGAAGGACGCGGTGAGCTTCAGCGCCAGCCGGGTCGATCTGCAGGCGGTCTACGACTCGCTCACCGGCGCTCTCCGCGCCGCCGACGAAGGCCTCGCCGACATGATGATGGCCCAGCTGGGCCAGATGGAGGAGATGGTCGGCCTCTCGCTCCAGAAGGACCTGTTCGGCGCGTTCGGGACACAGCTGGTCACCTGGTCGATGCCGATGGCGGCCTTCGGGCAGGCCGCGGAGCAGGCCTACGTGATCCCGGTCCGCGACCCCGAGCGCTTCGTCCAGGCGGCGCAGACGATCGCGACGATGAGCGAAGGCACGTTCTCGCTCGAGAAGATCGAGCGGCGCGGCATCACCGTCTACCAGGTGCGCGTCGACATGGAGATGGACCTGATGATGGGTGGCATCAACCCGATCGCGTCCCTGCTGCCGACCTTCGGCTTCAAGGACGGCTACCTCGTCGTCGCCTACTCCACCGGCGACGTGAAGCGCGCGTTCGCGCGGATGGACCGTGAGGACGATCCGGCGGGCGACATCCGCGGCAACCCGGGATTCGCCGAGTTCCTCGCCGACGTGCCGAGCGGTGCTACGTCGCTGTCGTTCCGGGACTGGCCTGCCGAGTTCGAGGGCTACTACCAGCTCGCAACCAACCTGCTGGCGCTCGTCCCGCTCGACGAAGAGATCCCGGTCGACTTCGCGCTGATGCCGGACTCGCAGACTCTGACCCAGCACCTGTTCCCGTCGGTCTCCTGGTCGACGACGACGCCCGAGGGCTTCGCGACCCGCTCCGTCAGCCCGTTCGGCATGGAGGTGATGATGCCTCTCGCGATGCTCGGTGTGACCGCGGGCGCGGTGTCGATGGTCTTCGAGAACCAGGACGTCGACTTCGACACCATGCCCTTCGGCGGGCGCGGCCGGTGACCCCTACGGTCCGGTTCGCCCGGGCCGCGGCCGTGTTCGCCCTTGCGGCGGGTGCGGCTGCCCAGACGTCGTCCGATCCCGTCGCCGACCTCGCTCGGCAGGGGCCACCGCACGCGGTGGGGGAGACCGGACATGCGGCTCTCGTCCAAGCGCTGCGGGACGCGCGCAACGACACGGTGGTCGCGGTCATAGCGTCGCACCCCGACGACCAATACGTGCTGCCCGCCGCGTTCCTGCGCTTTGCGCACGGCTACCGCGTCGTGGTCGTCCTCGCGACCCGCGGCGAGGGCGGCCAGAACAGCAGGGGACCCGAAGTCGGCGACGAACTCGCGGAGCTTCGCGCGGTGGAGACCGAGGACTGCGCGCGCCACCTCGGCCTCGTCATCCACCACCTCAACCTGCCGGACGCCGGCTACAGCCGCACCGCAGAGGAGACGCTCGACCTCTGGGGTCACGAGGCGACGACCCGTGCGATCGCCCGGGCGCTGCGCGAGATCCGACCCGACGTGGTGATGACCACCCACCACCCGACGGACACGCACGGGCACGACCTCGCGCTCGCTGCGGTTCTGCCGCAGGCGATCGCGTGGGCGGGCGAGCCCCGCCGGGAGCTCGACGGGCTGCCGCCAGCTCCGATCGATCGCTTCTACCGGGGCGTGGGGGACGGCGAGCAGGCGTGGTTCGTGCTCCCGTCGAACGACGTCGATCCGGAGCGCGGCATCAGCTACCGGGACCTCGCCTACGCGGCCCTGTCCACGTCGCACGCCAGCCAGACGCCTTTCCGCGAGCCCGCGGAGTTCTTCGGGACGACCGGCGCCTTCCTCGGCGTTCCCATTCCCGGCGGGCCCGTGGACGCGCCGAACGCGGACCTGCACGCCGACCTTCCGGATCTGTTCCGTGGACTCTCGGGCACGCTTCCCAGCGCGGAAGTCCAGTCGCTCCGGGACGAGTTCGACCGCACGCTGCCGTCGCTGCTCCAGAACCGGCCCAGGCTCGCGGCCTCTGCGCTCGAGCTCCGGGACAGGCTCCAGTCGCTGCGCGCGCAGTCCTCGCCGGGTCTCGCCGCGCGCATGGAGCGCCGGATCGAAGCGTTGGCGCGGACGGCCGTCGAGGCACTCGGCGTGCGGGTGCGCGCCGAAGTCGCGAGCCCGACCGCAGTGCCCGGCCAGAGCGTCGCGTTCTCGCTCGAGGTCCAGAGTGCTGGGCCGATCGGCGTGACGGCGCTCGAGATCCTGCCCGCGGATTCCCAGGCGCCCGTCCCGCTCGAGACCACGGCGCCGCGGCTGAACCAGCCGCAGCCGTGGCGGATCTCCGGCGTCCTGGAAATCCCGAGGGATGCGCTCTCCCGCGACCCGCTCGGCGACCTGTTCCGACGCAGTCGTTTCGCGATGCCATTCCAGGTCGTCGTGCGCCTGACGCTCGGCGGCGACGTCGAGCGCAGCCTGGAAGTGCCCGTGGAGCTGCCGCTCACGGTTCGACCCCCGGTGGAACTCGAGCTGGTGCCGCAGGCGCTCCTCGTGCCCGACGAACCGGTGCCTGTCCGGTTCAACGTGCGGGTGCGCCGGCACGGGGCGTCGTCCGCGCGCGAGCGGCTCCGCGTCCAGGTGCCTCCGGGCTTCGCCGTCGAGCCCCAGAGCGTCGAGGTGGACCTCGGCGCTGCCCCCGAGCAGGGCTTCCTCTTCGAACTGCGCGTCCCCGAAGGCCTGCGGCCCGGCCCGCAGCCCGTCCGGATCCGGCTCGGCGACCTCGCACGCGCGCGGCTCGAGCTCCACCGGGTTGCCGTCGCGATCGCTCCGGACCTTCGTGTCGGGCTGGTCGAGGGCGTGGACGACGCCGCACGGACCACGCTCGAGCAGCTCGGGGTCGACGTCGAAGTCCTGACGGAGGCGACCCTGCCGGTCCGCTCACTCGATGACTTCGACACGATCCTCGTCGACATCCGAGCGCTCCGGCACCACGCCGCCGCGCGGGCCGAGTTCAATCGGCTGCTCGCGTTCGCCGAGTCAGGCGGGCGCCTCGTCGTGCTCTACCACAAGGACGCGGAGTTCGACGCGGAGCTGACCGGGCAGCGTTTCTTCCCGGCGGACCTGCCGCTGTCGATCGGGCGCGGACGCGTGACGCGGGAGGATGCGCCCGTCGATATCCTCGATCCCACCTCCCAGCTCCTGACCTCGCCGAATCGGATCACCGCCGAGGACTGGGATGGTTGGGTCCAGGAGCGGGGCCTCTACTTCCCGGCGCGATGGGCCGACGGCTACCGGGCCGTGCTGCGGATCTCGGATCCGGGGGAGGCCGACGAGGATGGCTCGCTGCTCGTTGCGCCGACGGGTCGCGGTCAGTTCGTCTACTGCGCGCTCGCGCTGCACCGACAGCTCAAGAACCTCCACCCGGGCGCGTGTCGGCTGTTCGCCAACCTCGTGAGCCACGAGCGTCCGCGGCCCCGGCGCTGACAGTGCTTGCGGCCCGGACGACGCGTCAGCGCATCGCGGGGAACGCCATTCCGTCGATGGACGCGCGCACGATCGGGACGTCGATGGAGGTCATGCCGGGTCGGCTGCGCAGCAGCGAGAACGTCCGGATGTCGATCGATGCGTAGTCGAGGTTCTCGTAGAGGAGCTCCAGCCGCAGCTGTCCTTCGGGCGTCTTCAGCAGCCACATCTTGGTGAGCAGGCGGGCCGGGATCTCGACGAGGTTGCCGTGTCCGTCGGTGTACTGGAGGACCGCGAAGTTCCACGTCGAGGCCTGCAGGAACGTGTCCTCGATGGCCGTCGTCGCGGGACTGGGGTCCTGGATCGTGGCGGACGAGAACACGGGGACGGCTGCCGCGAGGACGCCGCCGGCGAGGGTCAGCTTGAGTGCTGCGAGCATGGGGTCGTTCTCCGGGAATTCGGAACGGAGGGGCTGCCCA
>JAQCBR010000087.1 GCA_027621295.1 Planctomycetota bacterium
TTGGGACACGCCGCCGTGCTTCACCGCTCGAAGGGCTGCAGTCGCGCGAGTGCGTCGTGGCGCTTTCGCAATGCAGCGCCCAACTCGGCATAGGTCGATTAGTCGAGCCATGCTCGTACTTCGGGTTCGCCTAAAGCAGGTGTGACGGGTTCGGCAATCGGATCCCCCCACAGCAGAGATAGACGGTGGCGATGAGCGGCGCTGCGGAGTGGAATCCGTAGGCACGATGACTGAGAAGGCGGATCTTGTTGTTGATGCCTTCCGCTCTGGCGTTGCTGACGCGCTTCTCGACGAAAGCGCGGATGCCAGGGAGGTGCTTGCGGATAGTCCGGCCGAGGCGGACGAATGGGTCGAGGCGAGACCGAGCCGCCCATGCCCCCCAGGTGCGGAGATCATGATCGAGATGGGCTCGGCCGCCGCGGAGGATCATCAGGAGTTGCTCCTTGAGAAGGTAGGCGCGGCCGAGCGGCGAGTCCGGCCGGAGCAGTTCGAGGCTCGGCACGTGCTTGTCGGGCAGGTTGTCGAGCGTGTACGCCGTCGGCCAGCGCAGGCCCTTGATGGCCTTGGCCTTGTCAGGATCCGAGCACCGGGTCTCTCGCGCGATCTGTCGTCGCACGTCGTTGAGCGCCTCGTTGGCGAGCTTCGCGACGTGGAAGTGGTCGAAGGCGATGGTCGCGTTCGGCAGGCTTTCCCGGACGGCCTTCTGGTAGGCGGCCGACATGTCCATCGTGACGATCTCGATGGCGTTGCACACCTCGGGAGCCAGCGACTCGAAGAAGCGCTTGAGCACGTCGCTGGTCTTGCCCTCGGCGACCCAGACGACGTCGCCGGTGTCATGGTCGGTCACGACCGTCAGGTAGCGATGGCGCTTGCGGAAGCTGATCTCGTCGACGCCGATGCGCCGCAAGTTGGCAAGGCGATCCGGATCCAGCAACTCGTCGACCAGGCGCTCTGCGATGTTGCCCACGGTGACCCAGGCGATCCCGAAGAGCAGGCTGACGGCCGTCTTGTCGGTCCGCTGGGCGAGCAGGCCCACGGCGTCCTCGAAGGGGCGCGTGAAGTCGCTGTCGTGCCGCGCCCACGGCACCGCCTCGGTGACGAGCTTCTGGCACGAGCCGCACCGAAACCGCCGGATCGGACCTTCGATCCAGACCGTCCGGCCCCAGATGCCGAGGTGGCGCCAGCGACGGGACGTGCTCCGGACGTCGCCCGAGCGAGACCTTCCGCACCGGGGGCACGTGAGCCGGCTGAAACGACGGTCTGCCGTCAGCACCAGGTCGTCGCCTTCGAAGCAGAAGCCGACGACCCTGAGGCCCTGGAGGTTGAGCAGCTTGTTGAATAGCGTCGTGACGCGCACCGACGGATCTCCTCGCGTGGTCCACGCGCCGAGGTCCGTTCCAACAAGAACTCGGCGCAAGTCGGTGCGCACTCTCCGTACACCCTCTCGAGGGTGCAAGGATCACGAGAGAGCTGGTCTCCTGGCCCCGCACGGCCGTCTCGCGGCTGTTCCGCGCCTCAGCTCAGGCTCACCTGCTTTAGGAGAGCCTCAATTGGTGGGGGGGGGAGGTCACACTTTCAGCGCGGCCCGAGCCAGAGCCGCAGCACGCGCCACCCGGCGATCAACACCGAGCTCACGAAGCCGGTGATCCCGAGCGTCGTGATCCACGACGTCCGCCCGCCGATCGCATCGGCGAGGAGCAGCACCGACGAGCCAACGATGAGTGCGCCGACGAGCAGTGCGTAGGAGATGTTGACCGAAGCGGAGCTGACCTGACGGGTCAGGTCCTCGAGTCCGCGGTGATCGACGTTCAGCGTCAGGTGCCGCCGCGAGGCGCGGTCGAACAATTCGCGGAGCTGGGTCGGCAGCGTCTCGAGGATCTCGGCGTAGCCGAGCAGGCCGTCCTCGATGCGACGACGCACCGCACGCACCCCGTAGCGGCGACGGATCAAGCCCTCGACGCGCGGCTGCACGTGCGCGACGAGGTCGAAGTCGGGCGCGAGCTCGAGCGCGACGCCCTCGACGGTCGCGATCGCCTTGATCAGGTAGACGAGGTCGGCCGCGACGCGCAGACCGCTCCGGCGCACGAGCGCGAAGAAGTCCTGCAGGAGCTCCCCCACCCGCAGTTCGGCGAGGCTCTTGCCTTCGAACTCACCGAAGAACTCCCAGACCCAGGCGCGCAGCTGGCGGTCGTGCTGGAACTCCGGCGCCGCGTCGGCGAGCCCGACCGCGGTGCGCACGACGAGGTCCAGGTCCTTGTGCAGCGTGCCGCGGATCAGATCCGCGAGCTGCTCGGCCGTGTCCGGAGAGACGTGGCCGACCATGCCGCAGTCGAGGAAACAGATCGAGCCGTCGGTGCGGAGAACGATGTTCCCGGGATGGGGATCGGCGTGGAAGAAGCCGAGCTCGAAGCACTGGCGGAACACCGCGTCCGCGCAGCGGGCGACCGTCTCATTCCGGACCTCGATCGGGAAGTCCGCGGGCCGGTGGCGGGCCAGGAGCGCGCCTTCGATCTCTTCCAGCGCCAGCACCGACTGGGTGGTCAGGTCCCAGTGGACGGCTGGGAACCCGATCCTCGGATCGTCACCGAAGGCCCGACTGAGGCGCTCGGCGTTGCGTCCCTCGAGCATCAAGTCCGTCTCGGCGGCGATGTGCCGCGCGAACTGGTCGACGACCTCGACCGGGCTGAAGCCAATGCTCGAGAGCCGGCGCTCCGCCAGCACGGCGAGCCTCCGCATCAGCCGCACGTCGGCTTCGATGGTCCCCCGCACGCCTGGACGCAGCACCTTGAGGACGATGCGCTGGCCGTCCGCGCGAACCGCTCGGTGCACCTGCGCGATCGAGGCGGCCGCGATCGGTTCGGGGTCCACCGACGCCAGGAGCGTATCGAGCCGCTCCCCGAGCTCGCGGCGCAGCTCGACCTCCATCGCTTCGAAAGGCACCGACGGCGCCTCGCTCTGCAGCTTCCGGAACTCCTCGCACCATGTCTCCGACACGAGGTCGGGGCGGGTGCTCAGCACCTGACCGAGCTTGACGAAGGTCGGGCCGAGCTCCTCGAGCATCCTGCGGATGCGGACCTCCTCGGGCGCCGGATCGGGCATCGGCGGCCGGTGCAGCAGCCGGCGCACGAACGACCACGCGCGCCGCATCCCCAGATCCTCGGCGAGGTCGGCGAAGCCGTAGCGGACCAGGACCGCGAGGATGTCCCGCGCCCTCTTCGTGGTGCGCAGGGTCGGGCCGAGGCCCAGGTGGGTCGTCATGGCGGAGCTCCCTGCTCCGCGAACGGCGGCGACCCGGCGGGTTTTCGACCCGCCCCGGTCCGGCTATCGGGTTTCCGGTGCGGACGACTCGACGCCGCCGGTGAAGCGGTTCCAGCGGGGCCGACCCCAGTCGGGGTTCGCCGGATCGAGAACCGAGTCGAACGGGCGGCGGCCGTCGACCCCGTAGGCGCCGTGCACACCGTAGCCGATGTCGGCCTGGAGGCCGTTGACGAAGCCGACCAGGGGTCCTGCCACGGCGATCACCGGCACCGCGAGCGGACGCAGCCAGTCGGGCGTGCCTTCGGTATGGCGGAAGAAGCTGATGTTCGCGCCGACCGGCCCGACGATCGTGCCGACCGTGGTCGCGCAGGCGCCGAGCGGCAGGGTGGCGAGGAGCAACGCGGCGGCGAGCTTGCGGGTCGGGTTCATCTGGATCGGGAGCGTGCGACGCGAACCGCCGTCGCACAACCCCTCGAACTGTCCCGAACCCGTGAACGTCGCCCTTCGGCGCGGTCAGCGCGGGCCTTCCGGCGGGAGCGAGCGCGCCTGTGCCGACTCACGCTGGAGCCGGAGGAGCTCCGCGCGGGCCAGCGCGCGATCCCGGCGGTCGCTGGCGTGATCGATCCCGGCTTCGGGTCGCGGCAGTCGTCCGTAGATGGCCGACAGCGCGTCGACGTGCTCCCCGAGCGACATCCCGACCGGACGCACCGCCGAGCGGAGCTCCGCGTCCCGCGCAGGGTTCGACAACAGGGTCCGGAGCGCATCCCGCATCGCGCCCACGTCGTTCGGCCGCACACGGATCGCTGCGTCGCCCGCGCGGGTCGGGATCGCGCCGATGTCCGTCACCACGGCCGGCAGCCCTAGCTCGAACGCCTCGTCGAGCACGAAACCGTAGGTCTCGAAGCACACCATCGGGAACACGGCGGCGTGGAGACCGGCGTTCGCGAGGTCCGCATACTCGAAGCGCCCGTGGAACGTCACCGGCAGGTCCTGCGCCAGCTGCTCGAGCTCCCGTCCGAGCGCCTCGGTGTCGACCCGCCCGAAGAGGTGCAGCTCGGCGGGACGCGGCAGGCCTTCCTCGCAGAGGGCCCGGAACGCAGCGCAGAGGATCGGCACGCCCTTGCGGGCGGTCAGGTTGCCCCAGTAGCCGAACCGGTAGGGCTCGCCCTCGGCCGGGGCCTCCGCCCGGCGCAGCCCATCGAACCGCGGCGCGTAGGCGAGCGGCAGGAGCGTGACGCGGTCACGCGCGAACCCGATCGAGGATGCGACCATGTCCGCAGTCGCCGCGCTCGCGGCGAGGACGGCTCCGGCGGTCCGGAGCTCCGCGACGTAGCTGTCCCGGTACACGTCGATGCTCGTCCGCAGCTCGCGCTCCGACTCGTGGCCGAAGCGCGGCACGCAGTCGAGGCAGCTCGCGACCGACAGCGGGCGCACGCAGTTCTCGTCGTCGGGACGGACGCGGAAGCAGCGGGGGCAGCTCGTGTAGAGGTCGTGCAGCGTGACGACGGTCGGGATGCCGAGCTCGTCCGCGATCTCGACGAGGTTGCAGGTCAGCCGGATCCACTGGTGGACGTGCACGACGTCCGGACGCTGCTCCTGCAGGAGCCGCCGCACCTCGGCCTCGACGCCCGGATGGTGGAGCTTCGCGAAGTGGTCGAAGAACAGGTCGTCGCGATGGATCCGCCACGCCGGGATGCCCTCGAGCTCGACCTCCTCGACGCCGAGCTCGGGCCAGTGCGCGAGGCTCCCGGTGATCAGGCGCGCGTCGTGGCCCGCCGCGCGCTGGGCTGTGACCACGTCCCGCAGGTACGACTCGACGCCGCCCGTGCCCTCGGGGAAGAAGCCGTGCGCGCAGTGGATGATCTTCATCGCGACCTCGACCGCAGCTCGTCGATGTCCTGCTGGGCCCGCTCGAAGTCCTCGTGCGAGCCGACGTCGTTCCAGTACTCGACCAGCGGGAACCGACCGACCGCGACGCGACCAGCCTGCTCGTTCAAGAAGTCGACCATCGCCAGCGGAGCCCCCGCCTCGACGAGCCCGAGCGCGTCGCGGGAGAACGCGTAGATGCCCGCGTTGATCGGGTAGCGGTAGACGGGCTTCTCCTCGATCACGTCGATCGCGCCGGTCGCCTGGTCGTGATGGACGACGCCGTAGGGAAGAGGCGCGGTGTAGAGGTAGGTCGCCACGGACGCAGTCAGGCCGTGGAGCTGGTGGTGCGCTCCGAACGCGACGAGGTCGAGGTCCGTCAGGATGTCGCCGTTGATCAGGAAGAACGGCCCCTCGACGGAGCCGAGCAGGCTGAGGCCTGCACCGGTGCCGAGCGGCCGATCCTCCTCGAGGTAGCGGACCGACAGTCCGAACGCGCTGCCGTCTCCGACCACGTCGCGGACCTTGTCAGCCAGGTAGTGGACGGAGATCGCGACGCGCTCGACGCCCGCGTCCCGCAGCTGACGAAGCAGCCGGCACAACAGCGGCTCCCCGCCGATCGCGAGGAGCGGCTTCGGGAGGTCATCGGTCAACGGACGGAGGCGCTTGCCGAAGCCTCCAGCCATCACCACCGCGTCGCGGATCGGCGCGACGACGCGCTGCACGACGCGCGGCGCTCCTCCTCCCGCATGCACGAGGACCGCCCGCAGCGTCCGATCGGCGAACAGGCGGAACTCGGCCGCATCGCGGTTCGGGACGACGAGGCGGGGTTCCGCCAGCTCTGCTGCAGGCGTCGCTGCGTCCCGGAGCGCCTGCAGCGCGACGCGGATCGAGAGCGCCGACACGGCACCTACAGCCCCCCCACCGAGGTCGACCGCGACGATCGGCGCCCCCGTAGCCCGGACCGCCGACCACGCGTCGCCGAGCGTCGCACCAGCCGCGAGCGAGGCCGCGGGATCGAGCGGTCCTTCCTCGACCGCGTGGCTGCGACCGCTCATGCGTACTGGGGGTTCGGGTTGGCGAGGTACTCGTCGAGGAACGCCGGCGTCGGGTTGTAGAGCATCGCCCAGAAGTCCTGGTTGAAGAACTCGGGGTTCTCCCGGAACCGACAGCGGAACGAGATCGCCACCGTGTCCCAGCAGATCGCGTCGTCGATCACCTGCTGCAGGATGCCAGCGGGCAGCGTGAACCGGAGGTTCCACGGCTGCCCGTCGACGAAGTCCGTGATCTCGAGCCCGGCGTCCGAGTAGTCGAGGCAGAACACGCTGCCGTTCTCGCCTTCGGCCTCGAAGACGATGCGCGCGCCGATCCGACCCGGGAGCGTCGGGTGGCGCTCGGCGATCCCGCCGAAGTAGCGGACGAAGTCGTCGCGCAGACTCGGACGGGCCGGCGGCTCGGCGGCGCGCAGCGAGGCCGTGCGGTCCGCCCACGCGGCGGACAGCGCGGCGATCTGCTCCTCGCGCTTCGTGAAGTCGGGCGCGTCGGCGTGACGGACCAGCCCCGTCGCCACGGTGAAGCGATCGCCTGGGTTCATCTGCAGCCCTTCGACCTCCGGCGCGAGCTCGGCCAACCGGCGGATCGCCTGGTCGGGCGTGTTGATGTTGTTCTGCGCCCTCTCGTTCATCCACAGCTGGTCCGGCGCGAGGAGCGCGAAGTTGCCGGCGAACGGCACCGCACGCTTGGCCTTCAGCAGCTGGACCCGGTGCACGAAGCCGTCGAGGTGCTTCTGCTGACGGCCTGCGCAGATCCTCGCCCGCTCGTCAGGCTCGTACGCGTAGCAGGTCGGGAAGTGGATCGCGCCCGAGAACGGCACGAAGACGATGTCCGGCTGCCAGCGCTCCCCGACCTCCGCCAGGAGGCCGTCCCCGAGCTTGCAGTCGTTCATGTTGAACAGAGTCGTCCCGCCGCTCTCGACGATGACGGCACTGTCCTCCCAGACGAGGTCCGAGCGCAGGCAGGTGATCGCTGTGCCGGGCGAGAGCTCGAGCCGCTCGCCGAACGGCATCACCACGAAGCTGTGGAAGCCCAGCTCCTCGAAGCGGGCGCGCAGCACACCCGACGTGAACTCCGGCAGCAAGATCTTCTGGTCACGCGGCAGCTGCTCGAGGGTCCGGGCGTCGAAATGGTCCGGGTGCTCGTGGCTGACGTAGACGTAGTCGACCGGGGTCAGGTCGGCGACGCCGTGGACCAGGGGCGGGTAGTGGAACCAGGCGTTGCAGTAGGCCGGGTCCGAGAGCCACGGGTCCATCAGGATCGTGGTGCCATCCGCGCCGCGGACGTGGATGGCCGCATGACCGACGTAGGTGACTTCCATGGGATTCTGGATCGGTGGGGATGATGCCCCGCAGGTGGGCATCAGGCCCGTGTAGCCCCCCGAGGCAGCGCGGGCGGGCTCCTCCAAGATATCGGCGATCAAGACCTTACGGCCCGATGCCAATCCGGCCGGCAGCGCGGGTCAGGGGCGCTCACGAGCGCCCGATAGATCCAAAACTTCGGAGATGTTGGCCTTTCGACTCGGGATTTCCGGCTGATCGCGTCCTAACGGCCTCCCGCTGCGAAACGCGGCCGGAGCGACCGACCATGGAGTGGATCAACTACCACCACCTTCTCTACTTCTGGGTGACCGCCCGGGAGGGCAGCATCACCCGGGCCAGCGAGCGTCTGAACCTCGCGCAACCCACAGTCAGCGGACAGATCCAGTCCCTGGAGAAGGCGATCGGCGAACAGCTGTTCCTCCGGCAGGGCCGGAAGTTGACGATGACCGAGACCGGCCGCGTGGTCTTCGGCTACGCGGACCAGATCTTCACGATCGGCCAGGAACTCGTCGACACCTTGCGCAACCGGCCCAACCCGTCGCTGCGACGCCTGAAGGTAGGGGTCTCCGAGTCGCTGCCGAAGCTGGTCGCCTGCAGCCTGCTCGAGGGCGCGCTCGCCGGTGACGACCCGATCCACCTGACCTGCCGGGAAGGCGACCCCGAGGCTCTCCTCACCGAGCTGGCGACCTTCTCGGTCGACCTGGTGCTCGCCGACGCGCCGATCCCGCCGACGGTCAAGGTCAAGGCCTTCAGCCACCTGCTCGGCGACTCGCCGGTCGCGATCTACGGGACCGAAGAGCTGATCGAGAAGTTCGGCCCGGACTTCCCGGACTCGCTCGACAGCGCCCCGATGCTGCTGCCGACCGAGCGCTCGGTGGTCCGCCAGCAGCTCGACGCCTACTTCGAGCGGATGGACATCCGCCCGCACATCGTCGCCGAGTTCGAGGACAGCGCGATGATGAAGTCGTTCGGGCAGCGGAGTGCCGGGCTGTTCCCGGCGCCGATGTTCGTGTCGAGCGAGATCAAGCGTCAGTACGGGGCCCGCGCGATCGGCGTGGTGGAAGGCATCCGCGAGCCGATCTACGCGATCACGATCGAACGCCGGATCAAGAACCCGGCGGTCCTCGAGGTCACCGAATACGCGCGCAACCGGCTGGCCGAACTCCAGGCTGCGGCGCTGGCTGGCTGACCGGTGCTCGCCAGCTGGAGCGAGCTGGCGACCGAGCAGGGCCCACGGCGGATTCCCGCCTGGGTCCTGTTCTAGTTACCGGACCCGGTCAGGGCTCCTCGGACGGAACGACGACGATCGGGCACGGCGCGATTCGCGCGATCTTCGCCGCGAGATCGCCGACCGCCCGATGCGCGGTGACGGCGTCCGAGTAGTGCGCGCCCATGAACGTGAGGTCGGCTCGGAACGCCATCGCGGCCGCGACGATCTCGCCCCAGATCGGTCCCCTGCGGAGCACGATCTCGACCTCGGGCCGATCACCGAGGAAGTCGTGTCGCAGAGTCTCGAGCTGTCCGCGGGCACGGGCGTCCAGTTCCTGCTGCAGGGCCGCGGTGCCCGCGCCCTCGCGGTCGGTATTGACCGCCTCCGCGGGGTCGCCCACGACGTGCATCAGCTGGAGCCGCACCCCGGGATCGGGGACAACCCTCCGCGCGGCCCGCAGGACGAGTTCGGAGCGGGATGTGAGGTCCACCGCGAGGAGGACTCTCTGGATCGGGCCGTCTGGCGGAGACTGCATCAACATGAGGTAGCGCCGCACGGGCCCCGCTTGTTTCGCGGGGCCTCGAGGTCTGTTCGCCTCACCGCCGTTCGCGCGCTGGGAACGGCACTTGGGCACCGAGACTGCCTCGGCTCCGGCCGCGCTCCCTGACTGGGACCCGCGCGACCCAGTCACACGCCCGCGCGGGCCGATTCCAGCGGAGAGGAGCGAGCCCGTCGCGCACCGCAGGATTCCCGTGCACAGCCCCGTCGACACGACCACCTCCGGACTCGGAGACCTCAAGGCTGCGATCGCCGAGATCGTCGCCGTGGAGGATGCGGTCATCGAGCCGATCCTCGCGGCCGCGCTCGCCGGCGGACATGTGCTGATCGACGGCGTGCCGGGCGTCGGGAAGACGCTGCTCGCACGCACGGTCGCCCGCTGCCTCGGCGTCGGGTTCCGGCGGATCCAGTTCACCAACGACCTGATGCCCACCGACGTGGTCGGCGGGCCGGTCTGGAAGGCCCACGAGGAGTCGTTCGCGTTCGTCCCGGGCCCGCTGTTCTCGGACGTGGTCCTGGCCGACGAGATCAACCGCACGAGTCCGCGCACGCTGTCCTGCCTGCTCGAGGCCATGGAGCTCGGCCGGGTGACCGTCGACGGGGTCGAACACGCGCTCGGGGACCCGTTCCTGGTCCTGGCGACGCGAAATCCGGAGGAGTTCCACGGCACCTACCCGATCCCGGAGGCGGCGCTCGATCGCTTCCTGGTTCGGGTCGAGGTCGGCTACCCGGAACCGAGCCAGGAGCTCGCGCTCTACCGGGGAACGCGGCCAGAGGAACGGCTCGCGCAGCAGCGACCGATCCTCGGGCGCGAGGGACTGAAGAGCCTGCGGCTCGCCGTCGCCGACGTCGCGGTGTCCGAGCCCGTCGCGCGCTACGCGCTCGCCTGCGTGGCTGCGACGCGGTCCGATCCCGACCTCACGCTCGGCGCCAGCCCCCGCGCAGCGCTCGCATGGCTGGACGCCGGACGTGGGCGTGCGCTGCTGCACGGTCGCGACGCCGTGCTGCCGGACGACCTGAAGGCGATGGCCGTGCCCGTCCTCGCCCACCGCCTCGTGCGCCGTGACGGCGGCTCCACACAACCGATCGTCGAGGCGATGCTCCGCCGTGTCCCCGTGGAGCTCTGACCCGCGGCTGACCCCGCGCGGCGCCCGGCTCCTGACCGGCACCTGCCTGCTGCTGCTCGCGTTCGCGCTCGGTCCCGCCCCGCGGCCTGCCCTCGCTGCAGCGCTCGCGTGCGCTGGCCTGATCGTCGTCGACTTCGCGGCAGCGGCGAGGAGGAGCGGACGGGCCAGGATCGGGGTCCGCCTGCCGGCGCGCGTGTTCGCAGGCGACGTGATCGCCGTCGGATCGGAGCGCGCGGACGAGTCCCCTGGATGCGTCGGCTTCACGATGGCACTCGCGGACCAGTCCACCGGTCGCGATCAGCATGTGCGGACCTCGACGCAGACCCTGATCGCGCCGCACCGCGGCATCCACGAGGTGCGGGGATGGGCAGCCCGATACGCCGGGCCACTCGGCCTCGCATCGGCGCGGGGGGCGGTCACCGGACCGGCGTCGCTCGTCGTCCTCCCGATGCCCATCTCCACGACCGAAGCCCGGGCGCTCGGCATCTCGCCGCTCGGCGAGCTCGCGGGTCCGCAGACGCGCGGACCGGCTCCGGCTCCGTCTCCGGCAGGGCTCAGGGCGTGGCGACCGGGCGACCCCATCCGCGCGATCCACGGCCGAGCGTCGGCGCGGAGGGGGCGACCCGTCGTCCGCGAGGACGAGGAGATCGGGACGACAGGGATCACGGTCGAGCTGGATCGTGCCGTCTCGCCGCCCGAGCTGGAGTTCGCGCTCGCAGCGCTGACGCGCATCGTCCTGGACGCCGAGGCAGAGCGGCTTTCGCTGCGCATCCGGAGCCAGGGCGTCGACGTCTCGATCGGACCCGGCGCGCCGCAGCGCGTCGGCGCAGCTCTCCGCTTCCTCGCGGGCGCCGCGTGCGTCGCGACGCCGCTGCACGCGCGAGGCGAGGCGCAGGTCGTCGAACTGACGCACATCGCACGCCTCGGAGGACTGGCGTGAGCCCGCGCAGCCGGCTCGCGGGCACCTCGCTCGTCGCGGCGGATCTGGCTTGGGTCCTCCAGACGGATGCGCTCTCGGCTCCGATCGCAGGCGCGCTCGCCGCGCTCGTCGTCGCATCCCCGCTGTGCGATCGGTTCCGGAGCCATCGCGTCTGGGTGCCCGCATGGAACCTCGCGCTCGGCGCAGCCTTCGTCGCGCTGGTCGGCGGCGTGCTGCTGGGCGGGACGAGCGGCCTGCTGAGCGGCGGCGTGCTGCTGGCCATGGCGTGCCAGGTCCACCTCCTCCACGCGGGATCGGGACCGCGGCAGGCCGATCTGCTGACGTTCAACTCGGTGCTCATCGCACTCGTCGCGGGTCAGGCGGGAGAGGCTGCAGCGGACGCAGGCTGGTTGGCACTCTGGGTCGGCGCGCTGGTCCTGTTCCTGATGACCGCGGCCGAGCCGCCGCAGCCGACGAAGAGGGCACAGCTCACGCGCTCGCTGGGCGGCGCTCTGACCGCTGCTGCGGCGACCGCCGGGATCTCCGTCGCGATCCCGGACGATCTGATGTCGCGGGACCCAGACTTCGCGGCTGCGATCGGCTGGGCTGGCCGGACCGAGGTCGAGGATGCCGAGCGCATCGACCTCCGCAGCTTCCGACCGCCCGTCGACGAGGCGGCCGTGATGTTCCGCATCGCGCTGCGGGAGGGGGAACGATCCGCCGTTCCGCCCCACTGGCGTGAGGCGGTGCTCGAGCACCAGGACGGATCGCGATTCCTCGGCCGCAGCCGACCCGGACCGCGGGCGCCGCTCGGGATCGAGGCCGAGCCGGCAGGGCCAGGACGCCTCACGCGCGAATCCGGCCCCACCGCCGCACGGGTCGCGGTCACGCTCGTCGGACACCAAGGCTCGGTGCTGCCCGCTCCCCTGGAGTCCTGCGACGTCTCCGTCCCTCTCGATGGTTTCCCGGAACAGCTGCGCGCCACCGGCGACGGAGTGCTGCGCCGACCGACTCCGGCGGGGACTCCGGTCGACGCCAAGGGCTACGAACTCGGGCTGGGGGTGTCCTCCGCTCCCATCGACCCCGGCGTCGCGGTGGACCGCGCTCCCTACCTGCGCCTCGACGTAGAAGACCCATCCGCCGTGCCTCCTGTCCTGCACGACCTCGTCCGCGCTGCGCTCCGCGGCGCCCCCGACGACGTGACCCCGATGGAGATCGTCGCACGGTGCAGGGACCACCTCGCGGCGGGCTTCATCTACGCCCGGCCCGGGGAACCCGGCGCCGCGACGGACTTCCGCTCGTTCCTCGAGGCCAAGGGAGGCGGGCACTGCGAGTACTTCGCCACGGCGCTGACGCTGATGCTCCGGCTGCGGGGCGTGCCGTGCCGCATCGCCACCGGGTTCCTCGTGCACGAGTGGAGCGCGTCGGAGTCGGCCTTCACCGTGCGTGCGCGCGATGCGCACGCATGGGTCGAAGTCCTGGACGTCGAAGCACATCGCTGGCGGACGGTCGACCCGACGCCTGCGTCCACCGCCAACCCGCCGCCTGCCCGTCCGCCCGAAGGTGTCCTCCTCGTGGCCATCGGGGCACTGGCGTTCGCGTTCGCCCTGGTCCGCGCGCGGCGCAGGCAGCCCGTCTCCCGAGCGCAGCAGGGCTACGAGCGAGCCGTCCGACGCGCGGGTCTGACGCGGGACCCGCACGAGACCCCGCGCGAGCTCCTCGCGCGAGCCGCCACCGATCCTCGTGTCCGTCCGGCGGAACTGGAAGCGCTGAGCGCTGCGACGATGCACCACGAGCGCGACCGCTTCCGCACGAACCAGGGTGCGTGCTGAGCGCGCACGCCGACTATCTTGCCCCTCGTCAACATGGATCGATTCACGCAGAGGGTCGTTCTCGGCATCGCAGTCCTCGCCGGCGCGAGCTCCGTCGCCGCACAGGACCGGGTCGTCCTCAAGTCGTCGCGCGTGCTGACCGGCACGGTGGTGCGGGACACGCGCAGCGAGGTCGAGCTCGTCGATGACGAGATCGGGCACGTGCACGTGCCGTGGACGGTGATCCGCGCGGTGGAACGCGAGGGCGAGTCCCTGGACACCCTCGGGCTTCCCGCGCCCGCCGCACCCGGAGAACGGCCGAACACCTACGTCCGCTGGGTCCGCGATGGCGACGACCAGGGGCTCGAGACCGGCACCGCCCGCTGGCACCACGCGGACTCGGACACCACCGTGTTCCTGGTCGGCGTCGTGCACATCGCCGACCGCCCGTACTTCGGGCAGCTCCAGCGGTTCCTCGACTCCTGCGATCTCGTGCTGTTCGAGGGTGTCGGACGGGGCGCCGCGACCGACGAGGACCTCGCCCGCCTCGACACGATGATGCAGATGCAGCTGTCGCTGCGGGGCGCGCTGGGACTCGACTTCCAGAAGGACTGCGTCGAGTACGACCGTTCGTTCTGGAGGAACTCCGACGTGCCCATCGACGAGGTCCTCGCCGAGCTGGAGAGCCGCGGCGCATCGCTGCCGACCGACAACCCTCTCCTCGCGGGCCTGACGAAGATGGTGCTGGGCATCGCCGCTTCCGGCGGAGAGCGCGACCCCACCTACCGCGACAGCCTGAAGTCCCGCGTCGGGCCGATCCTCGCGAAGGCGGACGAGATCATGTCCCGGCCCGCGATGAGCGGGATGCGCGGCGCGATCCTCGAACACAGGAACGCGCACGTCGTCACCGACCTGGAGCGGGAGTTCGCCGGAGGACCGCGTGGCCGGCGCATCGCGGTCTTCTACGGCGCCGGGCACCTCCCCGACCTCGACGACCGGCTCGAGGCGCTCGGGCTCCGCTTCGAGGGTGCGGCGTGGCATCGGGCATGGGACATCGCACCCAAGCCGATCCGCAGCCGCGATGCGCGTGCACCCTTCGACGCGATCGTCCGTGAAGCGATCGACGCACACGGTGACGACGGGCTCGAAGTGTCGGCATGGATCGGCCCAGCATCGGGAATGCCCTGGTTCACCCGCGACGCCGGCGACGTGCGCGCTGCAGCGAGTGCCATCAAGACCGCCTACCTCGTCGAACTCTTCGCCGCGTTCGAGGACAGCCTGGACGAACCCCTCGCCGGACTCGACGCGATCCTCGACGACCCGGACCACCCGGCCCTGGTCCACTTCGAGCCCGAGGTGCGCGCCGCCGTCGTCCAGAAGATGCGCGGGGTTTCGGCTCGCCGGGTCGCGCAGATGATGATCCACGGCATCGGCGTCGACAACGCGACCTACAACGCCGCAGCGAACGTGACGACGGCGGTGCTCGGTGGCCCGGAGGGCCTGACCGAGCGTCTGACCGCGCGCTTCGGACCCGGGGCCGCGGTGAGGCGCTACATGCTCGCGCGCCGCGACGTGACCGGGGACAACGAGGTGAGCGCGGAGTTCCTCGCGCGCGTGCTCTCGGCGGTCGCCTCGGGCCACCTGCCCGGCATCCGTGCTCGGACGATCGAAGCGATCCGCGACCAGCTGTTCCTCGAGATCCACGCCGAGGGATCGCGACACCTGTCCAAGACGGGTGCACTCGACACCGATCCGATGACTCGGATCAGCTCCGGCATCCTGGTGCGCCCCGACGCCGAGCCGCTCGTCTACGCGGTCATGTGCCAGCGCGCGGACCCCGGCAGCCGGAGCCGCGAAGACGCCGTCTCCGCGCTCGAAGCCTCCGAGGCGGCGCTGACACGTGCGCTCCTCGACGCGGCGTCAGGTCGCCGCTGATCGGGCGACTTCGGCCATCGCTGCGACCACGGCCGACGTCACGTCCCCGGTCCCGGCCGATCCGCCGAGGTCCGGGGTCCGCGGCCCCGACGTGACAACGTCGCAAACCGCGCGCTCGATCGCCGTGGCCGCATCGTCGCGACCAAGGGTGTGCCGGACGAAGAGCGCGGCGCTGAGGATCGCCCCGCACGGGTTCGCGACGCCCTTCCCGGCGAGGTCGGGCGCCGAGCCGTGGATCGGCTCGTAGAGCCCGCGCGTCCCGTCCCCGAGCGACGCCGAGGGCAGGAGTCCCATCGATCCGGCCAGCATCGAGGCCTCGTCGGTCAGCACGTCCCCGAACAGGTTCTCGGTGACGATCACGTCGAAGTCCGCGGGGCGAGCGAGCAGGTGCATCGCCATCGCGTCGACGAGGACGTGCTCCAACCGCAGGTCGGGGAACGAAGTCCGCACGACCCGCTCGGTGACTTCGCGCCACAGCCGGGAGGTCTCGAGGACGTTCGCCTTGTCGACCGAGGTCAGCACACGCCGACGTCCCATCGCCAGCGTCGCCGCCCGATGGACGACCCGCTCGATCTCGGCCGTGGAGTAGGAGCACGTGTCCACGGCGCCGTCCGGCGTGCGGCTCTTCTCGCCGAAGTAGATCCCGCCGGTCAGCTCCCGCACGAACACCAGGTCGACGCCGCGGAGCCGGTCAGCACGGATCGGCGACGCGCTCTCCGCGACCGCGAGGATCGGCGCGACCGGCCGAATGTTCGCGTAGAGGCCGAACGCCTTGCGGATGCCGAGGAGGCCGGCCTCCGGACGCGGGCCGCCTCGGTCCCACTTGGGTCCGCCGACCGCGCCGAGGAAGATCCCGTCCGCGGCCTCGCAGACCGCGCGGGTCTCGTCGGGGAACGGATCCCCGCAGGCGTCGATCGCCGCGCCGCCGAGCAGCGCTTCCTCGAACCGGAGGCCGATCCCGAAACGCTCCGACGTCGCGGTCAGCACCGCGATCGCCGCCGCCGTCACCTCGGGGCCGATCCCGTCACCGGGCAGCACCGCCAGGGTCGCCGTCATGCCATACCTCCATCCCCACGAGCCTGTTCGAAGGCGCGGATCACGTCCTCCCGCTCCAACAGGAAGCCGAGCGTGTCGACTCCCTGGAGCAGGCAGTGCCTGCCGAACGAGTCCACCGTGAATCCGATCGCGTCCTGCCCCGGGACGCGGACCTCGTTCGCCTCGAGATCAACCGTCACCTCGACGTCCGGCTCGGACCGCAGCGAGGCCACGACGCCCGGCGCGACCTGGATCGGTAGCAGTCCGTTCTCGATCGCATTGCGCCGGAAGATGTCTCCGAACGACGCGGCGATCACCGCACGGAATCCGAAGTCCAGGAGCGCCCAGACCGCGTGCTCGCGCGACGAACCGCAGCCGAAGTTGGCGCCGCCGACGAGGATCCGCGCGTCGCGCGCACCTGGCGCGTCGAGCGGACAGTCCGGACGACCGCGCCAGTCGGCGAACGCGTGGGCGCCGAGCCCATCCCGGCTCGTCGTCGTCAGGAAGCGCGCGGGGATGATCTGGTCGGTGTCGACGTGGTCCCGATCGACGAAGACGCAGCGCGAGGTCAGGTTTCGGAAGGGCTCAGGCACGGGTCACCTCCTGCAGGTAGGGCCGGGGGTCGGCGACGCGCCCCTCGACGGCGCTCGCGGCTGCGGTCTCCGGACTCGCCAGGAAGGTCCGGGAGCCCGGACCCTGTCGGCCGCGGAAGTTGCGGTTGCTGGTGCTGACCGCGAAGCCGCCGTCCGGCACGCGGTCCTCGTTCATCGCGATGCACATCGAGCAGCCCGGCTCGCGCCACTCGGCGCCCGCCGCCGCGAAGATCCGGGCGAGACCCTCGGCCTCCGCCTGTGCACGCACCTGGTCGGACCCGGGCACCACCAGCATCCGCACGCCGGCAGCGACCTGCCGCCCGTCGAGCACGGAGGCCGCTGCGCGGAGGTCCTCGATCCGTCCGTTCGTGCACGAGCCGACGAAGACCACGTCGATCGGCCGCGCCGCGAGGTACTGACCTGGCTGGAGCCCCATGTAGGCGAGCGCCGCCACCTCGGTCTCGGACGTGGGCTCGGGCACCGATCCATCGACGGCCATCGTCATGTCGGAGGCGGTGCCCCAGGTCACGGTCGGCGCGATCGCCGCGGCGTCGACGACGACCTCGCTGTCGAAGCGCGCGTCGGCGTCCGTGAACAGCTCGCTCCAGTCGGCCACGGCCTCGTCGAACGCCGCCCCGGACGGAACGCCCGGCCGGCCGCGGAGCCAGTCGAAGGTCACTTCGTCGGGCGCCACCATGCCCGCGCGCGCGCCGGCCTCGATCGCCATGTTGCAGAGCGTCATGCGCCCCTCCATCGACAGCCCGCGCACGGCCTCCCCCTGGTACTCGAGCACCGAGCCCGCACCACCGCCCGCACCGAGCGCCGCGCAGACGGCGAGCGCGAGGTCCTTCGCGGTCACGCCGGGGCCGAGCGCGCCTTCGACGCGGACGAGGAGCGTCCGCGGGCGGCGCTGCAGCAGGCACTGCGTCGCCAGCACGTGACCGACCTCGGTCGTGCCGATCCCGAAGGCGAGGGCACCGAAGGCACCGTGCGTGCTCGTGTGGCTGTCCCCACAGACGATGAGCCCACCCGGCCACGTCCGACCCTGCTCGGGCCCGACGACGTGGACGATGCCCCTCCGTCCGGTGCCCACGTCGCAGAGGTCGATCCCGTGGAGCCGACAGTTGGCGCGCAGCGCCTCGATCTGTGCACCGGCGGCCGGGTCGATCCCAGGCCACTGGCCGGATGCGTCCGGAGCCTCGGTCGGCGTGCTGTGGTCGAGGGTCGCCAGCGTGCGATCCGGGCGGCGCACCCGGAGCCCGCGTGCGGCGAGCCCGGCGAACGCCTGTGGCGACGTGACCTCGTGGACGAGGTGGAGATCGACGTAGAGGACCGCCGGGTGCTCCGCGCACTCCGGCACGACGACGTGTCGGTCCCAGACCTTCTCGAACAGCGTTCTCGGAGCCATGGTCATGCCTCCTCCACCGGGGTCAGCCACCCGCGCGTGTCCTCGACGCTGCCGTCGAAGAGTCCGAAGAACCGCTCCTGGATCCGCTGCGTCCACGGGCCCCGCCCGCCGCTGCCGACCGGGATGCGGTCGACGGAGCGCACCGGCGTGATCTCCGCCGCCGTGCCCGTCATGAAGACTTCGTCCGCGAGGTAGAGGATCTCACGCGGCAGGCTCTCCTCCCGCACCTCGAGATCCAGGTCCGCGCAGATGTGCTTGACGCTGTCCCGCGTGATCCCGACCAGGATCGACGCGGCCGAGCCGGGCGTTCGGACGACGCCATCGCGCAGCACGAACAGGTTCTCACCCGCGCCCTCGCTGATCGTCCCGTCGGTGCAGAGCCCGATGCCCTCGGCGTAGCCGTGGCGCTTGGCCTCGGTGGTGATCAGCTGGCTGGACAGGTAGTTGCCCCCCGCCTTCGCCAGCGTCGGCACGGTGTTCGGAGCGAGCCGTGCCCAGGACGACACGCAGACGTCGACCCCGTTCTCGATCGCGTCCGAGCCGAGGTAGCGACCCCACTCGACCGCGGCGATCGACATGCCCACGGGGCAGGGCGCCGGATCGAGGCCGAGCGTGCCGTAGCCGAAGTAGGCGACCGGCCGGATGTAGGCGGAGCGGAGTCCGTTCCGAGCCACGACCTCGTGGCAGGCCCGCTCGACCTCCTCGCGC
>JAQCBR010000252.1 GCA_027621295.1 Planctomycetota bacterium
GAAGGGATCGAAGGCGTCAGGCCCTCGGCGAGCTCGGCACCTCGGATCGCCGCGTCGGTCGACTGCACGAGCGCGGCTGCGACCAGAGTCGAGAGCGTGAACAGCGCGACCAGCGCCGTCGTCGTGCCTTCGACCAGCCGGTAGCGGCCCGACGCCAATAGCCCGATCGTCAGCGCCGCGAAGCCGAGCGACCACATCCACGGCGGCGGCCCCGCGAGGCCGAGCTCCGGCATCTGGAAGACCAGCGCCAGCCCCAGCAGGATGCCGCCCACCTGCAGCGCCGCGCAGACGGTCATCACCAGCCAGAGCACGTTCAGCCAGTTGAGCCGACCCGCGCCGATGCGCAGCGCCGGTCCCGGCACGCGGTCGAAGGCCTCCAGCACCGTGTGCCCCGACGACACGACGTAGCGCCCGAGTTCGATCTGCAGGAAGACCTTGATGACGCAGCTGAACAGGATCAGCCACAGCAGCGCGAAGCCCGCCTCCGCGCCGAGCTTGGTCGTCACGATCAGCTCGCCCGAACCGACGATCGCGCCCGAGACGATGATCCCGGGCCCGATCCGCCGGAGGCGGCCCGTGGCGGTGGTCGGCGGTTCGAGGGTCTCGTCGTGCACGGTCGATCGCGTCCGCGGCGCGCGTCGGATCATCGGTGCTCGGGCGAGCGAGCGCGACTTCTGCTTCGGCTCCGCAGCCCGAGCCCGCGTCGCTACCATGCCCGGCCCATGCTGACGCGCACTGCCACGGCGATCCTCTGCCTGATCGCCCAGCCCCTGTCCGCACAGGACAAGCCGCCGAGCCGTCGCGAGCTCGACAAGCTCGTCGAGGAGATCGTGCTGCTCGACCTCCTGACCGCCGAGGGCCGGGAGCGCCAGGAGGAGATCCTCCAGCGCACAGCGCTGGTGCCCCCGCTGCGGGCGCGCGACGTGAAGACCTGGCAGAAGAAGATCGCGAAGGCCTGGGAGGACGGCCGCAAGCTCGAGGGACCCGGTGACCACTGGTTCTGGCCGGACGAGAAGCGCGGCCGCTACATCGTCGGCGGCGAGGCCAAGAAGCCGAACGGCCTTGCGATCACGATGCACGGCGGGGGCGTCGGCTCGGGCGACGCCGGCTCGGCGGCTTCCGCCTACGGGTCCGCTCTGTCCGCCCTCGGTCTGGTGATGGTCGCGCCCGAAGTGCTCGAGAAGACCGAGCTCGGCTGGACCGACTCCGGCACCGAGGAGTTCGTGCTCGGGCTCGTCGACGCGGCGCTGCGCACCTGGAAGATCGCGCCCGACCGCGTCTACTTCGTCGGCCACTCGATGGGCGGCTACGGCAGCTGGGCGCTCGGTGCGCACCATGCGGACCGCGTCGCCGCGATCGCGCCGAGCGCCGGCGCGCCGACGCCGATCCGCGAGCGCCGCGGCGGGCCGATCGTCGACCTCGTCGAGGGAGTCATCCCCTCGCTCCGCAACGTCTACACGTCGATCTACCAGAGCGCCGACGACCCGCGTGTCCCGCCCGACCCGAACCGCTTCGCCGCAGAAGCGCTCGCCAAGGCCGCTGAACGCTGGGGCGGCTATCCGCACGAGTACTGGGAGGTCGAGGGCCGCGGCCACGGCGCGCCGCCGGGCGGCTACGAGGCCCACGTGCGGCGCATCGTCCAGACCGACCGGAATCCGATCCCCGAACGGATCGTCTGGCAGCCGGTCCTGGCTTGGAAGCACCAGTTCTACTGGCTGTCCTGGGATCGCCCGGCGCTCAACGCGATCCTCCAGGCCGACCTCGATCGCGACGCCAACAAGGTGGCGATCACCTGCAGCGCGCCGACCGACGGACTCTGGGTCCTTCTCGACGACCGCGTCCTCGACCTCGAGCGCGCGGTGACGGTGACGGTCAATGACGTCGAGGTGTTCTCGGGCATCGCCGAGCCGTCGCTCGCGACGATGCTCCGGACGAGCCGGCACCCGGACCCGGGCCTGCAGTTCGTCACGCGGGTCCCGGCCTTCGCACGAGATCGTGACTGAGGCGCTCTGCGAGACGGTCGCGCGCGGACGGGCGGGCGGCGACTCCTCGGCGCGTGTCCGCGCGTGGGAGCTCCCCCACCTGCTCGCACTCGACGCGGTTGCAGTGGCGCTCGCTTGGCAGGCGGTGCTCGCCGAGTCGGTGGCGGCCCACGTGACGACCACGACGCGCGTGGCACTCGGCGCGATCGTGTGGACGGTCTATCTGCTCGATCGGCTCTGGGACCAGCGCGGAGACGCGCCGCCGACGGCGAGGCACGCGTTCACCGCCCGCTTCGGCAGGTTGCTGGCCGGACTCGCGGTGTCGTCGGCGCTGCTGGCGCTCGCAGCCGCCTTCCGGGTGCCGCAGCACCTCGTAGCTCCCGGTCTCGGCGTCGGCATCGTCGTGCTCGCCTACTTCGTCTGGGTCCACGTCGGCGCGGCGCGCGGGGTGCGGGGCCTGAAGGAGGCTCTTGCCGGGATCAGCTTCGCGCTCGGAGTGGGCATCCCGGCCTTGGTCGGGCCGCAGGAGGCGGGAGTCGCGGGCCTAGGCGCCGTCGCGATCTTCGCGGCTGCCTGCTGGTGGAACTGCCGGCTGATCGACCGCTGGGAGACCGGCACGCGCTTCGCGCGCGTTGAGACGCTCGGCATCGCAGCCCTCGCTGCATTCGGCCTCCTCGTCAGCGGCCTCCGGATCGGTGCAGCGCCCTTGCTCCTCTTCCCGCTCTTCGCCGCGATCCACGCCGGCGTGCGGGACCGACGCACGGCCCGCGTGATCCTCGACCTGGCGATGGCGGGCTTGGGCCTGCTGTGGTGGGCGATGGCGCGATGAGCCCGGGCTTCGACCGCGTCGCGTCGAGCTACGTGTGGCTCGAGCGCCTGGTCTTCGGCCGCCGGCTCCAGGCCTGCCGGGTCGCCTGCATCGACGCGCTGCAGGGCGCCCGCACCGTGCTGATCCTCGGCGAGGGGGACGGCCGCTTCCTGGTCGAGCTCGTGCGCCGGTATCCAAGCGCCCGCGTCACCGTCGTCGACGCGAGCGCGCGGATGGTCGAACGCGCGCGCGCCCGACTCGCCCGGGCGGGCGTCGGAGGCGAAGTCAGCTTCGTCGTCGGCGACGCGCTGACGCTCAAGCTCCCAGACGCCCGCTACGACGCCGTCGTCTGCAACTTCTTCCTCGACTGCTTCGACCCGGCCGAGCTCTCCCGCGCCCTCGACCGTATCGACACCTTGCTCGCCCCGAACGGCGTGCTGCTCCTCGGCGAGTTCGTGCCGACGCCGCGTCCACTCGGCCGGCTCTGCGGCACGGTCCTCTCACCAGTGATGCACGCGTTCTTCCGCGCGACCGC
>JAQCBR010000088.1 GCA_027621295.1 Planctomycetota bacterium
CACCCCGGGGTCGGTCCCCGGGCCCTTCCGCTCCGATGACCGCCTCCGAGTCCGAACTCCGCCTCGCCGCCCACGTCGTGCGAGGACTCGCGATCGATGCCGTGCAGCGCGCACGCTCTGGCCACCCCGGCATGCCGATGGGGATGGCCGACGTCGCCGTCGCGCTCTGGCTCGACCACCTGCGCTTCGTGCCGGAGGACCCGCAGTGGGCGGGCCGCGACCGCTTCGTGCTGTCGGCCGGGCACGGTTCGATGCTGCTCTACGCGCTGCTCCACCTCGGCGGATACGACCTCCCGCTCGACGAGCTGCGCCAGTTCCGCCAGCTGCACTCGCGGACGCCGGGGCACCCCGAGGTCGGCATCACACCAGGGGTCGAGACCTCGACCGGGCCGCTCGGCCAGGGCTTCGGCAACGGCGTCGGCATGGCCCTCGCCGCGAGGATGGAGGCGGCCCGCTTCGGCGCTCCGCACCTCGCCGCCCACCGCGTGTTCGGGATCGTCTCGGACGGCGACCTGATGGAGGGAGTCAGCGCCGAGGCCGCCTCGCTCGCAGGTCACCTCCGGCTCGGCAACCTGGTCTACCTCTACGACGACAACCGGATCACGATCGACGGATCGACCTCGATCACGTTCACCGAGGACGTCGGCAAGCGCTTCGAGGCCTACGGCTGGCGCGTGCTGGAGCTGACCGACGCGCACGACCCGGCCGCGATCCGAGCCGCGCTGGCCGCAGCGACGACGAGCGACGGCCGCCCGACCCTGGTCCGCTGCCGCTCGACGATCGGCTTCGGGAGCCCCGGCAAGGCCGACACCCCCGGCGTGCACGGCGCGCCTCTCGGCGCGGACGAGGTGCGAGCGACCAAGCAGGCCCTCGGCCTGCCGGAGGAGGAGTTCTGGGTGCCGGATGAGGTGCGGGCGCTGTTCGAGGCCGCCGCGGACCGCGGCCGCGGCCGCGCCTCGGCGTTCGCCGACGCGGTGAAGACGTGGCGCACGGCGGACCCGGAACGCGCGGCGCTCCACGATCGGTTCGTCGCGCGCACGGTGCCCGAAGACCTCCTCCAGCAGCTCGTCGCCGCCGCGGGCGACGCCCCCGCCGCCGCGACCCGGGCGCTGTCCGGCAAGGTCATCCAGAAGGCCGCCGAACTCGTGCCCTCGCTGGTCGGTGGCTCGGCGGATCTCGATGCGTCCTGCAAGACGAACATCCGCGGGTCCGGCACCGTGACCGCGGACGACGCGAGTGGCCGCAACCTCGCGTTCGGGATCCGGGAACACGCGATGGGAGCCATCCTGAACGGGATGGCGCTGCACGACGGCTACCTGCCGATGGGCAGCACGTTCCTGGTGTTCGCCGACTACATGCGACCCGCGATCCGGCTCGCCGCGCTGATGGGCCTCCCCGTCACGTACGTCTTCACGCACGACAGCGTGATGGTCGGCGAGGACGGTCCGACCCACCAACCGGTCGAGCAGGCGGTCAGCCTGCGGATCATCCCCCACCTCCACGTGTTCCGCCCCGCGGACGGCGTCGAGGTCGCGGCTGCATGGACGCACGCGCTGACGCGACGCGTCGGGCCGACCGCGCTCCTGCTCACGCGGCAGGACCTGCCTGCGCTCGATCGGCCAGCCGGCTGTCGCCCCGAGGATGCGCTGCGCGGCGGCTACGTCGTCAGGAATCCGGAATCGCCGATCGGCGTCGTCGTCGCGTCGGGCTCGGAGGTCTCGCTCGCGGTCGCAGCGGCCGAGGCGTTGTCGCGGGAAGGCCGCGAGCTCCGCGTCGTCAGCATGCCCTGCATCAAGGTGTTCCTGGACCAGGAACGCGCCTGGCGGGAGTCGGTGCTACCGCCAGGGCTGCCCGTGTTCGCGATCGAACTCGGTCGCCCCGAGCACTGGTGCATCCTGACGGGACGGCTCGACCGCGTGATCGGTCTGGAGCGCTTCGGCGCCAGTGCGCCGGCGGAGGTCCTCGCGGAAGAGTTCGGGTTCACGCCCGACACGGTCGCGGAGCAGCTCCGCGCGATGCTCGACTGAGCGATCTGTCGAGCCGAGACGGAACCCTGCGACCTTCAGGCCGACTTCGCTTCGTCACCGCCGAAGGTGCGGCGACGCTCGGCGGCCAGGAAGCACTGGAGTCGCTCGCGTTCGGCCGGGTTGACCGCATCGAAGCGAGCTCCGACGCGGTCGAGACCACCGTCCCCACCCTGGTCCGGCTGGACCCACGCGATCTCGGCGCGGAGGCGGATCGGCTGCTGCCCCTCCGGGTGGAGTTCGACGTCCAGAGGAACCCACTCGTCTCCCTCGAGTCTGGAGAGCAGGTCCCAGCCCCCGTCGACCAGGAAGCAGCCCCCTGTCTCCGACAGGTTGACCACCACGCCGTGCATCCAAGCGCGGGCAGCAGGCAGCGAGGGGAAGCGGTATCGGGCGTGCGCATCGAAGTCGACGCGCGCGGCGATCCGTCGCTCCTCACGGGACTGCGGCAGTCCGGCCGCCGCAGCTTCGACCGGCGAGAACGCGTCCTCGAGGGTGGAGAGGTCGTCGGACACGGGTTCGAACATGTGGGTCTCCCGCCGAGGGCTCTGCCCCCGACCGTCGCTTCCATCGACACGGATCCCCGTCGGACCTGAGTCCGAGTGTCGAAGAATTCACCCCTCCGACCCCGACCAGGGACGAAGTTGGACGCACGTGATCCCAACGCTCCCGAGCCACCGCTGTCCTGTTACCACGAGCGCCTGGGACTCGATGTCCCCGCAGGTGGCGAAGAGGAGCTCCCCGGACCCGTCCCCGACCCGCGGGACAGCAGCGAGAGTGCAGCCGAGCACCTTCTCGGCAACGGTCCGGACGCGGCGCTCCCACGGCATGTCCCGCGCGCCGAGGTAGCAGGTGGACCGGGCCCCCACAGCACGCACTCCTAGCAGCCACTCGGCCGCGGCGCGCGGTGCGGACCTGCCGGTGAACGCCCCGGCCGCACCCGCGCCGCGCGCCGACGCGAACACCTCGGGCGAGAGCTCGACCGCACCGAGTACGGCGACCTCGAGACCGTGGACCCGCGCCGCCCGGATCGCCTGCAGCGCTGTGGGAGAGAGCGTCTCGCCGGCGGACCAGATCAACGCTGCGGACGGCAGCGTGCCCGCACGCCGGCCGCGCACCTCGACCGCGTGGTGCACGCCGAGTGGACCGGCCCCACAGGGCAAGAGCGTCCAATCGGCACAGCGATTCGCGACCCACTGTCCGAGCAGCGACGCCCCGACCAGATGACTCGACCCTGGACCGACCAGCGCAGGGGTTCCTTCGGCGTCGACGGCGAGGAACGGGTCGAGCGCGCGAGACCTCGCCGAACCGTCCGACCCGCGTGCCGGCGCCATACCCAGCGCCATCAGGAGCTCCAGCTCGTCGGGATCGACGTCGCGCTCCAGCGAGCCGACGATCCGCGCGCGCGCGCAGGCGTGGGGAGCCCCGGTCGCAGCGTCCGGAAGCACTGCGCACGCGCGCTCGCCGTCACGGACCAGCGCAGCGGCCAGGACGGAGGCGACCTCGGCGGCGCCCTCCGCGGACTCGGCGTCCCCGGGCACGATCAGCGCGGTCGATGCGGCAGCGCGCGGCGAACGTTCCAGCACCAGCCTGGTCCGGATCTGTATGCACGCGTCGAAGGTGCGGACGTCTGCGCCCGGGTCGAGTCCGAGCACCCGGCACACGTCGGCGATCAGCTCCCCTTCCTCGGCGCGCAGCAGACGGACCGGAGATGTCATCGACTTCGTCGGGATCCCGGAGACGCCGGAGATCGGTCCGCGGAGGTTAGCATCGGGACAGCCGATGACCCTCCCCGACCTGTCACGCCCGGGCGACGAACGTTCCCGACGGATCTGCTACTGCGTGCGGGTCCATGAGGCGACGATCCTCCGCGCGATCGCAGAGGGCTGTCGAAGCGTCGAGGCGATCCGCGAGCGGACGCGGGCAGCGACCGGCTGTGGGACGTGTCGCTTCGACCTGGAGGTGCTGCTCCGTCGCGGGGCGACGTCCGAGGAAGGCGGTTCTCCCGGCAAGACCCCGGAAGATTGACGGGAAGACGTGACGTTTTCGGGACGTCGGATGCGTTCGCGGCTGGCTCCGGCGATGCTCTTCCTCTCCCAGGAGGAGCGGCGACGGCCAGATCGCGCCCCGCCGCGGCCGCGGCGGGAGTCCGAAGGCCGGCCCGACGTCGGCACGTATCCCACCCGCCGCCACCAAGATGGATGTGTCCCCGAGAGCCCCGCGAAGACCAGGCATCCGCCTGCTTCGAACGCTTGGAGCGATCGGGATCGGCGTGCTCCTCGTCAAGCTGCTGGTCGGCGGACCTCGCGAGCGTCCCGCGGCCCCCGGAGCACCCCCTCCGCCGACTGCGATCCTGCCGGGCACCGCCCCCGAGACCGACCCGGTCGCAGCCGGGGAGCCCGCGCTGCGCACGGCGATCGGAACACCCGCCGCGCGCCCCGGAGACCCCCGCACCCTTCCGCCCCAGGGTTTCGTCGGACGCCTCGTCGATCGAGCGGGAGTGCCGGTCGCCCACGCCACCGTCTACCTCCTCGAGGCCCGCCGCGACGACATGCTGACGACCCTGCTCGTCCGGCAGCGCGGGCTCTCGATCCCGCCGGTGGCACGCACCGAGAGCGACTCCGAAGGCGCGTTCGAACTCCGCGTCCAGCGGCTCGCGCCGGGCGGCTACGAGATCCACGTGCTGTCCAGCACGCACCCCGACCACACCGTTCCGAACCTGACCGGCTTCGAGGACCAGCTGGTCGACGTCGGCGCGGTCAGGCTGCCGGACAGCTGCACGGTCGCGGGCGCGGTGACCGTGCTCGGGAACCCGGGATTCCCGGTCGCCGATGCGACGATCACGCTCCGCCCGGCTGGCATGGTGCCGCAGTTCGGCACGCCCCCTGGACGTGAGGACGGGATCACGACCCGCACCGACGCGGCCGGCAACTTCCGGTTCGAGCACGTCGCGGCAGGCATCGTGACCGTGCGCGCGGTGGCCCCCGGCTTCGCCGCCGTCGAGCACCGCGCGGTCGAGGTCTCCGCCGACACGGGGCTGCCGACGGGGCTCCGCTTCGAGCTGCCGCGCGGCGAATCGATCGCAGGAATCGTGGTCGACCCGAGCGGCGTGCCGATCGCCGGTGCGCGCGTCGAAGCGCTGCACCTCGCTTCCCGCGAGCCGTTCCAGGCAACCGCACGATCCCTCGAGGACGGGAGTTTCGAGGTCTTCGGGCTGATCGAAGGCCCGTTCCTGCTCCGGGTCGCCGCGCAGGGTTACATCGGCACCGAGCGCAAGCCGATCGCGAGCGGCGCGCGGAGCGAGCGGTTCGAGCTGCAGCCGAAGGGCAGCGTGAAGCTCCAGGTGCGCGCCGACGGCGTGCCACCCGAGCAGTTCGAGACGCTGCTCCGCGGCTACGACGCCGAACACGACGCGCTCCGCGCCGTGCAGGACGCGCAGGTGCAGCCCTTCCGCACCGAAGACCTCGACGAGGACGGCAGCTGCCTCCTGACCGGGCTCGAACCCGGCACCTGGATCGTCCAGGTCGACGCGCCGGGCTACGCCCGGACGTTCTCGGCGCCGTTCCCGATCCGTGCCGGGGAGCAGGAGCTGCCGGTGCTGATCGAGATGTCCGCCGGAGGTGCGCTGGTCGGCCGTTGCGTCGACGAGCGCGGGCGACCCCTCGACGGCGTGGCGGTCGAGACCGCGGCCGGCTTCCTCGACGAGAGCCCGCTGATGGAGATCCTCGGCGCGGCGATCCCGAGCCGGACGACGTCCGCACGCGCGCGGACCGGAACCGACGGGACGTTCCGCCTCGACCACCTGGCAGCCGGTGAATATCGGCTCCGGTTCCTGGCCCAGGATCGCGCGCCCTCGTCTCGATCCGGGATCGAGGTCGCGGACGGACGCCAGCTCGACCTGGGCACGGTGACGCTCGTCCGCGGCGCGCTGATCCAGGGCACCGTCCGCGTCGACGGCGATCTGGCCGGGCAGATCAAGATCTCGGTCTCCAGCCTGGAAGACCGCCCCGGCCAGCCGGCCGTCCACGCGACGGCGGTCTCGGACGCAGACGGGCGATTCACGCTCGATCGCCGCCTACCCCCTGGCCGATACCAGGGACAGGCGGCTCGTCAGACCCTCCCCAACCCGATCCTCCAGGTCATGGACTACCAGAAGTCCCGCCAGGAGTTCGGGATCGCCGTGGGACAGGAGTCGCACGAACTGCACTTCACGCTGACCAGCGGCTGACGCCGCGCCCAACGATCCATGAACTCAGGACTCAAGCTCCTCCTCGTCCTCGCGGTGCTCGGCGCCGCGGGCTTCGCTCTGATGAGCGGAGGCGGCGGCGACGCGCCGTTCAGCCCGATCGCCCCGATCGAGACCGGCCCGGAGGAGCCGGTTGGCCCCACCGGACCGGTGACGCCGGCCGAGGCCCCGATCGAGGCGCCGCTCGGCGGCGCGGACGAAGGTGTGAACCGTGCGGCGCTCGACGAACGCGGTCGCTCCCAGGAGGACGCCGACCAGGGCGTGCAGGGCCGGGTGATCGACGCCTTCGGCATGCCGGTGGTCGACGCGGAATGCTTCCTCTTCGAGGGGCACGGCAACAACCTGTTCGCGGCGATGATGATGGCGAACCGGGGCGTGATCCAGCCGCCGACGGCGTCGGTGCGTTCGGCCGAGGACGGCTCGTTCCGCCTGGGTGTCGGCAACCCGCAGCCCGGCAAGACCTACGAGCTGCGAATCCTGAGCGAGCGCCACGCGGATCACACCGCGCCGAACATGACCGTGTTCGAGGGGAAGTGGTACGACGCGGGCACGATCCAGCTGAAGCAGGGCATCGTCGTCCAGGGTCGCGTCACCGACGCCGAGACCGGCGCGGCGATCCCCGGCGCGACGGTCGTCGTCAAGCCTTCCAACTCGACGATGGTCCTCGCGGTCACGCCGGGCCGTGAGGATGGCATCGCGGTCCAGACCGACGCCTACGGCCAGTTCCGCATCTCGAACGCCACCCCGGGCATCGCGACCGTCGCCGCCTACGCTCCGGGCCACGCCCGCGTCGAGCGCGTCAACCAGAGCATCCGTGCCGAGGACGAGAACCGTCACGACTTCGAGCTCCCGCCCGGCAAGGCGATCGCCGGCATCGTGACCGAGGGCTCGGGCACGCCGGTCGGCAGCGCACGCGTCCAGGTGCTGTCGCTCTCGTCGAAGAATCCGATCACCGTCGACACGAGGACCGACCGTGACGGTCGCTTCGAGGCGCTCGGCCTGATCGATGGCCCCTACCAGCTGCTGGTCATGGCGCAGGGCTTCGTCCGCGCCGACGAGAAGCCGGTGATGGCGGGCGAGATCGACAAGCACGTGGTCCTCGAGACGCAGGGTTCGGCCCGCGTCCAGGTCACCGCGAAGAACGGTCGACGCCTCAACCGCTACACGGTCAACGTCAAGACGTACATCGCGCAGCAGGAGTCCTACGGCAACCTCCTCCACATGCCCGCGATGCAGGTCTCCTCGCGCGACCTCGACGAGGCGGGATTCTTCCGCGTCAGCGGACTCGACCCGGGCAACTACGCGCTCGAGATCAGCGCCGAGGGCTACGCGAAGGCCTACACCGAACCGTTCCAGATCGCGGTCGGGGGCCAGGAGCCCGAGCTCTACGCGAAGCTCACCGAGGGCGGCACGATCACCGGCACCGTGGTCGGCGAGGACGGATCGCCGGTCGACGGAGTGCTCGTGTCGACGCTGCCGAACGAGTTCGAGGAGAACCCGCTCGCGGACATGTTCGCGCCGATGATTCCCTACAAGATCACGAAGGCGGGCGTGCGGACCGGCAAGGACGGCACGTTCAAGCTGACGCGACTGACGCCGGGCGCCTATCAACTCCGCTTCCAGCACCCCGAGCACTACACGATCTTCCGCCGCGACCTGCAGGTCGAAGAAGGCCGCGCGACCACCGTCCCGCAGGTCGACATGCAGCGCGGCACGATGCTGCTCGGCTCGGTGATGGTCGACGGCGCGCCGTCCGGCCAGATCAAGATCCAGGTCAGCGCCGTGCAGGAAGAGGGCGCGGAGAAGCCGAACCTGTTCAACGCGACCGCCGTATCGGACCAGGAAGGCCGATTCGTGATCCAGAAGCGCCTGCCGCCGGGCCGCTACACGATCAGCGCCGGCCGTCAGGCGAACCCGTTCCAGATGGTCGTCGACTACCAGCAGACCAAGCAGGAACTGACCGTGGGCGCGGGCGAGGCCCAGCACGAGGTCCACTTCACGATCCAGACCCGGTGAGCCACCGGACTGGTCCCGCCCGGACAGGCGGCGACGTGGTCCCCACGGTCTGCTAGAACCTGCGGGATGCCCGCAGATCGGCGCCCCACGACCTACTGGGACTACATCCAAGTCGAACAGCTGCTCGGCCTGCAGGCCGGGCGCGACGGCGACGAGAGCGCGCTGTCCAACGACGAAGTCCGCTTCATCGTCATCCACCAGGTCGACGAGCTCTGGATGAAGCTCGTGCTCCGCGAGCTGACGTCCGCGCGCGACCTGTTCCGGCAGGAGAATGTGCCCGAGACGGCGCTCGCCGAAGCGTGCGCGAGCCTGCGCCGCGTCGCGATGACGTTCGAACTGATGGCGGACCAGTTCCGCCTGATGGAGACGATGCGGACCCGGGCGTACCTGGAGTTCCGCGACAAGCTCTCCCCCGCCAGCGGCTTCCAGTCGGCGCAGATGCGGGAGATCGAGATCCTGATGGGCCTCGAGCACGACCAGCGGATCGCATTCGGACACGAGGACAGCTACCTGCGGGCGCTCAGGGGACCGGGAGGCGCGTCGTCACCGGCACTCGAGCGCGTCGAGCGCCGTCTCGCCGACCGCCCCTCGCTCAAGGAGGCGATCTACGCGTGGCTGATCCGGACGCCGATCCAGGGCAGCCGCAGCGGCACGCCGGGTGACGAGGAGGTCGTCGACCGCTTCGTCGAGTCGTTCCTCGAGCGGCAGGCGGCCGGCCAGGAGGCCCGTATCGCCGCGGTACTCGCCGACCAAGCGATCACCGAGGCCGACGAGACGAGACTGCGAGAACGCTACGCCGCCGAACTCCGGTCGGCGCGTTCCTACCTGACCGCCGAAGAGATCGAGGAAGACGAGCGACGCTCGCGTTGCCGGCTCCGCGCCGCGATCCTGTTCATCGAGAGCCACCGCGAGCTCCCGCTGCTGTCGTGGCCTGGAGAGGTCCTCGATGCGCTGATCGCCTGTGAGCAGGCTTCGATCGTGTTCCGCCAGCGCCACGCGCGGATGGTCGAGCGCGTGATCGGCCGCCGCGTCGGCACCGGCGGATCGGACGGCGTCGACTACCTCGACAGGACCGCGCTCGCCTACCGCGTGTTCCGCGAGATCTGGGCCGCGCGCACGCTGCTGCTGCGGAGCGAGCTGGACCCACCGGTCGAGCACGCTGACTTCTACGGTCTGCGCAGCGGCTAGGAGCCGTGCTGGCCGGCGGCGGCGTCCGTCACGCCTCGCCGCGGAGCATCGACAGCGCCGCGGCGACGTCTCCCGCACTGCCGAGGTAGAGCGGCACACGCTGGTGCAGCTCGCTCGCCTCGATGTCGAGGATGTCCCGCACGCCGTCGCTCGCGACGCCGCCCGCATGCTTGGCGACGAAGGCCAGCGGCGCCGCCTCGAAGAGGAGCCGCAGCTTGCCCTGCGGACGCTTCACCTCGCCCGGGTACATGTAGACGCCGCCTTGGACCAGCGTCCGGTGGAAGTCTGCGACCAGCGCGCCGACATAGCGGGCCGAGCGCTTTCCGCAGGGAGCCTCGCCGGTGCGGAACGCGCGGACCATCCGCTGTGTCGCCTCGTCCCACTTGCTCTCGTTCGACTCGTTGACCGAGTAGCTGCCGGTCCCGTTCGGGATCTGCATGTTCGGGTGCGTGAGGAAGAACGAGCCGACCGCGCGGTCGAGTGTGAACCCGTGCACCGGCCCACCGACCGTGTAGACGAACATCGACGCCGGGCCGTAGAGCAGGTAGCCCGCGGCGACCTGCTCGGACCCCTTGCGGAGGAAGTCCGCGAGACTCGCGACCGCACCCGGTTCGCGCCGGCGGTGCACGCTGAAGATCGTGCCCATCGGCAGGTCGCAGTCGACGTTGCCGGATCCGTCGAGCGGATCGTGCAGCAGCACGTACTTGGCGTGCGCATGCTGCTCGAACACGAACGGCTCCTCGATCTCCTCCGACGCCATCGCCGCGACCACCGGCACGCGGTCGAAGACCTCGCGGAAGATCTCGTTGCTGACGTGGTCGAGCTTCTTGACCTCCTCGCCCTGGACGTTGACGTCCCCGGTCTTGCCGAGCCGCCCCTCGAGCGCCGCGCGCAGCACGTTGTTGGCTATGAGGCGACCGGCGAGGGTCACCCGGTTGAGGATCGTCGACAAGTCGCCGGACGCCGAACTCGCGGCCTGGTCGCGGAAGAAGACGTCGGCGAGAGTGAGGTGTTTGACGAAGTCGGCCATGGCGTGGGAATCCCGCGGTGCGGGGTCTCTTTCCATGATCGGCCCGTCATGCGCCAGGGTGTAGGGCTTGCGTGATCGGGCTCGCTCCAAGGGCCTCCGGCGCGCACGGCGACACCGGATCGGGCGTATGGATCAGCGAGCGCCCAGGAAGCGCGCGACCAGCGGCCCGAACGGACCAGAGCGGTCGATCGGGATGTTGTTGTGGCCGTAACCCTCGGCGAGCACGAACTCGGTCGGACCCCCGAGCCACGCCGCGAGATCCCTGCCGTGGTCGACGGGCACGATGCGGTCCCGGTCCCCGTGGAGGATCAGCGCAGGCACGGTGACCTCCGCCGCCAGCGCCCCGCTGTCGAACGGGTGCCTGAGGAACCAGCCGATGGGCAGCCACGGATAGCGCTCCCGCCCCGCGCGCTCGATCGACACCGGAGGCGCGCGGAGAACGATCCGATCGACGAGCCCTCGCGCGGCGAGGTGCACGGCCGCGAAGGTGCCGAGCGAGGTCCCCACCGCGGTCCGCGGCAGCGGACCGAAGCGCGACTCCGCGTAGGCGACCGCCGCCTCCGCGGCGGCGAGGACCGCGTCCCGGGTCGGGCTCCCGTCGCTGTCCCCGTAGCCGGGATACTCGACGACGATCCCGTGCTGCCCGTAGGCAGGGAACCGGAGCGCGTGCCCGAGCCCCGAGCGGAGGTCCTCACCGTTGCCGACGAAGGCCACGACCACGCCCTCCGCCGGGACGCCGGCAGCTGCGACCGCGACGCGGAACGTTCCGCCGTCCGGATGGTCGAGACGGACCACCTCCACGCCCTCCGGCACGTTCAGCTGGACGCCGCGCCCGAAGCCGGCACCGACGAAGATCAGCCGCTCCTGGAACAGCCAGAACAGGCCGAGCACGCCCAGGTAGAGCGCGATCCCGATACCGAGCCAAGTCATGACGCGCCGCCGATTCAGCACGGCAACGGCCCAGGGACGCACGAGGTTTCAGACCAGATCACTGTCCCCGATCGTGTACCACCAGTGCTCCCGCAGCCAGTCGGTGGTGAACCGTTCGTCGAAGCTGTTGTGGCCGAGGCGCCGTTCCAGGTAGGTGCCCGACGGCACGACCTCGAAGCCGCTGGCGACCAGAGAAGCACGCTCCGGAGACTGGTCCGCGAAGACGGCCATCACGACCTGGCGGTTCCGGGACCGCGCGACCCCGGTCGCCGTCGCGACCAGCGCCGCGTGCGCGTCCTCGTCGCCGGGCATGCACAGCCAGTCGGCGATCGTGCACGCGTCGGGCACGAGGCCGTGGTCGGGGCGGAGCACGACGAAGCCGACGAGGCGGCCGTCGCGGCGGGCCGCGTGGAACTCGTACACCGGCGACGATCCGTTCGGCATCGCGTAGCGCCAGTCCAGGTAGTGCAGGTCACGCCGCACCAGGCAGGACCGCGCGGCTGCCATCGCCGCGTAGAGCTCGTCGACGTCGGCCGGGATCGCGTGGACGCGCGCGACGTCGACGTCGCCGGGGATCGCGTCCGATCCGGCGGTCGCCGCGCGGCACAGATAGTCGACGACCCGCACGTGCGTGTAGCCGAGGTAGCGCTCGCCGATCCGCTCGGCGACCCGCACCGGATAGCCGTAGACCAGGGCGTCGCCCGCATCGCGGCAGGCGTCGAACCACGGGCGGGCGGTGTTGACGAACAGCCCCGGGCGCTTCAGCCCGGCGCGATGCTCCTGCAGCACGAAGCTGTCGACCGCGTGCACGAAGACCTTCTCTCCGAACGCCGTGTCGCAGACCTGCGGGACTCCGGCGTAGTGTGCGGCGACCTCGCCGTCGGGAGTCACCGCGACCTGGATCCGGTGGCCCGCGGGATTCTGCTCGAACTCCCAGGACCAGAAGGCGCGGTCACGGTCGACGTAGCCCTCGCCACAGACCTCGCGGAACACGCGGTTGAACCCGGCGAGGATGCTCGGCTCGTCGCCAGGGCGATACGGACGGATCTCGTAGCTGCGTTCGGTCACGGTCTGTCAGTCATCGACCGGATCCGCGGCCAGACTTCGGCAGAAGCCCGTGACGAGCTGGTGGAGTCGCCCCTCGGCCTCGGTCCCGGCCGCGACGACCTCGTCGTGGGACAGCCGGGCCCCGGTGACGCCAGCGGCATGGTTGGTGATCAGGGACAGCCCCACCACCCGGGCGCCCATCGCATGCGCGGCCATCGCCTCGAGCACGGTGCTCATGCCGATCGCGTCCGCACCCAGGGTCCGGAACATCCGGATCTCGGCCGGGGTCTCGTACGTCGGGCCCAGGATTCCGACGTAGACCCCGCGCTTCAGGGCCGGGTCCAGGGATGCGAGTCGGGCGGTGAGGCCGCGGTGGTAGACCTCGGACTGATCGACGAATCGCGAGCCGAACGCGTCTTCGTGCGGCCCGACCAGCGGGTTGGCTCCCGCGAGGTTCAGGTGGTCCTCGATCTGCATCAGATCACCCGGAACGAAGCTCTCACGAATGCCGCCCGCCGCGTTGGTCAGGAGGAGATCGGGCACTCCCGACCGCCTGACCGCGCGAACACCCCGCACGACGTCGCCGACCGACCATCCCTCGTAGCGGTGCACCCGCCCCGTCAAGCAGACCACGCGGAGGCCAGCGACCGTCCCGATGACGACGCTCCCACCGTGGCCCTCGACGCGCGGGACGGGCCAGTGCGGCAGGTCCGCGCACGCGATCTCGGTGCGATCCTCGAGAACGTCACCGAACGACTTGAGCCCGCTCCCGAGCACGATCGCCAGCCGGCACTCACCGACTCCATGGCGCGCCAGCGCCGCGGCGAGCGCCTCGACGCGCATCCGCTCAGCCGGCCCGTTGGGTTCATCCGTCGTGGGGTTCATGCGAGCACACCAGCGAGACACGCGGTCATACAGGTTGCGATCGCGCCGGCGAACATCGCACGGAACGCCAGCTTGGCGAACTCCGACTTGCGCTCGGGGGCCATCGCGCCGAGTCCACCGATCTGGATCGCCACCGAGCCGATGTTCGCGAATCCACAGAGCGCGAACGATGCGATCCGCACGGTGCGCTCCGACAGTTCGGCCTTCATCGCACCGAGGTCCTGGTAGGCGACGAGCTCGTTCAGCACGATCTTCTTGCCGAGCAGTTGGCCGAGCGTCGAGATCTCGTCGGCCTGGACCCCCATCACCGCCGCGATCGGCGAGAACGCCCAGCCGAGCAGTCGGTCGAGGGACAGCCGCTCGCCCGGTTCCAGCAGCCAGCGCTCGACGGCGATCCAGTCGCCGACGTGGCCGAGCAGCCAGTTGGCCACGGCCATCAGCCCGAGGAACGCGACGAGCATCGCGCCGACGTTCAGCGCGAGCTTGAGACCGTCGATCGCACCGTTCGCGGCCGCTTCGACGACGTTGCTCGCCGACTTCTCGTTCGACAGCACGACCTTGCCGAGCGTCTCGGACTGCTCGTTCTCGGGCCACAGCAGCTTCGAGCACACGAGGCCAGCGGGCACCGCCATCACGCTGGCCACCATCAGGTGCCCGGGCTCGATCCCGAAGCCGACGTAGAGCGCGAACACCCCGCCCGCGATCGTCGCGAAGCCGCCGGTCATCACCGCGTGGATCTCGCTCTGCGTCATGCCCGACAGGAAGGGCCGCACCAGGAGCGGTGCCTCCGTCTGGCCGACGAAGATGTTGCCGCACGCGGACAGCGACTCCGCGCCGGACGTGCCCATCAGCCGCGCCATCACGATCGCCATCCCGCGGACGACGAACTGCATCACGCCGAGGTGGTAGAGCACCGCCATGAACGACGAGAAGAAGATCAGCGTCGGCAGCACCATCGTCGCGAAGATGAAGCCGAGGCCCGCCGTCGCTCCCGCCGCACCACCCTGGACCGCGATCGGATCACCGCTGCCGAGCACGCCGAACACGAACTCGGTCCCCTGCGCGGACAGGTCGAGGAAGCTCTTCACCCCCTCGCCCACCGAGTAGAGCCACCGGTTGCCCGCATCCCAGAACAGGAACGTCGCGCCGAGCGCGGCCTGGATCAGCAGGCCCGTCCCCACGAGTCGCCAGGACACCGCCCTGCGGTCCCTGGAGAGCACGTAGCAGAGGCCGACCAGCAGCAGGAGGCCGCCGAGTGAGATGAGGCGAAGCATCGTGGGCGGGAATGGGACACCATCCGGGACCCGTGCGCCACCGGCAGGAACGCGTGCGCGCCAAGACACGGGGCCCCGGCACCGCTACGCTCGCCGCCCGATGGAGTCGATCCCCGACGGTGCGGCCCGCGTCCAGGTGGACGGTGACGCGGACGACCTGCTGATCCGCGAGGAGCCGCTGTGGATCGAGTGTCACGGCGCGCGCCTGCTGACGATGCGGACGCCGGGACGCGATCGCGAACTGGTCGTCGGCCACCTCCTCGACGAGGGCGTGATCCGGAACGCGTCGGAGGTCGCCCAGACCGAGGAGATCGAGGGCGAGCCGAGCGCGCTCCGTCCCGACACGATCCGGATCACGCTGAAGCGACCCGGGGACGCGCGCATCGAAGGGCGCCTGACGCGGACCCACGAGATCCGGCCGTCCTGCGGGATCTGCGGGCTCGTCGACGCCGACACGCTCCTCGACGACATGCTGCCGCTCCTGACCGGCACTCCCCGGCTCAGCTCAGCGGACATCGAAGCCCGCAGAGCCGCGTTCGACGCCGAGCAGCCGCTGTTCCGCGCGACGGGCGCGAGCCACGCGGCGGTCGTGTTCGGTCCGGACGGCACGATCTGGGGACGGGGCGAGGACGTCGGCCGTCACAACGCGGTGGACAAGGCGATCGGCGCCGCCGCGCTCGCCGGCCATCCGCTCGAGCACGGGACCGCGATGCTCTCCGGGCGCTCGGGGCTCGACCTCGTGCTGAAGTGCCTCCGCGTGCGGATCCCGATCCTGCTGTCGGTGTCCGCCCCGTCGGCCGTCAGCGTCGAGGTCTGCCGTTCCGCAGGAGCCACGCTGGTCGGATTCGTCCGCCCGGGACGGCACAAGGTCTACTGCGGCAGCGGGAGGCTCGCATGAAGCCGGTCCGGATCGCGCTCGTGGGCCTCGTCGTCGGCGTCGTCGCGCTGACCAGCCTCCAGGTCGTGCGCGCGCTGGCCGACGGCGCCGACGCACGCCGCGTCGATCCGTCCGCGCTGCCGACCGGCGGGGAGGCCTGGAACCGAACGACCCACCTCGTCGTCGACCCCCGCTCCGGACACCGCCCTCGCCGGTCCCACGCGGAATCGTTCGACGCGGCTCCGCTCGGTGCGCCGGCGGAGGACCAGCGCACGACCCGATCGACCGACGACCACGGGCTCGTCCGCGACGGCACGCTCGGCGTCGATGTGCCGGGCCCCCGCGTCCTCGTGCTCGGTGACGACCTCACGATGGGTCGCGTCCCCGCCGCAGCCAACTGGACGACGCTGGTCGAGAGCGGGCTCCGCGCGCGCGGCGCGAGAGGCGCACCTGCGTTCCCGACCGCCACCGTCCTCAACGCCGGCTGCGACGAGTACAGCCTGGTCCACTACGCGCTCCGTGGCCCCGAGCTCGTCGCGCGCTACGAGCCGTCGGTCGTCGTCGTCGCGATCTCGACCGGCGACGACGTGACCGGCCTCGACGACCGGAGCCTGCCGCACTCGGACGACGCCGGCATGGCGATCGGACCGGACTTCCCGCCCGCCGCCGACCCGCTGGCTCTCGGCCCGCGGAGCGCACGCGTCAGTCCCGATCACCCGGGACTCGCCCGCCTCGGTCTCGCCCACGCCGCCTACCGGCAGGCGCTGCCCGAGCGCGCGTCGTTCCTCGAGCGCAAGGCCCGCCAGGCGCTGCTCTGGCTGCTCGAGATCGCGCCGCGCGGCCGGCTCCTCGTCGTGCTCGTTCCTCCCGCCGACCTGGCCCGCCCCGACGAGGTCGCACCGCTCTGCTCGGACGAAGGCCGCGCACTGATCGCATCCGGGGTCCAGGAGGAGGCCCACGCCGAGCTGCGCACCCTCTGCGAGATCCTCGGCATGGCCTACGTCGACGCGCTGCCCGCCCTCCGCGCGTCCGCCGCGACGGACACCTACCGCACCGACGGACACCTCGGCGCAGCCGGACACCGCGTCCTCGCCGACCTGCTCACCGAGCGGGTGCGGGGACTGGCGCGGCTGCGATGAGCGCGTTCGACGCCGACCAGGCTCCCCGGGACGCGCGGAGGGCCCGGACTCTTCGTCGCGCGGCGGTGGCGCTGCTGTCGCTCGCGATCGGCTGCACAACCGGGGGAGACTCGACCTCCCGCCCGACCGCCTCCGTTCTTCACGGATGGGAAGTCGTGCAGGAACAGCCGGGATCGGACCTCCGCGACCCGGTCATGCGTGCGCGCATCGAGGCCAGCGGGCATCCGTGGAAGGTGAGGGACGCGACGACCGGCATCGAGATGGTGCTGGTGCTTCCCGGCGAGTTCCTGATGGGTTCGCCGACTTCGGAAGCCGGACGGGGCGAGGACGAAGGGCCGCAGCACCGGGTTCGCCTGACGCGCCCGTTCTACCTGGGCGTCACCGAGGTCTCCCAGGCCGAATGGAAGCGTCTGATGGGCCCCACGCCGACGTTCTTCGAGGGTGAGGACCGCCCGATCGACCCGCCCCTCCGCGACGTCGAGTCCTTCCTCGAGAAGGCCCACGCGGGTGCCCCCGCAGGCATCCCGCCCCTGCGACTGCCCACCGAGGCGGAGTGGGAATACGCGTGCCGCGCCGGAACCGATGGACCGTGGCACTTCGACGGCGTGATCGAGCACGACCGGGTGAACCACAACGACGGCGACGTCGAGCACGCGGCGGTCGTCGACGGACGGCTCGAGGTGACGTGGCGGAGGCAGCCGTCGCCGGACTGCCGGATGGCCACGGCCGCCGTCGGCACGCTCGAGGCCAACGCGTTCGGACTCCACGACATGCACGGCAGCCTGTGGGAGTGGTGCTCGGACCGCTACGACGCACGCGCCTACGCAAGCCGAGGCGCGTTGACGGTCGACCCGTTCTGCGTCCCTGCCCCCGGCGACCTGCGCGTGCTGCGGGGCGGTTCCTGGTACGACCGTCTGGAGCTATGCCGCAGCGCCGTGCGTGACGCCGGGGGCCCCGAGGTCCGAAGCAACCGCATCGGCTTTCGCGTCGCCCGTTCGCTCTGACGGTCCCCCGCCCCGGCGGCTACGGTCGCGGTCCCTACGCTCGGTCCGAGAGACCGGGGACGGTCTCGGCGAGCCGCGGCAGCGCGAGCAGAGCGACGGCGGACAGGACTGCGGTCGCGACACCGACCCAGAGCGCGACCGCGTAGGTCCCCGTCGATGCGAACAGGAAGCCCATCATCGGCAGCGTGAACAGCTGGACGCCGCGGGACAGGTTGTAGATGCCCGACGCCGCCGTCGCGCGCAGCGCGCGCGGGTAGAGCTCGGCGAAGAACACGCCGAACGCCGACCAGGTCCCGGCGCCGAGCCCCACCGCGGCAAGCACGAAGGCGAAGAGCACGAAGTCGTCGGCGAGCCGTTCGAAGCCGAAGCCCATCGCCGCGAGACCGAGCGCGAACAGCGCGCAGAACGCGACGAAGACCGGCCGGCGACCGAACCGGTCCGCGCACCAGCCGAACGCGACGTCAGCGAACACGTGGACCAGGGCGAGCGACACGTGGAACGTGCCGACGAACGCGAGCGTGAAACCACCGTCCTTCAGGAGCGCCGACGGCAGCCACGCGAAGCAGCACCAGAAGCCCGTCATGTGCAGCGCCAGCACGAGAAGCAGGACGAGACTCGGGCGGAGAAGCGGCCCGCGGACGAGGTCCCATACCGGCCGGGCCTGGGCGCGCACCCCCGCATCCTCCGAAGGCATCGCCCAGCGCGCCATCAGCACGAGGACCGCCGGCAGCGCGGACGCGACGTAGGCGGCCCGCCAGCCGACGGCCGGCGCGACGAAGCAGCCGACCAGGGCCGCGAGCCCCATTCCGAACGGGGTCGCCGCCTGCAGGACTCCGGCCGCACGGCCGCGGAGCCGCTCCGGGTAGGCCTCGGCGACGGCCGCGTGGCCGACGCCCCACTCCCCGCCCACACCGAGCCCGGTGACGACCCGCGCGACGAGCAGCGA
>JAQCBR010000253.1 GCA_027621295.1 Planctomycetota bacterium
TGGGGGGGGCGGGTCGGCGGCCGGCGGGTGTAGGGTCGGAGGGGTAATGGCCGGATCAGTCGCGGAATTCTGCGGCTGATTACGGGGAGCCGTATTTCAGGCGGCTCCTCGCCGACTCAGAGGGGCGAGCATTGAACCCGAAGGGCCTCGCAAAGGGAACCCCCGAGGACCGGACGCGGCTCTCCGGGCTGCATCGTCGGCATCGCAAACCGCTGGCAACCATTGGTTTGCGGTATATCGACCCGATCCACCGCCTTCGTCCTCCGCTCCCAGGCCAGCCCGGGGGCCCCCGATCCCGCGTCGCGGTCGCTCCGGTCACGGGCTAACATCCCGCCCCGAGGTCCGATCATGCCGAAGAGCCGCTTTCCCCACTCCCTGGTGCTGATCTTCGGGATGATCCTCGTCGCCCAGGTGACGACCTACCTGGTGCCGGCCGGGACCTTCTCGAGGGACGGCAGGACCGTGCTCCCGGGGACCTTCCGGCTGCTGGAGGGGGCGGAAGTTCCTGTCCAGCCTTGGCATACGTTCCTGACGTCGATCCCGAAGGGCTTGGCGGAGGCCCAGGACGTGATCTTCTTCATCTTCCTGATCGGGGGGGTGATCGCCGTCCTCCGCGCGACCGGGGCCATCGACGCGTTCCTCGGCGCGGCGATCCGGCGTCTCGGCGGGCAGCCGCTCCTGCTGGTCGCAGGAATGACCAGCGTGTTCGCGCTGGGGTCGGGAACGATCGGGATGGCGGAGGAGTACCTGCCGTTCGTGCCCATCCTCGTCGCGATGGGGCTGGCGATGCGGATGGACGCCATGGTCGCCCTCGGGATCGTCTACGTCGGCTACGGCGTCGGCTACGGGTGCGCGCCGCTCAATCCGTTCACGGTCGTCATCGCCCAGGACCTCGCCGGCCTGCCGGTCTACTCGGGGCAGGGGCTGCGCTGGACGCTGATGGGGCTGTGCACCGTGGTCGGCGTGCACCACGTGATGTCCTACGCGCGGCGCGTGCAGAAGGACCCGGGTGCGAGCCTCGTCGGGGACGTCGACTACTCTAAGGGCTTCGAAGCCTCGCACGACCTCCCGCTGACGCTGCCGCGTCTCTCGATCCTGCTCGCGTTCGCGGCGGGGATCGGACTCTTCGTCTGGGGGGTCAACGCCCACGAGTGGTACCTCAGCGAGATGGCCGCGATCTTCATGGGCGTCGGCATCTTCGCGGCGGTGCTCGGGCGGCTCGGACCGAACGAGGTCGCCGCGAAGTTCTGCGAGGGTGCGTCCGAGCTCGCGACGACCGCGCTCCTGGTGGGCTTCGCGCGCACGATCGAGGTCGTGCTCTCCGACGCGCAGGTCATCGACACGATCGTGCACGGCATCGCGAGCGTGCTCGAGGGTGCGGGAAGCTACGTCGCAGCGGCCGGGATGCTGGCGGTGCAGACGGTCTGCAATCTGTTCATCCCCTCTGGGTCGGGGCAGGCCTACGTGACGATGCCGATCATGGCGCCGCTCGCCGACCTCACCGGGGTCACCCGGCAGACGGCGGTGCTCGCGTTCCAGATGGGGGACGGCTTCACCAACACGATCGTGCCGACCAACGCCGTGCTGATGGGGATGCTCGCGATGGGGAGGATCCCCTACGGCCGCTGGCTGCGGTTCATGGTCCCGCTGCTGCTCAAGATCTACGTGGTCGCGCTGGCCGGCCTCTTCTACGCCGTGGCGGTCGGCTACGCGTGAGTTGCCCGGTGCGCGCGCGTCGTCAGCGGCGCCGGACCAGCAGCAGGCGCGGCTGGGTCATCTCTTCGATCGCGTAGCGCACGCCCTCGCGTCCGGTGCCCGAGTCGCGGACGCCCCCGTAGGGCATCGCGTCGACGCGCGACGATGGAATGTCGCCGAGCACCACGCCGCCTACGTCGAGGCCTTCGAACGCCCGTCGCCCGCGTTCGACGCTGTCGGTGAAGATCCCGGCCTGGAGGCCCAGGCGCGGATCGTTGGCGTGCGCGATCGCGTCCTCGAGTCCCTCGAACGCGCTGAGCGTCATGACGGGTCCGAACGCCTCCTCGCAGGAGATGGCCGCATCGGGAGCGACACCTTCGAGGACGGTCGGCTCGACCCAAGACCCGCGACGGACCCCGCCGGTGAGGACTCTCGCGCCAGTCGCGACGGCCTCCTGGATCCAGCGTTCGACGCGAGCCGCGGCGTCTTCACTGATCAGCGGGGACAGGAACGTCCCCGGATCGAACGGGTCGCCCGCGCGCAGTCCCGCGACGCGCGCGAGCAGGGCCTCGCGGAACGGCGCCTCGACCTCGGCGTGGACGATCACCCGCTGCACGCTGATGCAGCTCTGGCCGGCGAGTGAGAACGCGCCGAACGCCACGCGATCGGCAGCGAACGCGAGGTCGGCGTCGCGGTCGACGATGCACGCGGCGTTGCCGCCGAGTTCGAGCGTCATCCGTTTGCGCGGCGCCTGGGCGCGGAGACGCCAGCCGACGTCCACCGAACCGGTGAACGACAGCATCCGGAGGCGCGGGTCGTCGACGAGGAGCGCGGCGTCCTCATGGGTGCAGGGCACCACGCTGAAGGCGCCACGAGGCAGGTCGGTGCGCGCCAGCACCTCGCCGAGGAGGAGCGCCGAGATCGGCGTCGTCGGTGCGGGCTTGAGCACGAACGAGCACCCGGCCGCGATCGCCGGGGCGATCTTGTGGCAGACCAGGTTCAGCGGGAAGTTGAACGGGGTTATGAGCGCCACGGGGCCGATCGGGAACCGTCGGACCCATCCCTCGTAGGCATCCCCGCGCGGTGACCCGTCGAGCGGGATGTGCTCGCCGCGGATGCGCGTCGCCTCCTCTGCGCCGAGGCGGAGCGTGTCGAGTGCGCGATCGATCTCCGCCGCGGCGAACTGGATCGGCTTGCCGGCCTCCTGGACCAGGGCTCGCGTGAAACGATCGCGCTCGGCTTCGATCGCGTCCGCGACCGAGCGGAGCACCGCGGCGCGTCACCACGCAGGCCAGGTCCGCAGCTCCCGGAAGCCGTCGACCGCGGCGTCGATCGCGCGTTCGAGGACCGCCCGATCCGCGAGCGCTGCGCGGGCGAAGACCTCGCCGCTCCACTTTTTCAGAAAAAGTCCGTTTTGAGAATTCAAAAGCTGCAGCACCTAAGTACACACCTCCGATTGAGGTTTTAATCAATGCCAAAGCGGTTTTGGAGAGTTCTTAAAATAAAAAGGAGGTCAAAAATGACCTCCTTTCTAATATGGCTCCCCCCATTATTCAAAGTTGCAGCAGGACAAAATCTTTTAATGGATTAGAAGGGATTTGGATTGGAGGCATTGGT
>JAQCBR010000089.1 GCA_027621295.1 Planctomycetota bacterium
CCGGCGCGATGGCCGCGCCGGGCGAGCGGTCGAACGTCACCGGATGAACTCGGTCACGTCGTAGGAGATCGACGCGAGCACGAAGCCGTTCACCTGGTCTCGCGCCTCGATGCGGACCTCGGTGAGGTTCGCGAGGTTCGGGAGTCCGCGCTGCCGGAAGTTGAAGTTGCGGCCGTGGCGGATCAGGGGGTCGACCACGAGGGTCTGCTGGAATTCCTGCGATCCCACGATCACGAAGACGTCGAGGCCGTGGAAGTTGTCGATGTAGCCGAGGAACCGCATCTCGCCGCGGTCGGCGCGGATGCGGAAGCGCTCCGCGATCAGCGTCACGTCACCGGCTGGCTCGAAGATCGAAGGGACGAGCACCTCCTGGGCGAAGAACACGTTGTCAGCTGTGAAGTAGCCGGCGATCTCGCACTCGGTCTGTCCCGCGACGACTGCTTGGAAGAACCGCTCGCGGGTCAATGGTGAGAGCCCGACGCCGAACACCTCGGAAGGGACGCGCGGGTCAGGATTCATGATCACGAGCAGGGTGTTGTCGATCACGAACGAGTCGGGAGTCGTTCCGGAGCCAGGTTCGAGCGACGTGATCGTGCCGGTGGTCAGGTTCTCCGCGAACTCGAAGGTCAGCCCTGCGTCGGGCACGAAGTACTCGTTCCGATTCGTATCGGCGTAGATGTGACCGGCCGACTTCAGGGTCCCGCCCACCATCGTCGGGTAGATCCAGTTCGACGGATCGGTTCCCACCATGCCGGCAGTCTCCAGGAAGTCGGCGGGCAGGACTTCGGCGTGCCGCGCGTGGGTGCTCTGGAGTGCGTTCCAGAAGGTGTCCCTCACCGTGACCTGGGCAGCGGGTTCGCGAAGCAGGTTGCTGCCGACCGGCGCGGTGCGCACGGCCTCGGCCGAGCTGAAGATCGACCGAACCGGCCCGAGGCGCCGGGGGCCGAGGCCGAATCCGACGGAGTTGACGTCTCTGGCTGCGACAGCGGACGAGTCGGCCAGGCGATCGAACGTCGCGGCCGTCACCGGGCCGATCGAGACCCCCTGCGCGTCGAGGAGCTCGGTGCCCGAGATCGACGTCGGCACGCCGTCGATCTGCCGAGGGATCTGGACCGACTTGCCGGCGCAACGAACCTGCCGGCCGGGGATATCGAGGTTGTGGATCGGCCCTTCGGTGAAGAAGAACTCGAGCGGCTGCTTCTGGGTGACGATCGTGCCGTTCCACAGCACGGCGCGGGACTGCGCTTGCGCGGGAGCGCAAGCCATAGCGAGGACGGCAAGCGCCCCGAGGGCGCCGGACGATGCGGCGAAGTGCGACATGGGGAGGAAGAAGAAGGCTGCAGACGGACCGACGGTTGGGTTCCGCGAGGAGCGGATCGGCGGTCGAGAGAGTTTGTTGGTCGGGCGGAGGCTGCCGCTCGACCCTCGGCAGGATGGGGTCGGGGAACGATCTGTCAACGCACCCAGCCGGCGGTCGAGGGATGCACGGCCCCGGCCGATGACGGTGCATCGCAGAAGACGTTCGTCGTGGCGTCTCGCGGTGCCGAGGCGCCACGACCTCCGTGCCCTTGCCACCGAGGGATGGCCGTGCCGACGAGTGCGCGTGCGTATGGATGTTTGACGGGTCGAGTCGATCCCAGTTCGGGATGCGAGGTTCTTCCGACCCCTGTGCGGCGGTGCCCGTCGCGCGTCGGACTTCCCGGCTCGGGGCAGCGCCCGACTCCAGCGGCGCTTGCCGGCTACTCTCCGGAACGGCAAGCTGACCGCGCATCGCTGCGTGTCCAGCGCCGATCGGTACCCATGTTCGCACCGCCTCTCTGGGGCACGCTGTCGGCGTTGCTCTGCCTCTCGAGTCTCGCCACGCCGGCGCTGGCCCAGGGTGCAGCCGCGCTTCCGCCGCAGTTCGAGGCTCCGGTGATGCGAGGCCTCGCGATCTCTCCGGACGGCCTGCGTCTGATCGCAGTGCACGGAGACACCCATCGGGTCGCGGTCTACGACCTCCGGGTGCCCGCAGAGCCGCAGCTCTTGGGCGAGGTCGAAGTGGGGCTCGATCCCGTTGCCGTCGGCATGCCGAGCGACGGCGAGGCCTGGGTCGTGTGTCAGGGTTCGGATGCGGTCTCGGTCGTCGACGTCGATCGCCTCGCGGTCGTCGCATCGGTCGCGTTGGACGACGAACCCTCGGACATCGTGTTCGCTGCCGGCAGGGCCTTCGTCAGCAGTCCTACCCAGCGCGAGACACTCGTCCTCGACGTGGCGACCCGAAGCATCGTCGCGCGGCTGTCCGTGTTCGCCGACGAGCCGCGTGCACTCACCGCGGTCGGTGGGCACGTCTACGTCGCGTCCTACCGGTCGGGCAACGGCACGACGATCCTGCCATCCCATGCGGCGCCACCGCCCGCTCCCCCGACCAATCCGGCGCTGCCGCCGGCGCCGCAGACCGGAAGGATCGTCCGGGCCGACGATCCCGCCTGGGTCGGATCGCTCCCGCGCTCGTTGCCGGACCTCGACGTGTTCGAGATCGATCCGGTGTCGCTCGCGCAGACGCGTGCCTTCCATGGCGTCGGCACGATCCTGACCGGAATGGCGGGGCAGGGCAGCGAGCTCTTCGTCGCCAACACTGACGCCCTCAACCTCGTGGCGACGGAGCCGCAGCTGCGCGGCCACGTCGTCGACCACCGACTCACGCGGATCGATCTCAGGCCGGCCGCGACGGTCCAGCCGGTCGATCTGAATCCAGGCGTCGACTACACGCTGCTGCCGAATCCAGGTGCGCGCGCGACGGCCCTCGCATCCCCTGCGGGCGTCGCGGTCGACCCGGTGCGCGGCGAGGTTCTCGTCAGCGCGTTCGGAAGCGATCGACTCGGCGTGCTGTCGACGAGCGGTGTGGTGCTGGCGCGGATCGAGATCGGTGACGTCGGCGTCCAGGGAGTCGCACCGCGCCGGAAGCGCGGGCCGCGTTCCGTGCTTGTCCACTCCGCGGCGGACCTGGCCTACGTCCACAACCGCCTGTCCTCCTCGATCTCGGTGGTGGACCTCGGCGCGCGCACCCAGCTTCGCGAGATCGATCTCCCGGACGACCTGACGCCGGCGTGGTTCCGCGAGGCGCGCGGCTTCCTCTACGACACGCGTCCGAGCGGAAACGGGTTGACGAGCTGCGCGAGCTGCCACGTCGATGGCGCCACCGACGGTCTCGCCTGGGACCTCGGCGATCCGGGCGGTGCGGTGGAGCGGACCCCGCTGCCCGGGGGCGGATTCGTCGACCATCATCCGATGAAGGGGCCGATGGTCACGCTGTCGCTCCAGGGCCTTCCTGGGACGGAGCCGTTCCACTGGCGCGGCGACGAGCCGGACTTCGCGTCGTTCAACCCGCTCTTCGCGACGCTGATGGGAGGGACGCCTCTCGGCGCCCAGGATCTGGCGGACTTCGACCGGTTCGTGCGGACCCTCGCCTACCCTGCCAATCCGCGGCAGAAGCTCGACGGCACCCTGACCACGACTCCCGTCGGCCGCAGCGCGGCGGACGGCCATCAGTTCTTCCACAACGACAAGTTCCTCCTGCCCGGCCCGCTCGGCTGCGTCGACTGCCACCCGGGCGTGCACGGTGCAGGCGGTGGAATCCAGTCGCCGCTGCTGCTGCAGACGACGCAGGCGCTCGAGTCGCCTCAGCTGCGCGGCATCTACAAGCGCATCGCCGCGTGGCGTGGCGTCGGCGAGACCACGTCCGGCTTCGGTCTCGCGCACGACGGTGAGTTCGCGAGCCCGATCGGTATGGCGATCGGACTCGCGTCCCACCTCTACGACGGCTCGGACCGCATCCAGGCCTATCTGCTCGAGTTCGCGGGCGATGTCGCGGCCTGCGTCGGCGTCTCGACGCTGATCGGCGGCGCCAGGGCGGACGAAGCCGAGTCCCGCGTGCTCTGGCGTCGGCTGGTCGGGCTGGCGGACGCAGGTCACTGTGACCTCGTGCTGCGTGGCCACCTCGACGGGGAGCGCATCGGGCTGCTGTGGGATCCTGTGTCTGCCCTCTACACCACGGACGACCCCGGACTCGGTGCGGTCGACGAGGCGTGGTTGGTCGGCATGCTGGACGCGGGTCGAGCGACGGTCCTGGTGACCGCGGCGCCGCTGGGCTCCGGCGTCCCGCTGGCGATCGACAGGGATCGGGACGGCGTTCGCGACGGCGCCGAGCGTCCGAGCTCGCGTGGCGCCGCGACCGGCGCGTGCCCCGTGCGGGTCCGAGCGAACAGCTACCCCATCCTCGGGCAGCAGGACTTCCGTCTCGTCGCGGATGGGCTGATGCCGACGAGCACGGCGCTGTTCCTCGTCGGTGGGAGCCCGGTCGACTTCCAGTTCGCGGGTCTCCGCTTGCTGGTCGACCCTGCCTCGGCCGTGCTGATCCAGGGATCCGCCGACGCTCGCGGCGTCGCCTCGGCCGCGCTCCCTCTGCCCGCGTCGCCGGGGCTTCGCGGTGTCACGCTGCAGGTCCAGGCGATCGGGGCATCGGCCTGCCCGGGCGATGGGGTCACGGGGAGTCGCCGGCTCGAAGTCGTCCTGCGCTGATCGAGGGCGTCACGCGCCCTTCACGCGCGCTGCAATCCTGCCCGCTGCGTCGCCGCGACGCTTCCGGATGCGGTCGACCGTCTGCGCAAGTTGCGATGGCATCGCCAAGGCGCGGCCGATGGGCCCAGGCCTTGGACGTCGGTCGGACCGCCCGTCGGGACCGGGGCGGACTTCGTTCGATATCCTCCTGTCGGACCCGGTGCAGGGTTCCCGCGATGAGGCCGCTCCCACTCCTACCCGCTTTCAGCCTGGCACTGCACTGCGCGACGCCGTGCGTGGTGGGGCAGACCTACGTCGACGTGACGCTGGGTACGGGGTTGGTCCAGGCGGAGTTCTCGTCCGCCGAGTTCGGCAGCGGGATTGCGGCGGGTGACATCGACGGCGACGGTGACATCGACCTCGCGGTGTCGAACGGGGATGGCGGGATGCTTCGCCTCTACCGCAACGACGGCGGCGGGCAGTTCACCGAGCTGCCGAGTCTCGGCTCGCCGCCGGGACAGGTGCACGGCCTCGTGTTCGCCGACGTCGACAACGACGGCGACCAGGATCTCTACGTGTGCGGCTTCCGCATCCCGTCGATGCTGTTCATCAACCAGGGCGGCGGCACGTTCGTGGAGGAAGCCGCGTCGCGCGGGATCACGCACGTCACCTCGAACTTCGGCGCATCGTTCGGCGACTACGACCTCGACGGCTGGCTCGACCTCTACGTGAGCAACCGGGGAGCGATGAACGGCCGAGGGCAGCCGAACATCCTCTACCGCAACCTCGGTGGCGGCGTGTTCGTCGACGTCAGTGCGACCGCGGGTGTCGGTGACGCCGGGCTGACCTACGCGGCCGCGTTCTGTGACGTCGACGAGGACGGTTGGCCGGACCTCGTGATCGCGAACGACAAGGGCGCGCGGGGCACGCCGAACGAGATCTACCGCAACCTCGGCAACGGCACCTTCACGGCGGTGGGCGCGCAGCTGCGCGCGAACTCCGCCATCGACGCGATGGGCGTCGACTACACCGATGTGTTCAACGACGGCGGCGTCGACCTGTTCTTCAGCGACAGTGCGCCGGACCACCTGTTCCTCGTGCAGGACCGGGGGACGGGGGCCTACGTCGACTTCACCACGCGCTGCGGGATGTTCTCGGCGACGGACGGCTGGGCCGTGCACTTCGTCGACGTCGACAACGACGGCTGGCAGGACGTGCACGTCGTCAACTCCAACTGGCCGAACAGCGTGTTCCGCAACCCGGGCCAGGCGGTCACGCAGGTCGGCGCGTGGTCGGACATCTCGGCCCAGCTGAACCTCGGGCAGTTCTACGAGCAGTATTCGACGACGGTCCTCGACTTCGACGACGACGGGCGCCTCGACTTCTGCCACCGCTTCGAGCAGGCGGGCCCTCCCTTCGGCGCGCCCTTCGGGGTCGGCCTCATGCAGGGGCAGGGCGCCGTCGGACAGTGGATCAAGTTCCGCACCGAGGGGACCGTCAGCAACCGCGACGGCCTGGGCACGCGCGTGGTGGTGGAGACCGGGTCGCACGTGCAGCGCCAGTGGGTGCGGAGCGGGATCGGATTCCAGAGTTCCTCCGATCCGAGGCTCCACTTCGGACTCGGGGCTGCCCAGACGGTGGACCGTGTCTCGGTGCGCTGGCCCTCGGGGACCGAGCAGCTGCTGCGCAACGTCGCTGCGTCGCAGATCGTGACGTTGGTCGAACCGAGGTTCGAACTCGCTGGCATCGCTGCGGCCGGTGGCAGCGCCGTCCTCCAGCTCGACAGCCCGAACGACGCAGGCGCCGGCTATGCGATGGTCCTGGCGGTGTCATCGATGGTTCCGACGCCGATCCCGGACGGGCGGACGCTACCCATCACGGTGGACGCGCTGTCCGCCTACTCCATGTCTCCCGGCAACATCCTTCTCGCCGCACCGTTCGGCGTCGTCGACGGCGCAGGCCGCGCATCCTCGGCGCTGTCGCTCCCGAACTGGCCGTTCCTCGTCGGTCTCACGCTGAGTGCCACGGCACTGACCGTGGGGGCGGGTGGATACCCCGACGTGCGGACGGTGTTCGGAGATCCAGTCTCGTTCACGGTGCGATGAACAGTTGGCCGCAATCACCCTGCGCCGATCCGCCGCACAAAGCCGAAAGAAAACGGATCAGTGTCCCCGACGAATACGAACGCCCGCGGCGCGGCTGGTTGCCGATCCGATCGTGTGGCGTAGATTCCCTGTGCGACTTTCCTCCCTTCTCGCTCGCGACCGGCTCGGCCGGTCCCAGCCCCGGCGGACCCGTCCGTCGGAGAGAGGTAGCCTCCTCGTGAAAACCAAGCTCTTGCTCCTCGGGCTCTGCCTCGCGGCGTTCAACGCCTGCCACGGCGGTGACTCCGACGCGGGCGGCGGCGGTGAGCCGCCCCCTCCCCCGCCGCCTCCGCCCCCGCCGCCGCCGGCGACGATCCAGCTGGGCGACCCGATGGAGGGTCTCACCGAGGAAGAGCTGGCGGCGTTCGAGCGCGGCAAGGCGATGTTCACGAAGCGGTTCAAGCCGAGTGAAGGTCTCGGTCCGCTCTACAACGCGACCTCCTGCACGTCGTGCCACGCGACGCCGGTCATCGGCGGCACCGCCGACCTCTACCGCAACTTCTTCGTGGCGACCTACGGCTTCTCGCCGCTGTTCCAGACGAACCTCCCGGGGCTGATCAGCCCGGTGATCCCGGCGTTCGGTTCCAAGACGTCGCCGACGTTCACCCTCGAGGGCGCGCGGGCGACCCTGCCCGAGACGATCAACGGACTGCCGGTGACGGCGGCGCAGCGGAACTCGATCCCGATCTTCGGGGTCGGTCTGTTCGAGTTCATCAGCAACGAGACCATCCTGTCGAACGCCGATCCCGAAGACCTCGACGGCGACGGGATCAGCGGTCGCGCGAATGCGGACGGCGCGGGCATGGGTCGCTTCGGCCTCAAGGCCCAGTCGAACAACATCGAGTTCTTCACGCGTGCGCCGCTGATGAACCAGATGGGCATCACGAGCGACCCGTTCCGCGGGTCGTCCGGCACGGTGTCGATGGAGCACGGCCTCGCCGTCCAGGCCTCGAGCAACCCCAACACCCCGACGCGGGACAACGACGGCGTCGCGGACCCGGAGATCTCGAGCCAGGACCTCGGTGACCTGATCGCGTTCACCCGCTTCCTCGCACCCCCGCAGCCGCAGGAGTTCGACGAGGCGGCGACGCGCGGCGAGCAGCTGTTCGAGACCGCGGGCTGCGCCAAGTGCCACATCCCGGAGCTGCCGTCCTCGCGTGGACCGGTCCGGGCCTACACCGACCTCCTGATCCACGACATGGGTCCGGACCTCGCGGACAACGTCGGCTTCGGGACGCCGCAGTCCTCGCCGAACGATCCTCCGCACACCGGCACGGAGTTCCGCTCCTCGCCGCTGTGGGGCATCACCCACTCCGCTCCCTACCTGCACGACGGTCGGGCGCCGACGCTCGACGACGCGATCCGCCTGCACGGCGGCGAGGCTCTCGACGCCCGCGATCGCTACGTCGGTCTCACCCCAGCCGAGCGCGAGGATCTCCTCGCCTTCCTGAGGCACCTGTGATGGCGCAGTCCGAAACCCAAAAGAAGCGCGAAGCCGCTCCCGCCAAGCTGTTCCGCCTCGGGCGGGCGCTGCCGGCGCTCGGCTTCGCTTCACTCCTGGTCTCCGCGGTCGGCGCCCCCGACGAAGACCCCGCGGTGACGCGGGGCCGCGCGCTGTTCGATCGACCGTTCAACGCGGCAGAGGGCCTCGGCGGTCCTGACATCAACGGCGACAGCTGCCGAGCGTGTCACCAGGATCCCATCCTGGGTGGCGCGGGTCCGCTGGAGCTGAACGTGTTCCGCTACGGCCGTGACCGCGGCGACCCGAACACGTTCATCGATCTCCCGGGTGGGCAGATCGCGAGCAAGCTCCGGGCTCCGACGTTCCACGGCCGTGAGAACCACCACGCGGACGCCGACGTGTTCGAACAGCGTCAGCCCATCTCCCTCTTGGGTGACGGCCTCATCGAGACGATCCCGGACTTCGTGATCATCGGCAACGAGGACCCGAACGACGCCAACGGAGACGGGGTCCGCGGCGTCGCGCGTCGCCTGCGCATCGCGAGCGGCATCGAGGTCGGCAAGTACGGCTGGAAGGCCGAGATCGCGACGCTGGAGGACTTCGCCCGCGACGCCTTCTGGGGCGAGCTCGGGATGACGACCGAGGACGACGGTCGGAACATCGGCCGACGGACCGACAACGACCCGGTCGCGGATCCGGAGATCAGCTCGTCCCAGGTCGAGGACCTGACCGCGTTCCTGAAGTCGCTGCTGGCCCCCGAGCGGGGTGGCTCGACCGATCCGCGCGTCGTCGACGGTGAACAGCTGTTCCACAGCATGGGCTGTGCGGTCTGCCACGTGCCCCAGCTGATGGGGCGTGACGGCCCCGTGCCGCTCTACTCGAACCTGCTCCTGCACGACGTGATGCCCGCGGACTTCCGCGGGATGTCCGAAGACGGAGCGGGTGTCGGGATGTTCCGCACGCCGCCGCTCTGGGGCATCAAGGACACCGCTCCCTACATGCACGACGGCCGCGCAGAAGATCTGGACCAGGCGATCCGCGCGCACTTCAGCGAAGGTGATGCGGCTCGGCTGGCCTACCTCGCGGCGACCGTCGAGGCACGCGAGGCACTGATCCTCTTCCTCGAGGATCTGTGAGTCGACGGAGCTGGGTGCCGGCCACGCGTCTCTGCGTCGTCGGTGCCCTCGGCCTGCTGATGGCTTCGGCAGGCTGCTCAGAGTCCCCGTCGGACCAACCTGCCCCTGCGGCTACCCCTGCATCTACCCCTGCCGCGGGCGCCAGGGCCGCCGCGGCGGACGCAGGTGCCGGCCAGTCCGGGCCCTCGCTCTTCCAGGTCCGGGGGCGGTGGCCGGCCGACCAGCTCCGCGTGCGCTATCGCATCGAAGACGGTCTGGCGACGGAGCCCGCCATGCGCGACGGGATCGAGGCGGCGATGGCCGTCTGGTCCGCGACCGGACTCGTCGGCTTCGAGCTGGCAGGAGCAGAGGACGCGGATCTGCTGATCGGGATGCGGCGCGGCCACCACGGCGCCTGCGAGCCCTTCGGCGTCACGGCGGCCGTCGCCCATGCAGGCCCTCCGAGGCCCGGCACGTTCATCCACTTCGACGCGGGCCGGAACTGGTCCGCTCGCGGGGGTGAGGGGACCGTGTCGCTGTTCCACACGGCGGTCCACGAGCTCGGCCACGTGCTCGGTCTCGGGCACAGCGGGGACCCGAGCGCCGTGATGAGCAACGCACCCGGGGACCGAGCGGATCTCTCCGGTGACGACCTCGCTGGACTGCGATCGCTCTACGGGGATGGCACCGTCGTGCCGTCGGGATCGCTCGTGGTCCGGGATGAGGAGGGGGTGGAGCGTGCGGTGCTCTGCGGCGTCGCTCCGTCGGCGTGCTGTGGCTACGCGGTGTTCGACACCGACGGAGACGGCCGCGCGGAGATCCTCGTCTACCGGACGGATCGAGCCGGCCACGGCGCGGTTTCCATCTACGGCTACGGGCCCGGCCCCGCCCTCGCGCAGAGCTCCGGGCCATTCCATGGGGTCGTGCTGGCTGGCGCTGAGATTCTCACCGTCGCAGAGGAGGGGGTGCGCCTCCTCGTCAGCGTGTTGCCCGATGGCCGGACGGCCGCGCGGGGCTTCGATCTCCACGGGGCACCGACGATCCCCTGGGAGATCGAAGCCGACCGCGCCCGGGAGCTGGGTTCCCGCGTGGTCCGCGGGGACCTGGACGGGAACGGAACCATCGAACGCGTAGATCCGATGGCAGTGGGGCGGTCGGGATGACGGGGCGTGGCAGCCCAGCCCGGGGAATGGCAGACTTCCTGATTCGCTGGCCTCGCTGCCGATCCTGATCCTGTGATGAGCGGAGACTCGAACAGAACGCTGCACGCCTCCCGTGACGTGGCAGCACTCGAGCGCCGCTGCTCGGAGCTCGAGGCGCGTGCGCGGGACCTCACGGTGATCAACCGATTCGCAGCGACGCTTCTCACCGCGCAATCGAACTCCGAGGACATCCTCTGGGAGCTGGCTCGTGAGGCGCTCGGCTCGCTCGACCTGACCGACTGCGTGATCTACCTGCGCCAGGGCGACTGGCTCTACCAGCGCGCGGCCTTCGGTCCCAAGAACCCGTCCGGTCGGCAGATCAAGGACCCGATCCGGATCAGGATCGGTGCGGGGATCGTCGGCGCAGCGGCGCAGACCGGGCAGACGATCGTCGTCGAGGACACCCAGACCGACCCACGCTACATCGTCGATGACGCCGACCGCCGCTCCGAGATGGCGGTGCCCATCGTGGTCGATGGCCAAGTGGTCGGGGTCGTCGACAGCGAGCACGAGGAGCCGGGCTTCTACGACGACTGGCGCCAGGCGCTGCTCGCAACGCTGGCGTCCATGGCCGCCTCGCGGCTCGCGCGTGCGCGGCTCGAGCAGCAGCGGGACGAGCTCGCGCGCACCGACCCGCTCTCGGGCTTGCTCAACCGCCGCGGCTTCCTCAGTGAGCTGCAGGCCGCGCTCGACATCGGGCCGATGGCGCTGGTCTACCTGGATCTCGACAACTTCGGCAGCGTCAACGACTCGCTCGGCCATGCCGCTGGCGACTCCATGTTGGGCGAGGTCGGGGAGCGCATCGGCTTCGAGGCGGGTGCGGGCGCGATCTGCTCGCGGATCGGCGGCGACGAGTTCGTGGTCGCTTCCCGTCCGGCGGGCGTGATGGAGTTGGCGCACCGGCTGCAGGTCTCCATCGCCCGGCCGTTCCAGCGCGAGGCGGTCCGTGGTCTCCAGGTCCGCGCGAGCGTCGGCGTCGCGATCGCCCACGGCAAGGACGCGGCCAGCGCGCTGCGGGACGCGGACCTCGCGATGTACGAGGTCAAGCGGACGCATCGCGGCGAGATCGCGGTCTTCGACCAGGACGTCGCCGAGCGCCTCCGGGATCGCACCCGGCTCACTGCGGCGCTGTCGGACGCGATCGAGGTCGACGACGGCCGGATCGACCTGCACTTCCAGCCGATCCATCGGGTCGATGACGGGCGACTGGTTGGCGCCGAGCTGCTCGCGCGGTGGGACGACCCGGTGCTGGGCCGGGTCCCGCCCGACCAGTTCGTCCAGGTTGCCGAACGGTCAGGCCTGATCCGCCGCCTCGGCGAACTGCTGGAACGCCGGGCGCTGGCTCGGATCGTCGGCATCCACAGGCTCCGACCCGACCTGTGCTTCCACATCAACAAGTCCGGGATCGAGCTGGCGACCGAAGGATTCGCACGGCGCTTCTGCGACAGCCTGCGCGCGATCGGAATCGCGCCCCAGGCGGTCGCGATCGAGATGACGGAGACTGCGATCCTCGCCGACGAGGGCGCGACGCTGCGCAACCTCGAGGAGATGGTCGAAGGCGGCGTGTCTGCCGTCCTCGACGACTTCGGAACCGGCTACGCGTCGCTGAGCTGTCTGGCCGGCTACCCGTTCCGTGGGCTGAAGATCGACCGGAGCTTCGTCCGGCATCTGGCCGAACCGCAGCGCGACGTGGTGATGGTTCGCGCGATGGTGCAGATGGCTCGGGCCCTCGGGCTCGAGGTCACAGCCGAAGGCGTCGAGAGCGAGGCGCAGCTGGCCGTGCTCCGCTCCTTCTCCTGTCACCGGGCGCAGGGTTGGCTGTTCGGTGCGGCGATGCCGTGCGCCGAGTTCGAGGCGTTCACCCGGGAGTGACACTCCCTCGGCCGGGCCAGGATCTCACGCAGGCCGGTAGGCCGCGTAGATCCGGTGGGTGTCGTCGTGGTCGTCGATCCGCTCGAGGAAGTCGGCCACCTCGGCGAGCTCCGCCTCGCCGAGCGCGACCGGGTCCTTGGGCACGTAGCCGATCTCGGAGGTCGTGACGATCCAGCCTGCCTCGCGGAGCGCCTGGGTGGTCGCATCGAGGTCGGCGATCTCGGTCAGGAAGCGGGCCCCCGACTGGCCCTCGGGCACGCTCTCGAGCTCATCGCAGCTCTGTGCACCGGCCTCGATCGCCGCCTCCTCCGGGTCGAGGCCCGGCTGTGGGTGCGTGGCCTCGACGATCCCGAGGTGTTCGAAGAAGAACCCGACCTTGCTGCCGAACTGGCCCTTCTTGAACAGTGCGCGGATGTCAGGCGCGGTCCGGTTCCTGTTGTCGGTCATGCACTCGACGATCACCGGGACCTTGTGGGGGGCCATGCCCTCGTAGGTGACGTGCTCGAGGTCGCCGGCGTCGGCTCCGCTTCCGGTGGCCTTCTTGATCGCGCGTGCGATCACGTCGTTCGAGACCGACTGCTTGCGTGCGGCTTCGATCGCCACCGCGAGCCTCGGGTTCATGTCCGGATCCGGCGTGCCCATCTTGGCGGCGACGGTGATCTCACGGACGAGCTTGCTGGTGATCTTCGCCCGCTTGTTGGCGGTGATCTCCTTGTTCTTCTGCAGCCACTGGCGACCCATGGGCGGGAATCATACGTCCGCGCCCGTCCGAGGCAGCCCGATCGTCCAGGACTTGGCGCGATCGCCCCGCGTGCGTCAGCGACGTCGGCCCCGGTTCTGGCGCGGACCGCGTCGCGCGCCTCCGCCGCCCTTGCTGCCCTGGGCCGGCTTGGCGGGGGGTGCGGCGAGGGGGACGTTGGAGCGGTACGGGTGCTCGGCGACCACCGGGACCGTCCGGCGGATCAGCTTCTCGATGTCACGCAGCAGCGGGCGCTCGTCGACGTCGCAGAACGACATCGCGATGCCCTCGCGCCCGGCTCGCGCCGTGCGGCCGATCCGGTGGACGTAGGTCTCGGGAACGTTGGGCAGGTCGAAGTTGACGACGTGCGTGACGTCGTCGACGTCGATGCCGCGCGCGGCGAGGTCGGTGGCGACCAGGACCGGGATCTTGCCGTTCTTGAAGCCGTCGAGCGCCCGTTCCCGGGCGTTCTGCGACTTGTTGCCGTGGATCGCCGCAGTCTGGATGCCGCCCTTGGTCAGGTGGCGGGCCACGCGGTCGGCGCCGTGCTTGGTCCGCGTGAACACGAGCGTCCGGACCATCCGGCCGTCGGACAGGAGTTCGGCGAGCAGGTGCCGCTTGTCCGCCTTCTCGACGAAGTACACCGACTGCTCGATGCGGTCCGCGGTCTTGGCGGGCGGCGTGACCTCGACGCGGACCGGCTGGTGGAGGATGCGCTTGGTCAGCGCGACGATCTCGGGCGGCATCGTCGCCGAGAACAGCACCGACTGGCGGTCCTCGTGCAGCCGCGCGATCACCTTCTCGACGTCGCGGATGAACCCCATGTCGAGCATCCGGTCCGCCTCGTCGAGGACGAACACCTCGACCTCGTCGAGATGGACCCGCCCCTGCCCGATCAGGTCGAGCAGGCGTCCAGGCGTAGCCACGAGCACGTCGAGCGGCGCGGACAGGATCTTCTCCTGCGGCTTCTGGCTGACGCCGCCGAAGATCACCGCGTAGCGGAGGTGCTTCAGCTCGCGCCCGTAGGCGACGCAGGACTCGTGGATCTGCGCGGCGAGCTCACGGGTCGGCGTCAGCACGAGCGCGCGGGGGCGACCCGGCCGCGGCCGGTCGTCGGCGCCCGCGAGCCACTGCAGCATCGGCAGCGTGAACGCGGCTGTCTTGCCGGTGCCGGTCTGGGCGATGCCGAGGAGGTCGAAACCCTTCAGCAGCTCCGGGATGGACTGCGCCTGGATCGGCGTGGGGGTGTCGTAGCCACAGGCCGATACGGCCTCGACGAGCTCGGGGAGCAGCCCGAGCTCGGAGAACTTGGCTTGGGGCATCTTCAGGCCGCGGCCTTCTTCTTGGCCTCGCGGCGGACGGCTTCGATCCGCTCAGCAGGGACGCGCCGAAGGTTCCGGGTCAGCCGGAACCGAGCCAGCGTCCAGACCCACCACTTGGTGGGGTCGAAGTGGTACCAGCGGATGCCGTTGCGGTAGTCGTTCTGGAAGCGGTGGTGGAAGTTGTGGTACCCCTCACCGAACGTCACCAGTGCGATCCAGAACGAATCGCGGGCCGACGTGCGGTCGCCGAACGGTTGTGCGCCGACCATGTGGGTCAGCGAGTTGATCGAGAACGTCGCGTGCCACTGGAGCACGAGGCGCAGGAAGCCCGCGACGAGGCCCGCGCCGATCGCGTCACCCCACAGCGAGCCGACCGCGAACGGCAGTGCCGCACCGAACGTCAGCGCGATCGGCAAGTAGTACCGGTGCTGGAACATGACCAGCGGGTCGCGCTGCAGGTCCTTCACCAGGTCGAAGTTCTTGGCCTTCGGTGCGCGGAACAGCACCCAGCCGATGTGCGCCCACCAGAACCCCCGACGGATGTTGTAGGGATCCTCGTCGGTGTCCGTGTGCGCGTGGTGCGTGCGGTGGTCAGCCGACCAGGCGAGCGCCGAGTTCTGGACCGAGGCCGCGCCGAACGCGAGGTAGAACGCGCGGATCGGCGCGACTGCCGCGTAGGCACCGTGGGAGAACAGCCGGTGGTAGCCACCGGTGATCGAGAGGCTGCAGAGCACCCCCCAGACCAGTCCGAAGCCGACCGTCCACCAGGAGAAGTGGACGAGCGCCATGTAGAGGATCGCGACGACGGCCAGCAGGTGGGCGACGGCGATGAAGACGAGGTTCGTCCAGTCCGGACGCAGGCGATTCATGTCGGGGTCGTGGAGCCTCTGGGACGGTCCCAACCCATGTGGGGTCTGCCCGAGGGGCGGGGCGCGGCGTCCTCTTCTCGACGGTGCGTGTCGAGGAGCGGGGATGTGCACCCGGGTTGGGCCCGGCGACGGTACTGATGGCCGAGCCCTCCGTCCAGAGGTTCGGAGGAGCCCAGGTAGCGCCGACGGTCCGACCAGTCACAGTCTGTGGGCAAATCTCTCCGACGTTCCGGGGAGGTCCGCCCTGCCAGCCGCCTCGCGGCGGGTGGCGGGGTGAACGAGGCCCGATGCCCGCATCGGTCTGACCGTGGGACGCGGCGATCACGCGGCCGCCGGGCTGGCTCAGCGCAGATCGACGAAGGCCGGCAGGCTGAGATTCCGACTTGCATCCACCGCGCGGAACGCGACGCGTTCGGCCTCACCGGATGCGGCGTACGCCCGCTGGCTCCGGGGCAGGATCGCCGTCGTCGACCAGCGGCCCCGGCGCTGTTCCTGCACGACGACGAGGAACCGGTCCTGCGGCGCCTCGTCGAGCTCGAACAGTCGCGAGCCAGGGGCTCCATCGACCCGCGTCGCGCTGGGCGGCTTCGGCGGAGTGGCGTCGAGCCAGGGCGACGCGGGAATCAGCGCGGGCGCGGCCCACGGACCCTCGGCGAGCGCGGCTGCCAGCGCGGAATCGGTGGGCATCAGGACCTTCATGCTGAACAGGCAGAGTCCCGGATCGCCTCGCAGCATCCCGCGGACCACCTGGACCTGGTTCAGGATCTCGGTGACGCCCGCGTCGCCCTTCGCGCGCCCGATCGACGTTCCGGGCCACAGGTGGCGGCCCTCGAGGTTCTCGTCCGCCCACCAGCCGAGCAGCACCGGGAAGCTCTGCGGGATCTGCGCGATCGGCCAGTAGAGCTGCGGCGTCATGTAGTCGACGATTCCTTCGTTCCACCAGCGCCGCGCGTCGGCGAACAAGACCTCGTGCTGGTCGAGGCCCTGGATGCCTTCCGGATGGCCGGGACGCCAGATCCCGAAAGGGCTGATCCCGAACTCGCAGGACGGTCGCTCCGCCTTGATCTGCGCGTAGAGCTCGGTGAGGAAGGTGTCGACCGCAGCGCGTCGCCAGTCCGAGCGCGACATCTCGCCGCCGGCCTGCGTGTAGGCGTCGTAGCTCGCCTGGTCCGGGAAGTCCGCGCCGTCGTGGTAGGACGGGTAGGGATAGAAGTAGTCGTCGAAGTGGACGCCGTCGACGTCGTAGCGGCGCACCACGTCGAGGACGACGGCGGTCGAGTGCGCGCGGACCGCGGGCAGGCTCGGGTCCATCCACTGGTAGCCGTCGTCGCCGAGCGTCACGCAGAGCTCGGGCTTCGACTGCACGACCGAGTTCGCGGCGTGGGGGCCCTTCCCGGCTGGATGGTGCGCGCGGTAGGGGTTGAACCACGCATGCAGCTGGAGACCGCGCGCGTGCGCTTCGTCGATCCAGTACTGCAGCGGGTCGTAGAACGGTTCCGGGGCGCGGCCCTGGACCCCGGTCAGGTAGTAGGACCACGGCTCGAGCTCGGACTGGTAGAGCGCGTCGGCCTGCGGCCGGACCTGGAACACGACCGCATTCATGCCGAGCCCGACGAGCCGGTCGAGGATCGCGCGCGCCTCCTGCTGCTGTGTCGCGACGGGCAGGCCGGGCTTGGTCGGCCAGTCGATGTTCGCGACCGTCGCGACCCACGCCGCGCGGAACTCCCTCGCCGGCTCGGGCAGACCGTGGGGCAGCTCGACGTCGCCGCGTCCGGATTCGGTGCTGCAGGCGACTGACAGGAGGAGGAGTGGGACGGCGAGGATCGCTTCGAGGTGGCGCGGCTTCATGGTGGAGCGGCGCACAGTCTCGCCCGGCGCACGCACGCGGGCCACAATGCCCCGATGTCCAAGCCAGCGCGCCTGTCGATCGGGCTGTCCGTCCTGCTCCTCGCGGCGTCGGAGCTCACCGCCCAGGAGTTCCGCGCTGCGAGTGTCACCGTCGAGGAGGGCACCTTCGCGGGGCGCACGTTCGGCTACCGCGTGATGGTTCCGGATGACCTGCGCGCGGAGGAGCGGCTACCGGTCGTGCTGTTCCTGCACGGCGCCGGCGAGCGCGGAGACGACAACGAGGCGCAGCTCCGGCACTTTCCCGACCGGATGGTCCGTCCGGACTACCGCGAACGTTTCCGGTCGATCGTCGTCGCACCGCAGTGCGCGCGCGGCGCGATGTGGATCCCGGTCCGCTGGGGAGATGACCGGACCGAGCCGGGTGCGCTCGACTCGCCGTGGCTCGACGTCGCGCTCGCCGCGCTCCGGAAGACCCTCGGCGAGGTTGCCCATGACCCCGATCGGATCTACCTGACCGGTCTGTCGATGGGGGGCTTCGGCTCCTGGCACCTCTCGTCTCGCGAGCCCGGACTCTTCGCTGCGGTCGCGCCGATCTGCGGCGGTGGCTACCCGGAGACCGCGGGTGCGCTCGCCGATCTTCCGATCTTCGCGTGGCACGGCGGTGCTGACCGCGTGGTGCCTCCGTCGCGTTCCCACGAGATGGTCGACGCGGCGCGGCGCGCTGGCGGCACGGTCCACTTCGTCGAGCTCCCGGGTGTCGGACACGACTCGTGGAACCAGGCCTACGCGCTCGAAGGGGCGGCGCTCGACTGGCTGTTCGAGCAGCGGCGCTCCGAGCGCTACCTCGGCCACGTGATGGCGTGCAACCAGGCGGAGCCGGCGATCGAGCTGCGCGACGTCCGGTCCGGGGACGTGCGCTGGTCGTGGAGCGGCGAGGGCCTCGCGGATGAGCAGCGCCAGTGGCTCGCGCATCCGACCGACGTGCGGCCGGTCGCACGCGGGACCGCGGCGCTGGTCGTCGCGTCCGGGGGAGGGCTGTTCCAGGTGCGGCTCGCCGACCGGGAGGTGCAGTTCGTGGCGAAGGTCGGTGGGAACCCGCACGCCGTCGCGCCGCTCCACGACGGCACCGTGGTGGTCGCCTCCAGTCAAGGCAACGCGCTGACCCGATGGTCGCTCGACGACCCGTCGGCTCCGATGCAGGAGATCGAGCTTCGCGAC
>JAQCBR010000254.1 GCA_027621295.1 Planctomycetota bacterium
GAGGTCGCCGGCGCGCGGATCTCGGGCGCGCTCGAGCGCGCATCCGCGGCGGTCCGGGCGGCGCTCACGCCCCAGTTCCCCGAACTCTGCGCTGCGGACCTCGACGCCGCGATCGCCTGCCTGGACGAAGTGGCCGGCGGTTCGTCCCCGGAGGACGTCCTCGATCGGGTCTTCGGGCGCTTCTGCCTCGGCAAGTAGCCGGACCGCCACATCGACGCGACCTCTCCTTGCCCTTGACATCACAAGGGGTTGTGGGAGACACTCCCGCCGCTCGCAACACGTGGCGGAGCCGGTCGGTCAGGGCCGGTTCGCCGGGGGTGGAATCCGAGCGCGCGTCATGCGGTGTCCGTACTGCAAGTCCGACAACGACCGGGTCATCGACTCCCGGGCCAGCGCCGACGGTTTCGCGATCCGGCGTCGGCGCGTCTGTCGGGACTGCGGGCGTCGCTACACGACCTACGAGCGCGTCGAAGGCGCCGAACTCCGGGTCGTGAAGAAGAACGGCGAGCGCGTCGAATTCGACCGGGCCAAGATCCTCGGCGGCCTGCTGAAGGCCTGCGAGAAGCGCCCGATCACCACCGAGCGGTTGGAGCACATCGTCGACGAGGTGGAGCGCCAGTGCCTCGAGGCCTTCGACAAGGAGGTCCCGAGCAAGGTGATCGGTGAGCTGATGATGGATCAGCTCCGCTCGCTCGACCAGGTCGCCTACGTCCGATTCGCGTCGGTCTACCGCGACTTCAAGGACGTGAGTCAGTTCATGCACGAGCTGGAGGCGATGCTCGAGCGTGGCAAGCGGGGCGCGACGTCCGCGTCCGGCGTGGCTTCGGCCGCGGCCTCCGTGCGGGACGCTGCGGCGCCCGCTGCGGAAGGGCGGCCACAGGAGGATGAGGGGGAACCGTGCGACCGAACGACGAACACCTGATCCGCAAGCGCAGCGGGGCCCGCGAGTGGTTCCGACTGACCAAGCTGGCGCGTTCGCTCGCGCTCGCGCTCGAGGGATCGACGTCCGATGCCGCGAACGGTGATGCGCCCGATCCCTGGGAGCTGGGTCTCCAGCTCGCGCGCTCGGTGCACATCGCGCTCGGTCGTCGCCGGGCGATGGCAATGGGCAGCAGCTCGCAGCAGGGTGTCCAGGACGCGGGTCCCTGGCTGACCGCCGAGGACGTCTCGGCCGCAGCGGAGCGGGCGCTCTGGGTGTGCGGCCGCGCGGATGCCGCGGTTCGCTACGCCGAAGCCCGCGCCTCCCGGTCCCGGGTGCGTCGTCGCGTCCTGCAGCCGCGCATCGCGCCGACCCCCTCGCTCACAGCCGCCCTCGACGTCGGTGGCAGCGCCCTCTCGCCGGTCCTCCCCGTGCGGCTCCCCTTCGATCAGAATGGCCTCGGCTGATCGCGCACCCAGCCTTCCGGACACGTCCGACATGACCTTCGAAACCACCCACTCCACTTCCACGGCGAACCTGCCGCGGCAGTCCCCCCTCGACGGAGGTCACGGGCCGTGCGTCTGAAGCGACTGATCATCCGCGGGTTCAAGTCGTTCGCCGACCGGACCGAGTTCGACTTCGATGCCGACCTGATCGGGATCGTCGGCCCGAACGGCTGCGGCAAGTCGAACGTCGTCGATGCGCTCAAGTGGGTGCTCGGCGACCGGAGCCCGAAGAGCCTCCGTGGGTCCGAGATGACGGACGTCATCTTCAAGGGTGCGGAGGGACGGGAACCGATGGACGCGGCCGAAGTGACGCTCGTCCTCGAGAACGATCGCGCGCTGTCGCCGGAGGGGGCGGAGGTCGCCGCGCTCCTGGGCGGACGGACCGAGGTCAGCATCGGTCGCCGGCTGACCCGCGACAAGGAGTCGAGCTACCTGGTCAACGGCGACGTCGTCCGCCTGAAGGACGTGCGTGACCTGCTGATGGACACCGGGCTCGGCGTCGGCGCCTACTCGGTCATGGAGCAGGGGCGCATCGATGCCGTGCTCTCCGCAGAGCCCGAGAGCCGCCGCGCGATCTTCGAGGAGGCCGCGGGGATCTCGAAGTTCAAGCTCCAGAAGAAGGAGAGTCTTCGCAAGCTCGAGCGGACCGAGCTCAACCTCGCGCGCGTCAAGGACCTGCTCGAAGAGCGCTCGCGCCGGATCCGGTCGCTGAAGATCCAGGCTGGCAAGGCGCGGCGGTGGCAGGAGCTGCGCGACCAGATCCGGGACTTCCGCTCGGCGGTCGCGGTCGAGGATGCGCGGACCTTCCGCGCCCGTCAGGCCGAACTCGAAGCCGATCTTCGCGAGCGGGAAGAGCGCCTCCAGGTCGCAGTGCAGGCGCTCGAAGAGGCCCGGTCCGGGATCGGTGAACTCGAGGAGCGGATCGGCGATGCGGATCGCTCCCTGCAGGATGCCCAGGAGCGTCTTCGCGAGGCGACGTCGCGTCGCGACCTCGCCCGCCAGCGCGCGTCGTCGGCGGAGGAGCGCGTGGAGGAACAGCGCGAGGCGGCCGAGAGCTGCACCGCGCGCGTGACCACCCTCGACGCCCAGCGCCGCGAGCGGCGCGAAGATCTGGAGGCCGCGCGCACGCGGCTCGTCGAGGTCGAGGCCCAGCTCGTCGAGCTCGGCAAGGCCGCCGACGAGCGGCGAGAGGCGGCGAGCAAGGCGCAGGCCGAGGTCCGGGAGCTGCAGGCGACGCGGGAACGCTCGCGGAACTCGATGCTCGAGCTCCTCCACGAGCGGACCCGGCGCCGCAACCTCGCGCACGAGCAGACGGCCCTGCTCCGCGGGGTGGACGGGCGGACCCAGCGCGTGACCGACCGGGCTGCGATCGTCGAGAACGAGATCGCGGCGCGCGGTCAGGAGCTCGGCGAGAGCGCGCGGATCGTCGAGGACCTCGGTCAGCGGATCGCATGGCTCCAGGACGAGGAAGAGCGCATCGTCGGCCAGTTGGAGGCTGCCGACACGAAGGCCGGCGAGCTTGCCCGCCTCGAAGCCGGTCTGCGTGAGCGCGTCGCGTCGACGTCCAGTCGCCTGGAGCTGCTCCAGGGGATGGAGGCGCATCACGAGGGGCTCGACCAGGGCCCCAAGTACTTGCTCGAGCAGATGCCGCAGGGTCTGCGGGGTCGCCTGCTCGACATGATCGACTGCGACCTCGAGTACAGCCGTGCGCTCGAAGCTGCGCTCGGCGACTACGTCCAGGCTCTCGTGGTCGACAGCCGCCAGGATGCCGAGAAGCTGCTCGACCTCCTCGCGAGCGAGGGCAAGGGGAGGGCGACCCTCCT
>JAQCBR010000090.1 GCA_027621295.1 Planctomycetota bacterium
TCACCCGGGACCTGGTATCCGCCGACCGACGCGAAGGTCGAGTTGATGGAGTCGTTGAGGGAGCTGTTGATCTGGGTGACGTCGCCGCTGCCGCCGTCGCCGCCATCACCACCTCCGCCGCCTCCGTGTCCACAGCCAGTCGAGGCGAGCACCACGAAGGCCACTGCCAGTGCGGATTCGGTGAGTGAGAGCGGGCCCGAGAGTCGGTTCTTGATGCGCATGCGTTTCTTCCTGCGGTTCGCGAGAGCCGAGTCACGCGGACAGGCGTGACTCGCTCTTCCCGCTCCGCAAGGCGGCCCACAGAACTGACATCGAGGCGCAACTTTCTCGGGGCTGTGCCCGGCCGGGCTCCCGCGACCTGTTCAGAAGCCTCGCAAGGAAAGGGCTTTGCGTCGCCCGTACCCGCCCCTCACCCCGGCCCCAGCCCGTGCCGCCGAAGCGCGTCGAACAGATGCGGCCGGACCACCTCCGCGAGCCCCTCGTTCGCGTAAGCCACGAACGCGACGTTCGTCGTCACGTCGAGCGGGGGGTCCAGCGGCGCCCCGTCCGGCGCCTCGACCACACATCCCGCGGCCTGGGCGACGAGGGCCGTGCACACGTCGTAGGGCTTGGAGCACAGCGTGCCGTCGAATCCGAGCGCGCGGTGGACCCACGGGCGCAGGTCCAGGACGAAGCGGTCCCGGCCGAGCGCGACCTCGGCGAGCTGGCCGCCCGACGAGATGTAGTGGTCGACGTAGACCTCCGCCTTCCGGTGGTCCCATCCACCGAGCACGGCGCCGATCAGGTCCTCCTCGAACCGCGCGGTGAGCTCCTTCCCCCCTTGGAAGAACGAGCACACGGTGGCGAAGCCGTGGCGGATCGTCGTGGCCCGTGAGGGTCGGACCGGCGCCTCGACCTCGCGACCGTCCCCGAGGTGCACGCGGCGTCCCTCGGCCGTTCCGCCCCGCACCGCCCACAGCACGTCCGCATGTCCCTGGCGCGTCGTCGGGAGCTCGGTCATCGCGGCGGCGAGGACGTCGGTGAGCCTCGCCTCACCGTCGCGTTCGCGGGCGATCGCACCGAGGCTCCAGGCGCTCCGCTTGTCGAACATCAGCCCCCGCGTGCCGTCGATCGGATCGACGATCAGGCGCAACTCGGGTTCGCCCGATCCGAACACGATGCCCCCGGGATCCAGGCCCTCCGCGACGAGGCGGAAGCAGGTGTCTCGCCCCCAGGCCTCGCACCGCCGAAGCAGGGCCTCTTCGGCGTCGACGTCGATCGCGAAGATCGTGTCCCCGTCGTCGTCTCGCACGACCTCGCTCGCCCTCTCGAGGTCCCCTCGCGCGCAGCTGGCGCGGCGCAACGCCTCGCGGACATCGCGCTGCACCTCGAGCAGTCGCGGCACCCATCGTCGACCTTGTTCGTCTTCGGCTGTCGTCCGCATCGCTCGGCGATGGTATACCGAAGCGCCGGACGCGCGCGTCCTCCGGGTCCTTAGCTCAATCGGTTAGAGCAGCCGGCTCATACCCGGTAGGTTGCAGGTTCGAGTCCTGCAGGACCTACTCCTAGACCCCCGAGAGCGGCCGGGAATCGGCTGTATGGGGCCGATCTGGGTTTCGCGGCCGACGAGGGTGCATCAGGGTGTGCAATGGGTCGGCTCGAACCGCGCGGGCTACGGAGCGGTCGGGGCCGTCGGCGGTGGGGCGGTGACGCGATCTGGCACGACCTGGCACAACGTGGCACGGCCGACACGGCGCACACGGGCGTCGGAACTCAGGTTCACGATCCGGTGTTGGACCAGCCGCTCAGGCGTTCGGACGTCACGGAACTGCCGCCGGAGCCAGGGAGCGCTCGCGAACCTCGGCATCGCGATCGGCTACCGCACGACGCCATTTCGGGATCGCGCGGCAGCCGCAGCTGCCACAGAACGGTGTTGGCGCGATGCGGCTCGCTCACTGGATCGAGTCGGCGATCCAGAGGTTGGTAAGCTTCGGTCCGCGGGATTCGCGGATGATGGCCTGTGCGTAGAGCGGTGCGCCGGCGAGGGCGCCAGGGGTTCCGACGACGCGGACGGGCCAGGGCTGGCCGCGAGCGGGCTGGGTGCGGGCCCACACGTGGCGGGTGGTGTTGATGAAGTACCGGAAGTGGCCTGGGGGCCAGGGCACAGCGGCGCCGCGTACAGCGGCCACTACCGCACTCGGTGTTTCCACCCACTGTTCATCATGCTGATCGTCGTGCGGCACTGCTGGAAGGCCTCGCAGGACGCGTCGACATCGATGCGTGCCGGGTCGTCGGTCCGGGACGGCACGTAGGTCCGCCCCTGGCCGACCGGGCCCCCCCACGGTGTGCGAGTCCGACTGCTCGGTCACCGCGCCTACGGATTCCACTCCGCCGCTCCGCTCATTGCCGCCGTCCACCTCGGTTGCGGCGGCATCCAATTGCCTCCTCAGCTACAGATGCTTCGGGAAAGCCGTAAATGGGGCCTGCATGACGCCGACGCACATCCAGCGGGCGGTCCGCAACCAGGTCGAGCACCATGATGCGGAGCGGCTTGACGCCGACCACGAGCTTGAGTAGCGGGGGGGATGCACCGCAGGCACAGGGGGCTGAAAGGCTGTGACCAACACAAACCACGAACCCTCACTTGCTTGCTTGGCAGAATCGCAGCGACTGCCAAGCCCACATATCACAGCCTGTAGACTGAGTTGGTCACGGGCTGTGAGTGCTTCGACTGCTGCTGCCGCCTCGCCAAAGACGGCCACGAGATTCCGATAAAAGGCGCTCTGATACTTGTCTGCATAGGCTTCGCGTTCATCCTGGGATGGATGCTTGGAGGTGTGGTGCAGGATCCAGGTCCGGTCGGCGCCATGAACGAACCGGGCAACACGGCGGCCTCTCTCGAACCCGCTCCGGCAGCGCTGCGTCGCTTTGCGATCGTTGATGAGAGCGCTGCAGCCAAGCCTCCCGTTCCTGTGAAGTTGCTTCCAGCGTCGCCAGGACAGGATCGGAACCCGATGCACGATACGGGGGTTCTCTTTGCCGAGAACATGCTTCGGCAGATAGATACGCCGGAAGGATGGAAGCAGCACTAGCGCGATGATGTGTCGTTGGAGGAGGTTGTGAGAAGCCCGGAGATCAACCCCGAGGGCCTCGATATCTACGAGGCACAAAGGCGCGAGCTCGAGCAGCTGTTGAGGGCCCACAACGACAGGGTCGCTCATGCCAACAGAGATATGACGCTGCTCCGCTGGACGTCGGCAATCACGAAGATCCATGACGGGGACTACATAACGCCAGACGACGGTGACCTTGATGCGATGGAGCGGATCCGTGCGGCGGCGGAGCAACCGTTCGATGGTCGTGAAGGATTGCACGTCTTGGTCGGAGGGGTGCCCAATGCAACCGGCCGCGGCGTCAACAGGATTCTCTGCTGGACACGCGGCGATCGATACGGCGTCATCGAAGCGTGGGACACTGTAGAGGCCGCGAAGAGCGAGAGAGGCGCGGTCATGGCCCGTTTCTTCACGGAGTTGAACCGAAACCGCTGACCACTCTCAATTGGAGGCCCATTTTCTCGCCGCCTTCTCGTAATGAAGACGCTATTGGCATCTCGCAGCTCACTGTGGAGGCACTCCATCTGGTGATCACGTGCGAGAAGTGGGCGCGCAGGAGGATGGAGCACGACGAGCGAGGCCGTCTCCGTCGCGAGCGGATTGCGGACCGGGCTCAGAAGTTTCCCTCCGCGAGGTCCTTCAGCATCTGGTTGTCCAAGGCGAGGTCTGCGACCAGGCGCTTGAGCCGGGCATTCTCCCGCTCGAGCTCCTTCGGGTGCTTCATCTCCCCGCCCGTCATCCCACCGAACTGGTTTCGCCAGCGATGCAGCGTCTGCTCGCTCACCTCGAAGCGCTTCGCGATCTCGCCCATTGAATGGCCTTCGGCCTACAGGGCCTCCATGTCTCGGTGCTCCTCCAGGATCTGGCCAGGGGTGTGCCGTCGCCTCGTCATGCGTCTCCTCATCTTGCCCTGCCCTGCCCTGCCCGGGCCGGGGAGACTCACACTCGGGGCGGACCGGTTTCCTGGGGGCAGGTCACTCGGTCATGCGTCCATGGAATGAATCCGCCGCGGACGCGTATTCTCGGGGTCATGCAACGCATCGACTTGGGGATTGTCTTCTTGGTGTTGTTGGCCTCCTGCGCGAGCCATCCTGATCCGTCTGTCTCTTGGTGGATCCAGCTCTCGTCGGGTGAGGGCGATGCTCGCAACTGCCTGACGATGGCTCCGCTGTTCCAGGGAGACGACTTCCGCTCGCTCGTGGCGGAGGCCACGGGCTCTCGGGTGAGGCAGAGCATGAGTCCTGGCACCCACTTCGGCGCCGGTCGGGGCGCGGAAGAAGTTCAAGCGGTTCGAGTCCACGTGAATGAGAAGCTCGGCGGCGAGCCTGTCGTCACTCTGGACAGCATCGATCACTCGATCGCCGACCCTGGTGACGGGTCGGCGTGGCCGGGGAACCTCGCGAAGCTGGGTGCTGCGCTGACGGAAGAGGCACGGCGCCAGCTCGGCGACCTTGGCGTTGCGATCTCCGAGTGCTCGGGATCGATGGATGCCGAGGCGTCCACGCTGCCGACCTACGTCCTTCGCATCGCTGGGCGAGACCTTTCGCGCCGGACGTTCCTGTCCGAGCACCGGATCGAGTACCACGCGAGCGAAGGCGGCACGCTGCAGTGCTACGGGTTCGTGGCGACCCAGGAGGAATGACGGACCCCGGCGCGCAGGCGGTTGCACGCGAATCGCGAGGAGGATTGCGCACGGGCTGATCGAGATGGCACGTGCGTGGACCAGGGCACCGACTGGTTACCGTCGAGCTGCGGTCCTCGCCGCGCGGCCTCACCTGCCCGCGGTTTCCGCCGCGAGCCCGACGTGCCAGATGGCGTCGAGGAGCGCCTGGGTCCGGCGCGTTCGGTCGGCCCAGGCCGAACGCAGCGAAGGATCGGCCGCGGCGGCGGCCATGTCCTCGAACAGCAGGACCGAGCCCGGCTCCTCGGACGCGATCCGGTGGGTGGTGGGCTCGGCGTCACCCTGTCGGACGAGAAGGCTCGCGGAGTTGTCGCGGTCCTGGAACAGGAAGCCCGGCATCTCGATGGTGCCGTTCGCGCCCTCGATGTGGATGTGCATCGAGGACTGCGGCGCGTCGAACCCGCAGCTCCAGACGGAGCGGACGCCGCCTTCGAACTGCAGTTCACCCGCGCCGCCGATCACAGCGCCGGTCTCTGGGTCACGGCGGAGTGACGAGCGCACGCCTTGCAGCACGAGGCCGTCCGGCAGGGACTCGACCGCGGCGCGCATGTTGTACCAGCCGACGTCCCCGATCGCGCCCATGGGCTCGAGCGCGGGGTCGAAGCGGATGTTGGATCGGTCGCGCAGCAGGAATGCGCACGTCGACTCGGCGAGTGAGACCTTGCCGATCCACGCGTCGCGGCGGCTCCGCAGCGCCGCAGTCCGCGGATGGTGCGAGAAGTGCGTGCCGTCCATGAACGCCACGTCGTGTTCGCGACACGCGGCGAGGATGCGATCCACCGAGTCCAGGCTGGCCAGCGGCTTCTCGCCGAGCACGTGCTTGCCGCCCTTGGCCGCAGCGATGCAGATCTCTTCGCGCACGCTGGTCGGGGTGGCGACGTAGATCGCGTCGACCGCGTCCGAGGCGATCATCTCGGCCCAGGAGTCGAACGCGAGCGGCACCTGGTGCTTGTCGGCGTAGGCGCGCGCGGTCTCCATCCGACGGCTCGAGACGGCGGCAAGCGTGGCTCCCTTCGCGCGCTTCATCGAGCCGGCCATCGAGTTGGCGATCGACCCGGTGCCGACGACACCCCAGCGAAGGGTGGGTTCAGGCCCCCTGTCGAGAAGGCGTCGGGCCGCCGCTACAGGCTCGAAGCTCGCGGCCACGGCACCCAAGCCGGTGGCCTGGAGGAAAGTGCGTCGGGTGGGATTCTCGGTCGACTTGTCCATGGGCACTCCTGCGATGGGCAGAGCCTACCCCGCCACCGTCCTCAGAGGCGCGCCACAGCTCGCGTGACCGTCGATCGCCTCCCTTGCTACTCGGCGAGCAGCTCGAGGACTCTCTCTGGTGGTCGCGCGATGACCGCTCGTCCATTGCGTACCCCGATCGGTCGCTGCAGCAGCTTCGGCTCGGCGACGAGGGCATCGAGCAGCCGCTCGGACGAGGCACCGTCCAGCCCGGCAGACGCGATCAGCTCGTCCCCGGTCCGCATCATGACGCGCGGATCGTCCAGGCCGAGCTGCCCCAGCAGCGTTCGGAGCTCGTCCTGGGTCGGGGGCGTGGACAAGTATTCGCGTCGCTCGAACGCTACCTTGCGCTCGTCGAGCAGGCGCGCGGCCTCACGACACTTGCTGCACGCAGGATTGAACCACAGCGTCATCGGCTCGGTCGTCATCGTGCGTGAGCATAGTTCGTGAGCGTCGTATCGTCGTTCGCGTGCTCAGCGGGAGAGGCAGGTGATCGAACGCGTTCAGCAGAAGCTGCGGCGGGTCGCGAAGAGGGCCGCACATCGACTTCGCCGCCCGACCCCGTCCAAGGAACTCATCGTCCTGGTCGTCGGCGTGCAGCGCTCCGGCACCAACATGCTCATGGAGATCTTCGAGCGCTGCTGGCGATTCAGTGCGTTCCATGACCACGATCCGCGGGCTTTCACCAACTTCCAGCCGCGTGCGCTCGACGTCGTCCGTGCCGAGTTCGAGCGGGAGTCGGCTCGCTGCATCGCGTTCAAGCCGATGACGGAGCTGCACAGACTCCGTTCGATGTTGGACGGTCTGGTCGAGAGCCGCCGAGGGGAGCGTGGCGTGGGGCTGTGGGCGCTCCGTCGGATGGATGACGTGGTGGCCTCCCATGTCGAGCGATGGACCGGGATGCCGGAGAGCATGCGTCGGCTCGCGGCCGATCCCGATTGGGAGGACTGGCGCGCGGGCGGTCTCTCGGGCGAGAGCCGCGAGCTGGTGCGCCGGTTCGCGACGGAAGACCTCGACAACGGAACGGCCTGTGCACTGTTCTGGTACGTGCGCAACGTGCAGTTCTTCGAGCAGGGCTACGACTCCATGCCGGACGTGGCGCTCGTTCCCTACGAGCACTGCGTTGCGGATCCGACGGTCCGGATCGGGAGCCTCTTCCGGCGCATGGGGCTGCCGTTCGAATCCGCGATGACGCGACACGTGCACGGCGCCAGAGTGGGTCGGGTCGGCCGTCCGAGCGTCCATCCGGAGGTCCGAGACCTCTGCGAGAACCTGGCGCGACGCTTCCAGGATCACTGGGAAGCGATCGAGGCATGACTCCGCGGCGGTCCGGTCGCACTCACGTCCGAGCACGGCTCGCTCGAGCCGTCGGGGAGCAACGGGCTGCCCGCCAGAGCGGCCCGCGCGCTATCGACCCGTGATGACCAGGTTGGCTTCGGGAATCGACAGCACGAAGGCGACGACCGACGAGGCGGACATCCGCGCATCGGCGCCATAGCCGGCGTTGTCGCGGTTGGGCTGGTAGTAGAACGAGGCGTCGCCGCACTGGGCGAGCGCGAACCACCAGCGGTTGGCGTCCATCAGTCGGCGGAAGCTCTCGGGATCGAACGCTGCGCAGGCGGCGGCGTAGCCCATCCCCATCACCGGCGAGCCGTGCGTGTCGGGGAAGCTCTCGGGGTGCTCGCCGATCACCAGCGCGTGCTTGGCCGCGCGCTCGCGGTAGCGCGGCTCGTCGTAGGGGCTGACCCAGTTCGCGAGCCCGGCCGCGCCCGTGCGCCCGTGGTCGGCCCAGCCCGTGGCGCTGCCGACCTCGTCCTCGTACCAGACGTAGCCGTTGGAACCCGTGCCACGGGCGCAGAACTCGAACGCCGCATCGTGACGGTCGCGGTCGACCTCGATCCCGCAGCGTTCCATCAGCGCGAACGCGAGCGCGCCCTGTCCCGTCAGCATGCAGATCGGCCCGTAGCCCTCGAACCCCGGATTGTGGCCCCAGCCACCGAACGCCTCTTCCGGGCCCTTCGGGTAGGAGTGCGGGTGGCTCTCCTTGGACCTCGGGTTGAGCTGCGCCATGTCGACATACTGGGTCGAGATCAGGAAGTCGTAGACCTCCTGCAGCTCGTCGATGACCCAGCGCTCGCCGGTCGCGAGGTGATACTCGGACAGGACGATGGCGGCGGCCATGTAGCGCCAGTTGATCAGGGAGGAGTCGTCCTTGGCGTGGGTCGTCGCCGCGTGGAAACGGGCGCAGCGCTCGACCGCCTTCCGGTGCTTGGGCGCCTTGCTCGTCAGGAGTGCCAGCGGAGCGAACGTGTTGTGGACCGGGTTGCCGAAGGAACCGTCGTCCCGCTGCTGGTCGACCAGCCAGTCGAGCAGTTCGCGGCGGATGCGGGCCGACTTCGGGCAGTCCTCGGGGAAGGTGGTTGAGAACGCGCCGTAGGTGCGGCCGACATCGAGGGTCAGATCGATCTCCTCGTCGCCTCGCCGGATCGCGAGCAAGAGCTTCCCCTGCCCCTCCTTGGTCTGGGCTCGCTCCAGCGCCGCAGCGAACTCACGGATCGGTCCTCGGGCGCCGAAGACCTCGGTGCCGTAGCCGTTCTGGTGCGCTTCGCGGAACGCCTCGCCGCCCGCTCCCGTCAGCGAGTCGCCGATGCGCACGCGGCCGTGCGCCGGCGAGCCCTCGAACACGTGCCGCACGAGGAGCTCTCGCGGCGCGTCCTCGGTCAGCTCGACCCGCATCCCGGTGATGCCCAGGTTGTAGTACCAGCCGTCGACAACCGCATCGGGCCCGCTGCCCGCGCGGTTGGACCAGGGCCGCCCGTCCTTGAAGTAGTGCACCTGGGCGAGGCAGGGTGCGGCCAGGAACACGACGGAAAGGACCGTGCGGAAGGAGGGCAACATGGCCGGCTAGGGTAGCGAGCGGCACGGCGCGGGGCACCCGGCCGCGGAGCGGCCGACATCCGCCTCGCGGTGGTTCCGCCCGGCTACCATGCCGATCGACCGGAGACGTTCGTGACGAAGTTCCACACTCGCCTGACCGCCGGAGGCAAGCCTCCCTACGGCACCTGGACCTTCGTCGTCGTGCCTCCAGCAGTCCAACATGCGCTCGGCGGGCTCGCCCGGACTCCGGTCGTCGGCACGGTGGGCGGGGTCGTAGTGCGCGGAACGGTCTGCAAGGGTGAGGGGGTCTACCGCATGGCCGTGCGCCGTGACGTGCGCCATGCCGCAGGCGCTGACGTCGGCGACCGGGTCGAGGTCATCCTCGAGATCGATCGCGTCGATCGGACGGAGGAGATCCCTCCCGAGCTGGATGCGGTGCTGCGCAGTGCGTTCCTACTCGACGCCTTCGCCAAGCTCGCGCCCTCGTGTCGCCGCGCCTGGATCGAACACGTGGGCGGTGCCAAGCGGCCGGAGACCAGGGAACGGCGGGCGGCGGCGGCCGCCGAGGCGGTGCGTGCGCGGAGATACCCGGGGCAGTCCGGGTAGGGTTCGCGGCACTACGCGGCTCGCCTCAGGTGCCCAGGTCCAGCCGCACGCCGGTCGTCAGGCCAACGGGGACAGCGTTCCCCGGAGTCGGGTCGAACAGGGCCCCCTGCGCATAGAGCCGTGCCCCGATCAGGGTCGGGTCGTCGGGGATGCGCAGCGCGAAGGTCACCGGCTGACCGGGGCCCGACCACGGCCCGCTGATCTGGGCGGCGAGCGGGGCGCTCGTGTCGAGGAGGAGCTCGCCGGGGGCGCCCGAGCCTGCCATGCCGAGTCCGGGGATGGGCGTGCCGCAGGGGAAGCCCGGGGCCGGTAGCAGGGAGTAGAGCATCGCGGCCGTCGATCCCGTTGCCTGGGTCCCGAGCGGGTTCGTGACGCCGAACGTCATCGTGGTGCCCACCGCGGGGCGTCCCGTCACGAGCAGGCTGCCTATCGGGTTGAGGCCACATCCGTAGGGCACGGCGTCCGCCAGTTGATCGCCGAGTGAGCCGTCCGGGTTGAGGTTCTGGGCGTAGAGGTCACCGCCGTCGACCCGTTGGTCGCTCCACGCGCACATGGCGACGCCGCTCTGCGAGGAGCTCGCGACGATGCGGCTCTTGCCGCTCGGGAACGCAGACACGTCGGTGGGCAGCGTGGTCACGCTGCCGCTCGCGGACAGCCGGAAACCCAGGATGCGGTAATGGGTCGGAGTCGGCATCGCCTCGAAGAGGAACGCCACGAGCCCGTCGAGCGAGCGTGCGGCGACCGGATACTGACGCTCCGTCGCGCTGACGGGGATGACGGTGAGGCCGGTCGATCCGAAGCCCAGCTGGCCCGAGGCGTCGACCTTCTGCGCGGTGATGCCCCACTGCGACTGGCTGGCGTTCCGTTCGTTGAACACCGCGAGGATCTCCTGGCTGTTCGGGAGCCAGACGATCGCCGGGTCGAAGGAGCTGCTGCTCGACAGCGACACACCGTTGTGGGGGAACGCCTCCGAGCCGTTGGCCAGGATGTGCTGGACCCGCGCGTTGAACAGCGAGCTGCTGTTCGCGAAGTGCCACGCGAGGATGGCCCCACCCGCGCCGTCGGGCAGGAGCCTCGGCTCGTGCGCGATCGGCACCGAGGCGAGGTCGAAGACCGCGATGCGCGTGCCGTTGTTCCAGAGCGCGGCGCCCGACGCGTCGAACTTCTGCGCGTGGACGTGCTTGTTGCCGAAGAACGTGAACGTTCGCACCCAGCTGACGATCGCGTTGCCTTGCTCGGCCGCGACGACGCGGGGGAACGCGGGCGCAGCGCCAGGGTCACCTGGGATCGACACGCCGTCGCCTGGGAAGCGCGGATTGCCCTGCCGGTCGAGGCGCTGCATCTGCAGCGTGCCGATTCCGGAGTTGGGCCAGACGAAGACGAAGTCGCCGTCGCTGGTCTCGCAGACGACCGGATTTGCCTCGAAGTCTGCGTTGTTGCTGAGCGTGATCCCGTTCGATCCCCACGTTCCCTGCCCGGACGGATCGATGCGATACGCGTACACGTCGAGGTCGCCGCCAGCGCGCGTGTCGGTGAAGGCGAGCACGCAGTGGTCGTCCCGGTCGGCGATCAGGCTCCAGCCGACCAGGCTGGTGCTCTGCGGTTGGCTGCTCACGACGATGCCATCCGTCTGCCACTGGGCGACGCCATGGGCGTCCAAGCGCTGGAGTCGAAGCTCGTAGCTGCCGCTGCGCTGGTCGAACCAGCCGATGTAGCAGCCGCCCTCGCTGGTCGCTGCGATCTGCGGAACCACCTGGTCACCGTTGCCCGTGGCGATCGGTAGGTTCGGGGTCGGTTGGCCGGGCCATTGGGCGAAGGCGACTTGGGTCGCCAAGGCCATGGCGGTGGGCAGGTGGCGCATGCGGTCCATCTCCAGAGCGGTCGAGCGTGGGGAACCACGTCACTGGAACGCCGCGAAAGCAGTTCGACAAGTAGCCCATGCTGCGAGGGCCGCAGACCGGATCGGAGATGACCGGCGACGCAGGGCGATCGACCGCAATCGGGAAGGCCGGGATCAGCCCGCGTCGGCGGTGCCCGGGGGCGCGCCGCTAACCGCAGGATCTGCGCCGGGATCGGACGGAACGTCCCTGCTGGCCGTGGGGCTCCAGGCTCTGCCGGTGATGAGCCGGGCTCCGCGCGAGAACGCGAAGTACTGCCACGCCCAGCCGATCATCACCGCGAGTCGGTTGCGGTAGCCGATCAGGTAGAAGATGTGGACGACCCACCACAGCCACCACGCGACGAGGCCCGCGATGCGGAACCGCCCGAACTGGGCGACTGCCGCCGCGCGGCCCACCGTCGCGAGAGAGCCCTTGTCGCGGTAGCGGAACGCTTGGAGACGCTCACCCGACAGCGCGCGCCGCACGTTCTTGGCGGCATGCCGACCGGCTTGCACCGCTGCAGGTGCGACGCCCGGCACCGGCCGTCCGTCGAACTGCAGGCTGATCAGGTCGCCCGCGACCAGGACCTCCGGGTGCCCTGGCACCGTCAGGTCGGGCAACACCTGCACTCGCCCTGCCCGGTCGGTGGTAGCGCCGAGAGTCCTACCAAGGGGTGAAGCGGCGACCCCCGCCGCCCAGAGAACCGTGCGAGCCCGGATCTCTTCGGCGCCATAGCCCACGCCATCGGAGTCGATCCGCGTCACGTGCACGCCGGTGATGACCTCGACTCCAAGCTTCTGGAGTTCCCGCTCGGCCTCCGCCGACAGCTTCGGGTCGAACGGGGGGAGCAGGCGGGGGGAACCCTCGATCAATACGACCCGAAGGCTCCGGGGATCGAAGCTGCGGAAGTCGCGCGCGACCGTCTGGCGGCCGATCTCGATGAGCGCGCCGGCGAGCTCCACTCCCGTTGGTCCACCGCCGACGACGACGAAGGTCAGCAGCTCCCGCACGCGCGCCGGGTCCGGCTCGGCCTCTGCGGCTTCGTAGGCGCTCAGGACCCGATTGCGGATCTCGAGCGCGTCCTCGATCGACTTGAGGCCGGGCGCCCACGCTGCCCAGTCGTCACGGCCGAAGTAGCTGTGCGTCGCCCCCGTCGCGACGATCAGGAAGTCGTAAGCGAGCTCTCCGTCCGCCAGCACGACCGCCTTTCGCTCGACGTCGATGCTCTGCGCCTTGGCGAGCAGCGTGCGGACGTTCTCCTGTCGCCGCAGCACGGAGCGGATCGGGTAGGCGATGTCGCTCGGGTTCAGGGCCGCCGTGGCCACTTGGTAGAGCAACGGCTGGAACAGATGGTGGTTGCGCCGGTCGACCAGCGTGATGCGGACCGGCGCTCCCCGCAGCTCTCGCGCGGCTGCGAGGCCCGCGAAGCCGCCACCCAGGATCACGACGTGCGGTTGGGTCATGGGCATCGACTCCGATGGATGGCGGGGCGTGCGGTCAATGCGTCCTCCCTGCACGGCTGCAGGGCTTCCGGGCGCCGATCCGAATACATACCACCCGTCCCTCTCCTACGATCGCTCGCTCATGCCCAGGATCTGCCGTTTCGTGGTCGGTTTCGTCGCGCTGGCTCTTGGTTCTGTGCCGGTCCGGAGCCAGGACGAGCGTCCCGACATCGTCTTCGTCATCGTCGACGACCTGAACGACTGGCTCGGGTGTCTCGGAGGGCACCCGGCCGCGGTTTCACCGCACATCGATGCGCTGGCTGCGGAGGGGATGCTGTTCACGCAGGCCTACTGCAACGCGCCGCAGTGCCGGCCGTCCCGGACCAGCCTGAACCACGGGGTCCTTCCCATCCGGACCGGCACCTACTTCAACCTGAAGGCGAAGAACGAGTCGTCGATCGACACGCCGACGATGCAGGAGTTCTTCGCGGAGCAAGGCTACCGCGTGGCGAGCGGCGGGAAGGTGTTCCACGGCGGTCCCGGTCGGTTCGGCGATGCGCTCCTCGCCCGCCCTGCGGACCCCAAGCCGCCGAGGGGCCAGGACCGGTTCGACGCGTCGGGGACTCCGGACGACGGCTACGCGCTCGACGTGGACGACGAGGCGATGGGGGACCACAAGGTCGCGACCTGGGCGATCGAGCAGTGGCAGACCCCGTCGGACGAGCCGCTGTTCCTCTCGGTCGGCTTCTTCCGTCCGCATCGCCCGCTGCAGGTCCCGGCACCTTGGTTCGAACGGTTCCCCGTCGAGGGCATCCAGCGGCCTGCCGAACCCGTGGAGGGCGATGACTGGGACGACATGCCCGAGTTCGCGCGGATGCTGGCGCGGAGCCACGCACACAAGGCGCTGCACGGCGGGCTCAGCGACCACGAGTCGATGGTGGAGCGCGGCACCGTCGACGCGACGATCCGCGCCTACCAAGCGTCCGTCGCGTTCGTCGACCGACAGATCGGGCGGTTGATCGACAGCCTCGCCGACAATCCGCGCGGGCGGGAGACCGTGGTCATGCTCGTCAGCGACCACGGCTGGCACCTCGGCGAGAAGAAGCACTGGTGCAAGGCGGCGATCTGGGAGCAGACGACGCACATCCCGTTCATCGTGCGCGGGCCGGGTGTGCCTGCCGGCGCTCGGTGCACGCAGCCGGTCAGCTTGATCGACGTGTTCCCGTCCCTCGTCGACTTCGCGGGGCTCGAGAAGCCGGAGTGGCTCGACGGCACTTCGATCCGAGCGCAGCTCGAGGACCCGACGGCTTCGCGCCCGCCGGTCATCTGCTCATACGGCGCGGACAACACCGCGGTCCGCGACGAGCACTGGCGCTACATCCGCTACGAGGATGGCTCGGAGGAGCTGTACGACCACCGCGTCGACCCCGACGAGTGGACGAACCTCGCGCTGGATCCGGCGCACGACGCGACGAAGGCGCGCCTCGCTGGCTTCCTGCCGAAGGCACCGCACCCGGGGCTCCGGGTGCAGGACTGGTTCGACAAGCACCAGAAGTGAGCCGGGCGCCGCGGTTCGATCCGCGGCGCGGCTCGCTCGGGGCCGTCCTCAGTCGCCGAACGTGATCTGGATCGCGTCGGACGGCCGCAGGCCCGGAATGATCGGGCAGCTGCCGGCAGGGCTGCTGCCGAGCACGAGCCACTGCGCATACATCGACGCGCCGCTGAACGCAGTCGAGCACGGGATCGGCAGCCCCAGCTCGGTCGCACCCTGGGAGAGCGGCAGCTGGGCGGTGGCCTGGGGCACGATGATCCCGCCGCAGCCGGGGCCGCAGAGCGACACGGGAGGCAGCAGGCTCAGATCGAGCGCGAGCACGGCGATCGCCGAGCTGGGGTCGGCGCCCGACAGCGTGACCTTGAAGTGCTGGTTGCCGAGTGCGGCAGCGCCGGACACGCCCGCGGTCGCGCCGTTCGCGCAGCCGCCGGTTCCCGGGATCACGCTGACCGGACCTCCCCCGAACGTCGTGTAGATGCGCGACCTGATCAGGAATCGGGCGTTGGTCAGGTTCTCCTCGCGGTTGGACAGGAGGCCCGAGTCACTCAGGGTGTCTCCACCGGAGCGGCGGGACACGATCGCCGGGTTGCTCAGCGTGTTCGTGGCCGTGCTCGCGACGACGATCGGGTTCCCGCAGCGTGCAGCGCTGTCGAGGCCCAGGTTGGTCGCCTCGATATCGGCCGCCGTCCCGTTCGGGTCGATCCATGCCGCGACGTACTTGGAGTGCATCAGCGCGATGCACGGGCGGGACTCGTCGACGCCGGGGTCCGACTCGATCAGGAACGTGTCGACGAGCTGGAGGCCGGTCCCGGTCCAGACACCGTGCGAAGCGCGGATGTCGTGATCGTTCGTCGAGCCCGGCTCGAGTTCCTCCATGACGACCGTGAAGTGCCGGCCGTCGCCGTCGATGTCCGGGCGGGAGAAGGTCGACGTCGGACTGAACGCGGCGTTCACCGGCCCACCGACGACCGTCCCCGTGGCGTCGATCGGCGTCACGAGGACACCCTGGGGCGAGACCTGCAGCGCGACGAAGTAGCGGCGGTCGGCGCCTCCGTCCTTCGTGATCACCGGGCTGTTGACCGGGATACCGCCGATCACGGTCTGTGCGGGCTGGATGGTCGGGGGGTCGGTGCTGAGGTCGACCACCGAGCTCTTGATGTCCGAGCCCTCGTTCCACACGGCCACGCACTGCGGCGTGGCGCCCGTCAGCGTGCTGTCCCCGCCGACGTCGGGCTCGATGTCGTCGGTCGCGTTGGTCGCGATGTCGACGATCGCGGATCGCACGCTCGTCAGCACGTCGACGGCGCAGCCTTGCACGTTGAAGACGCCGGTGCCGTTGTCCTGCCAGACGATGACGAACTGGTCGCTCGCGTTGCAGTTCGCGATCTTGGCCATCGTCGACAGGTGATTGTTCCGGACGATCGTGACGGCTCCGCCCTGGCGAGCTCCAGCACCGGTGATGAGCTGCAGGTAGATGTTGTGGTTGGTGGCGGATGACTCGGACTGGTAGACGATCCCGTAGACGTCGTTCGTGACGTCGAAGGCGATGTCCATCTCGTTGTCCGAGAACGACCTCCCGGTGTTGATCAGACCCCCGAGGACCGGGTCGACGTCGAGCGGATAGGCCGCCTGATCGACGAAGCCGGCTGGCAGCACCAGGTCCAGGTGTTGGCCGTCGAAGCGCATGGTGCCCTCGGCGGTCTGGCCCGCGGCGTCGATGCCGAGCACCGTGCCGATGTGGATGCCGCCCAGAGCGCCGGCTTCGAAGTCCAGCTGGCGTGCGTCCTCGGTGAGCGCGCACTCGAGGTCGGTCGTCACGCGCATCCGCACGACGAGGTCACCTTGACCCGGGATCGGGTCCTGGATCAGCACGCTCTGCTTGATCCCGTCCGGGCGGGATACGTAGCGCTCGGTGATCCCGCCGCCGTGCGCGTAGTCGACCTGGTTGGAGCGGTGCTTCGGCGCGGTGGTCCGCTCGACGTGGACTCGGGATGCACCGCGCGCCACTTCGGTCAGCTCGAGAACCAGCGGCCTGTCCGCGGGTGCCTCTCTGCCGAGCAGCGGCGTGATGACGATCCGACCCGTCTCGAACGACGCTTCGACGCCTCCTGCGAGGGCGACGAGCTGTCCGTCGACGCTGTTGATCCCGTGGGACTCGCGGATCAGGCGCTGGAAGTCGGGCCTTGTCGACTGCGGCTCCTGAGCCGCAGCGTCCACGGAGGCCCACGAAGCCGCGCACGTGAGCGCGGCGAGGAGAGAGAAGCGGAGCATGAGGTTCCCTGTATGGGAAGGCGCCGCGTTCAGCTGATTGCGGTGCCGGAAGAAGAGAGCCGCACGATCGTCCTGCGGAGATCTCGGCTGCGGAAGTTCCTCACAGTCGATTTTCTTCCGGCGATCGGGCACCTCGGTCGCCACCGATGCGTCGGTCCGCAATCGGTCCGCAGGACATGCCGCGACTGGTCAGGAGGAGGTCGGGTCGACACGCTGCCGCCATGCGCAGCGCACCGCTCCTCCTCCTGGTCCTGCTCTCCGCGTGCGCGGTCCCGGGTCCCGCCTCGCCCGCGGTTGGTTCGGCCGGACTTCGCGTACTGATCTGGAACGTCTGGCACGGCGGCAACGACGTCGACGGCGGGCCGGAGAAGATCCGCGACCTCGTCGTGCAGACCGGTGCCGACGTCGTGCTGATGCAGGAGAGCTACGACATCGACGGTGAGCGATCGACGACCGGGCGCTGGCTCGCGCAGGAGCTCGGCTGGAACGCCCACCAGCACGAGAGTCCGCACCTCTGCGTGGTGTCGCGGTTCGAAGTCGCGGAGACGTTCTTCCATCATCCCTGGCACGGCCTCGGTGCTCGCCTCGCCGATCCCGACGGACGGGAGTTCGTGGCCTGGTCGACCTGGCTCGACTACCGCGCCTACCTGCCGTGGCAGCTCAGGGACGACCCGGGGATCTCGGACGAGGCCCTGCTCTCGGCCGAGGACGTGCTGTCCTCGCGGCTCCCCCAGGCGCAGGCGCTGCTCGCCGCGCTCGGCGATGCGGGGCATCTCGCGGCCGAGGTGCCGGTCCTGGTCGGCGGGGACTGGAACACGCCGTCGCACCTCGACTGGACCGTCGACACGGCGCGCGTCTACCGGCACAGGAGAGGTGCTGCGCTCCCCGTGAGCACTGCCATGCACGATGCGGGCTTCGTCGACGCGTTCCGCGCGATCCACCCGAACCCGGTGCAGCACCCCGGGATCACATGGTCCCCGCTGTTCCGCGTCGCAGGGGACGGCAGGGCCCAGGGCTTCGAGCGCATCGACCGGCTCTACGTCCGCAATCCCGGGCCCGGGTCGCCGCACTGGGAGCTCGTGCCCCGCGCCGCCCGCGTGCTGCCCGAGATCTGGGAGGACGACGCGATCCCGGTCCGGGAACGGCAGTTCCCGTCCGACCACGGCGCGGTGCTGGTCGAGTTCGAGTGGGTGCAGCGCCGCGGCTAGCGCGCGCCGGCCTCGCCCCAGACCTTCGGGACCTGGAAGCCCTCTGGCGGGTCGTTCGGAAGGATGTGCGGCGGGGCCTGCTCGGCGCGCAGAGCCTCGAGTCGCTTCGTCAACTCGGCGACGACGCCCTCGTGGTCGGCCGAGACGTCCTGTGACTCGGACGGGTCGGCGACGATGTCGAAGAGCTCCCAGGTGTCCTGCTTGGGGCCCTTCGTCGCGTTGGCCTGGACGCCGCCGTTGTGCACGAGCTTCCAGCGGCCCATGCGGACCGCGCCGGACCACGGCGTCACGTTGTGGACGATCATCTCGTGCGGGCCGGGTGCTCCCTCGGCGATCGTCGCGAACGCGTCGAGACCGTCGACGGGCTGATCCTGTTCGGGGTCTGCGCCGGCGAGGCGGAG
>JAQCBR010000091.1 GCA_027621295.1 Planctomycetota bacterium
ACGCGCGCAGGCGTAGGCGAGTCAGCGGTCTTCGGCAAGGAGCTCGGCTTCGAGCTTCGCCAGCTCCTCGCTGAACTCGCCCTTTCGGGCACGGTGCTCCGCCAAGAGACGCCGGGCCTCTTCGCGGGCGTCCTCGATCTCGAAGCCCAGAAGGAGCTTCACGTGGTAGAGGAGCGCGACCTCGGGATTCGAAGCCTTCCGCAGCTGCTCCCGACCCATCTCGATCACGTCTCGCCGGAGCTCGTCGGCACGCTCCGCCTCGCCGAGGCGCTCGTAGACATCCGCGGCACCGCACAAGAAGCCCTGGTAGAAATGCTGGACCGGCTCCTCGTCAGGCGCGAGGTCCAGCGCCCGCCGCGCGAGTTCCTCGCCGTCCGCGACCAGACGACGCGTGTCGTCGTCGGACCTGGAACCCACGCCGAAGCCGGCACGCCGGACCTGAGCTACCGACGCGGCTCCGAGGTCGATCGGCACGACGGACGCAAGCACGCGGATCTCGCGGACGCAGCGTTCCGCGACGAGTTCGCACCGTGCGCGCATTGGCTCGGGCAGGCCAACGCTGAGTCCGAGAACCGCCGTGAGGATCAGCTGGCGCCAGCCGTTGCCGTCCGCCGGGTAGATCGCGGTCCAGGCCTCCTGCCGGTCAAGGGCACGGGACAGGTAGCCCGCGGCCGAAGCCGCATTCTCCGCGTCTGCGGCCAGGCTCCAGCGCGCCAGCGTGCGCTGTGCCTCGGCGACGTGCAGACTTCGCGCAGCGTTCCCGGGCTCGAGCTGCTCGGCCCGCAGCAGCGCTCCGAGGGCCTGCTCGACCAGCTCGAGACTCCGCGTCGTGCGCCCGAACGCCTGCTCGCACGACCCCATCCGCAGGTAGCCGAAGCCCACGTCGCTCGCACACTTCGCGTCGTCCGGGAACTCCCGCCAGAGCTGCTCGTCGATCGCGAGCGCTGCGGTGAAGGTCTCACGCGCATCGGCGATCTTCCCCGCCCGCGTCATCGTGTCACCGATCAGGATCAGCGCGTGCGAGCGCCGCTCGAGGTCTTGCCGGCTGGAACGTTGTCCGCTGGATGCCAGGCGATCGAGGAGACCGACCGCCTCGCGGAGCTTGAGTTCGGCCTCTTCCATGTGGCCGACGAGGATCTCGGCCTCTGCCAGGACGACGAGGATCCGTGACAGGCTGTTGTCGATCTGCGGGGTGCTGCCGAAGCGGTTCCTCAGACGCCGCGCGATCAGCAGCGTCTCCTCCGCGTCCTCGATGCGGTTCTCCACCGTCATCCCGAACTTGCCGCGGCGCGTCAGACCCTCGGCGAGCTCGTCGACGGTCTCGGCGAGCGCGACGACGGCCTCGTCCACGACGGCCTGCTCGCGGCTTTGCGTGTAGGCCGTCACCAGCGCGGTGACGACCGCGAACGCCAGTGCCCCGAGCCCGACGGCGGCCGGACGTCGGCGGACCCAGGCAGCCGCGCGGCGGAACCGACCTGCCGGACGCACCGACACGCCCTCTCCGCGCCGGAGCCGGTCCAGGTCGTCCGCGAACGCCGCCATGTCCTGGTAGCGGTGCGCGGGTGCCGGGGCCAGCGCAGCCTCGATCACCGCCTGGACGTCTCTCCCGAATCGCCGATCCAGCCGAGCGGGCGCCGAGTTCGCAGGCCTGCGTCCGGCCGCGACCGAGAACGGACGCTCGCCGACGAGCCCCTCGTAGAGCACGACGCCGAGGCTCCACACGTCGACGCGCGGGTCGGGTCGCTCCAGCTCACCCGCCCGGACCTCGGGCGCCGAGTACGCCGGCGTGCCGAACGTCGCGCTCCGCGTCGCGCGCGCTTCCGTCTCGTCGAGCCACGCGAGGCCGAAGTCGATCAGCACCGGTCGCCCATCCGGGCGCACGAGGATGTTGGCCGGCTTGATGTCCCGGTGGATGACCCCGCCCTCGTGCGCTGCGTGCAGGGTCCGCGCGACCTTCTCGATCAGGCCGAGGAACGCCGGCAGGACCTCGCTCGGCGCGAGGCCGTCGCGGACCCACACCGGACTGCGCCCGAGCGCCGCGCTCGTCGAGAAGATCCGGTCGAGCGACTGACCCTGGATCCAGGGCATGACGAGGAACGGGACGTTCCCCTCGAAGCCGACGTCGTAGACCGTGCAGCTCCCGTCGTCCCCGATCCGGTGCGTGGCCTCTGCCTCGCGGATCAAACGCTCGCGCCACTCGGCGCTCAGCGCACGGAACTCGTCGAGGACTTTGATCGCGACCCGACGGCGCATCTTGGAGTCCTGCGCGAGGAACACCTCGCCGAAGCTCCCCCGCCCGAGCGACTCGAGCAGGCGGTAGCGTCCGCCGAGAATCCGCGCGCCGGGTTCCGGACCATCTCCGGTCAACCGCAGGTACTCGTCCCGGATGCGGTCCGCGTGCTCGGGGATCGCCCTCGCGTAGTCCTCCATCTGCCGCACGCTCCCCGAGGCGAGGTCTGCCTCGAAGGTGCGGAAGAACTGCAGGACGGCGGCCTCTGGGTGCATGGTCTCGTGGCGGTAGGGTAGAAACGGACCTCCCCGACGTCTGTGGACACGAACTCCAAAGAATCCGGAACTCGCCCGACGCCGCCCGATCCGCGGCAGCTCGAGAGCCTCTCCGGCCGGGTGCGTGGCGCGGTCGGCGGAAGCCGAGAGGACCTGTCCTGGGTGATGCGGGAACTGTCGCCGCTGATGGTCACCTGGGCGCAGATGCAGATGGGCACGAACCCGAGCGTGACCTTCGACCCGGAAGACATCGTCCACGACGTCTGGGTCCGGACGCTGCCGATGCTCGGCGAGGTCCACCCACACCCCGACGACGGGCGGATGTCCTCCGGGCTCCTGGCCCTCCTGCGGACCGCGCTCCTCCACCGCATCGTGGACATCAAGCGCCAGGAGATCACGCGGCGCACGCGTGCGATCAGCTCGATGGGCCTCGACGCGACGGAGCGGCCCACGTCGAGCTCCGGACCGGTCCAGAAGGCCGTGCGCAGCGACCACCACCAGCACGTGCTCGAAGCGCTGGCAGAGATCCCACAACGCGACCGCGAGCTCTACGTGCGCAAGATCTTCGAGGACATGAAGCTCAGCGAGCTCGCGGCCGAGTACGGGATGTCGCGCGACGCGGTCATCAAGGTGCGGCAGCGCGTCCGCAAGCGGCTCGAGGGCCTGCTGACCTCGACCGTGCTCGAGGACCTGGAGTCGGACTGACGCAGACCCGCTTCAGCGCTTGGCCGGGACGTTGAAGAACGTGAGGTTCAGGCCGCCCGAGTTCGCGAATCCCAGGTCCGGGTAGCCGTCGCCGTTCAGGTCCCCGACCGCCACGCCGTAGGTCTCGTCCACCTGCTCGCCGATCGCCTCGCGGGTCCAGGTCGCGCCCTTGCCGCCGTTCCAGAAGATCTCGTTCTGGGCTGCGACGTTGGCGACCACGATGTCGAGGTCGCCGTCGCGGTCCGCGTCGCAGAGCGCCACCGCGTAGGACGGCTCGTCGGCACCGAACGACACGCTCCGCTCGAACCCGCCCTTCCCGTCGCCGAAGTAGACCGCGTTCGGCTCCCCGATGTTCGCCGCGACGATGTCCAGGTGACCGTCCGCGTCGACGTCGCCGAGCACGACCGCGCGCGTCTCGTCGCGTCCCGTGCCGAACACCTTCCGCTCCGCGAAGCCGAGCTCGCCGTCCTGGAGCAGGATCTCGTTGGCCTGACCGTCCCTGTTGGCGAGCACCAGGTCCTGGTCCCCGTCGCCGTCCACGTCGCCGACCGCGACCGCGATCGTCGAGCCGCGAGGATCCCCGAACTCCTGCTTGGGACCGAAGCGCCCCTTGCCGTCGTTCAGGTAGAAGCCGTTCGGCGCGCCGCGGTTGGTGACCAGCACGTCGAGGTCCCCGTCCATATCGAGATCGTGCAGCTGCGCGCTCCGCGTCGGCTCGACCTCGGGGCCGACGGGCCCGGCCCAGGTGAAGCGACCGCGGCCGTCGTTCCGGTAGACGAGGTTCTCGGCCATGTCGTCGGCGGTCACGAAGTCGATGTCGCCGTCACCGTCCAGGTCGCCGGCCGGCAGCGCGTAGGTCGTGGCCCGGCGATCGCCGAGGTCCATCGACACCGTGAACCGTCCGCGCCCCGCGTTGATGAAGACCTCGTCCTGCTGCGGCCAGTGCCGGCCGTTCGCGACCAGCACGTCGAGGTCGCCGTCCCCGTCGATGTCCGCGAACGTCAGCCCGCCGGTCAGCTCCTCGCCGAGACCGAGCACGGTCCGGTTGGAGGCGCGGAACGTCCGCTCCTGCGCGCAGGCAGGGACGGCCAGGAGGAGAGCCAGGAGGAGCTTCGACATGGGACCTCGGCGTCGGGGCGGGGGGCAGCATACGTCCGCCGCCCGGCGACCGATCTGCTCGAACTGGCCGGTCGCGAGCGCAGCTAGGATGCGCGGATGCACCTCTGCCGCTCTCTCGGGGCCCTGCTCGCGCTCGGCGCGATCGCGACCCCCGCCGACGCCCAGCGCCCGCCCAACGTCGTCTACATCATGGCCGACGAGCTCGCTTACTACGAAGTCGGCTACGCGGGTCACCCGAAGCTCCGCACGCCGCGCATCGACCGGATGGCCGCCGAGGGGATTCGCATGGATCGCGCCTACGCGGGCGCACCGGTCTGCGCACCACTGCGCTGCAACCTGATGACCGGCAAGCACGCGGGCCATGCGTCGGTGCGCGCCAACGACGGCGGGACCCCGCTGCGCGCCGACGAGGCGACGATCGCGAGTCTCCTCGGGGAGAAGGGCTACGCGACCGGTGGCTTCGGCAAGTGGGGCTGCGGCGGCCGCGACTCGACGGGTGTGCCCGAGGACCACGGCTTCGACGTGTTCTTCGGCTACTACGACCAGGTGCACGCACACTCGTTCTTCCCGCCCTACCTGATCCGCAACAGCGAGGAGGTCCCGCTCGCCGGCAACGTCGGCGGCCGCCGGGGCGAGACCTACTCCCAGTACGAGATCATGCGGGAGGCGCTCGAATTCATCCGCGCGCACGCGGACCAGCCGTTCTTCTGCTACCTGCCGATCACGCCGCCGCACGGGATGTACGACATCCCGGCCGACGACCCGGCGTGGCAGCTCTACGAGGGCGCCGAGTGGATGGCCGATGCGCCGGACGAGGCGAAGAACTACGCGGCGATGGTCAGCCTCGTCGACCGCAACGTCGGTGAGGTCCTCGACCTGCTCGCCGAGCTCGGGCTCGACGACGACACGATCGTGTTCTTCACCGGCGACAACGGCGGACAGGACCGATTCCGTTCGAAGGAACACCCGCGCGGCTACTTCGGGCCGAACGTCGATCCGCAGACCGGCGCCGCGTTCCGCGGTGGCAAGGGTGACCTGTACGAGGGCGGGCTGCGCATCCCCTACGTCGTGCGCTGGCCCGGACGCATCGAGCCCGGGCGCTCGAGCCGACTGGTGTTCTCCCACCCCGACGTGCTGCCGACGCTGACCGAGCTGTGTGGCGCCGAGACCCCGGATGACGCCGACGGGAGGAGCTTCCTGCCGACGCTCCTCGGCACGGCCGAGCAGGAGGACCCGGATTTCGTCTACTGGGAGTTCGGCAACCAGCTCGCGGTGCGGATGGGACGCTTCAAGGGCATCCTCAACCGCACGGGCCGCGGCGGGGACTGGGACCAGGTGATCGCCGAGGGCTCGGGACGCTGGGAGCTCTTCGACCTCGAAGCCGACCCGACCGAGTCGAGGGACGTCGCCACATCGCACCCGGAGCGCCTCGCGATGATGGCCGCGATCGCCAAGGGCGAACACGAGCCGGTGAACGCCGGCATCTACCTCGACCCGGGCCGCGTGCGCCACGAGAAGGACCGCGAGGCCAAGTGGGGCACGTCGCCCGACCGGCCGCAGTCACAGCAGCGCGGACGCGTGCAGAGGATCGTCGAGCCGGACCTGATCGACCCTGCGAAGATCGAGGTCGTCGACGTCAGCAGCCAGAACGCCGCCAACCAGAAGTACGCGCGCCACGCGACCGACGGCGACCCGCGGACGATCTGGCACACGCAGTTCACCGGCGGCGTGGCGGAGCACCCGCACGAGATCGTGCTCGACCTCGGCTCGGAGCACACGGTGCGCGGCTTCCGCTACCTCGCGCGTCAGGACGGCGGCTGGAACGGCGCGTTCGCCGAGACCGAGTTCCAGGCGGCTCCCACGCGCGAGGCGCTCGACGCGGCGCCGAAGCTCCGCGCCCGGTTCGCCGCGGTCCGGGAGGCGCAGGCCGCCGACCTCGAGGCGCCGGTGCGCGCGCGCTTCGTCCGCGTGCGGATCCTGTCCGAGGTCCAGGGCGGCCCCTGGGCCTCGGCCGCCGAGATCGGCGTGCTCGGCCAACCGGTGCGCTGACGCCGAACCCGCTCGGCTCTCGCCGGGCGGGCTGCGGACCCGGCGGTCAGTTGCGCTTGATGGGCAGGAGCGGGATCGCCGGCGCGATCGGCGCGGCGGCCTTGCTCTGGCCGTCGCGGGCCTTCTGGTCCTCCGCCGCCTTCTCGAGGATCGACGCGTCGACCTCGATGCCGGCCTTCGCGAGCGCGGCGTCGAGCAGGACCTCACCCGGCCGGTAGCCGGAGACCGAACCGACGATGCGGCCCTCGCGGTCGATCACGAACATCTGCGGGATCCCCGAGACGCCGTAGAGCTTGCGCGACGCCCGCGTCTCGCCCCGCTCCGCCGGGTCGTGGGCGAAGCGGATGTCGGGGTACTTCTCTTCGTTGGTCCTGACCCACGACTCGAACTCCTTGCGGCCGTCGCTGGTGCACGACGCGAGCACGACGACACCCTGGTCCGCGTAGTCGGCGGCGAGCTCCTGCGCGTGCGGCATCGCCGCCTTGCACGGCCCGCACCAGGTCGCCCAGAAGTCGAGGACCACGACCTTGCCGCGGAAGTCGGCGAGGCGCAGCGTCTGGCCAGCCAGGTCCTGCGTCGCGAAGTCGGGCGCCATCGCCCCGACCCCGATGACCTCGACACGCGCCTCGGGCTTGCGCGGGGCGGGCGGCACGAACGCGTCGTCCGGCCAGAGCTTGGCGGGGCGATCGGCTTCGTCGAGCTTCACGCCGACGTGCGTCAGGAGGTTGCCGACCGCCTCGTCCGGCTCGCCCGGCCCGAAGCCGCCGACCAGCTTGCCGTCGGCGCCGATCAGGACGAAAGCCGGCATCGCCGGCAGCATGTTCCCGGTGAAGAACTTCCGGATCACCGCGTCCTTCTCGAACTCGGCACGCTCCGCCATGTCGGGCTGGCCGTTCTTCGGCTCGTAGCGACCGACGGTGTCGTAGCCGACCTTGAAGGTCGCCTCGGCCGCGTGCTTCTCCGTCCAGGCATCGAAGTCCTCGCGCTTGGTCATCACCATCGCGCCGAGGGTCTTCACGCCGTACTTGCCGAACCGAGCCTGCAGCTTGTCGAGCACCTGACGCGGCAGCGTCTCGTGCCAGCCGAAGCCGATGACCACGGGCGAGCCGGCCATCGACGACAGCGAGAACGTCTCACCGTCCGCACCGAGCATCGAGAAGTCCGGCACCGCGTCGCCCGCGCGGAGCGAACCGAACACCGGATAGAACGGCGGACGCGGCGGCGCCGCGGCGCGGGCAGCGGCCTCCTTGGCCTCGGCGGCGAACTGCTCTTCGCCGGCCTTCAGGGCGTCGGCGGCGATCGCCACCCCAGCCCGGCCGAGCGCGGCCTCGAGCCTCTGGTCATCCTTGCTGTGCCCGACGATCCCGGCCGCGACCTTGCCGTCCTTGCCGATCACGAACTTGGTCGGCAGTCCGGACACGCGGTAGAGCAGCTTCGACGCTCGCTTGTCGAAGTCGTCCGATCCGCGTTCGAAGGGATCGCTCGTGAACTGGATGTCCGGGTACTTGGACCCGTTCTTCTCGAGCCACGCCTCGTACTTCTCCCGCGTGTCGCTGGTGCACACCGCGAGCACGACGACCCCTTCGTCCCGGGTCGCCGCCGCCACCTCCTGGAGGTGCGGGAACGACGCGATGCACGGCCCGCACCAGGTCGCCCAGAAGTCGAGGACGACCACCTTGCCGGCGAGGTCGGAGAGCCGGACCTCGTCGCCCGCGGCGTCGAGGCTGACGAAGTCGGGAGCCACCGCGCCGCGGGGGAGCAGGCCGTCCTGTGCCGGTGCGATGGCGTTCAGGAGGAGGGCGGCGAGCAGCCCGAGGGGTGCTGTGGTGCGTTGCATGCTGGTCATGAGGGGTTCTCGGAGGCGGCGGAGTCTACCGAAGTTCGTTGCGGCAACCGGGGTTGTGTGCCGGCTCCGACCGCCCCAAATCAACCGACCGGGGTCCGTTGACAACCAGGGAGACAGGAGCGGACGATCGGAGGCCGCTCCGACCATACCTTCCTGGAAAAAAGGGAATCCCGATCTTGCGACCCCTTGGGGAACGCGCGCGTCGCACCGTGTTCGTCCTGTCCGCCATCTTCCTGGCGCTCGTGTACGGACTGGTCGCGGGGATCTCCGGCTGGTTCCCATCCGGGTTCGTCGCGGGCGCGATGCAGGGTGGGGCGGACCTGGTCGGCCGGCTTGGGATCGGCGACGCGGGTCGGCGCGCGCACTGGTTCTACAGGGACGTCCCGGTGCCGGCCCCGCCGGCGTTCCACGACACCGGCCGCAGCTTCCAGGGCGTCAACCTCGTGACCCAGGTCGAGGCCGACGGCGGGCTGTCGATCCAGCTGCTCGAAATGGACGGCGCGTGCCTCCACCGCTGGGACGTCGACTGGTTCGAGCTGTGGCCGGACGCGACCCACGTGCCGGAGCGGTTCGTCCCGCAGGCGCGACCCGGCACGCACGTGCACGGCGCGGTCCTGCTCGAGAACGGCGACGTCGTGTTCAACTTCGAGCACCTGGGCCTGATGCGGCTGGACCGCTCGGGGCAGGTCGTCTGGCGCCTCCCCTACCAGACGCATCACTCGATCGTCCGGGAGGGCGCGGACCGGCTCTGGGTCTGCGGACAGAAGGAGCACACCGAGCCGAGCGCGGCCTTCCCGAACGTGGTCACGCCGTTCGCCGAGGACACGATCCTCCTGGTCACCACGGACGGCGAGATCGTCCGGACTTGGTCGGTGGCCGAGCTGCTGCGCCGCGGCGGGTACCAGGGTCTTCTGCACCTCGGCACGACCGACAACTTCACGACGCGGATCGAGGGCGAGGTCACCCACCTCAACCACGTCGAGCCGTTTCCTGCCGGGATGCAGGAAGGCCTGTTCCGACGCGGCGACGTCCTGGTCTCACTGCGCAACGTGAACACGGTCTTCGTGTTCGACCGCTCGAACGGCGACATCCGATTCCTGAGCACCGGGCAGTTCGTGCGTCAGCACGATCCGCACTTCGTCGATGGAGAGACCCTCTCCGTCTTCGACAACAACAACATCGGCCCCGAGGAGTTCGGGCCGCAGAGCCGGATCGCGCTGCTGCACGCGAGGGACCGACGCGTCGAGACGGTGTTCGCCGGCTCGTCGGGCCAACCGTTCTTCTCGCCGATCCTCGGCCGCCACCAGTGGCTGCCGAACGGCAACCTGCTGATCACCGACGCATGCGCGGGGCGAGCGATCGAGCTCGACAGACAGGGCCGCAGCGTCTGGTGGTACATCCACTACATCGACGAAGAGACCGTCGGCATCGTCGAGCAGGTGCTGAGGCTCCCGGCGAGCGCTGCGCAGGCGTTCCAACGCGGGTGACCTGCGGACGAGGAGCCACGCCGCCGACTGGCCCGAACGCGGCCCCGGTCCGATGATCCCTGCCCATGGCCACCCGCCGCTTCGGCACGCTGCTTCGCCATCTCCGCGAAGACCCCGAGACCGCGCGCGAGCTGGCCGAGAGGCTGAGCGATGAGCTGCTCGTCCACCTGACCGCTGCGCTCCACGAGGAGACGCGCAGGCGCGCGATGGAATCGGGCGACCAGGACGCAGTGATCGCCCACGCGTTCGAACTCGGATTCGGACGGGACGGCCTCGCAGTCCAACCCTGGGTCGAGGCCGGCTTCGTCGTCTGCCCCGGCGGCATGGTTGCCAAGAACCGGGCCAGCCACCGCTGCCAGTTCGTGTCGGTCGACGACACCTGGATCTGGGAGAGCCCCCACCTGCTCCGCGAGGACAAGCGCTCCACGCCGGGCGCCGAGGACGGCTTCCGCGCCGTGGCGCTGCTCCCGCTGACCGAAGGTCTAGCGCTCGACGCGGTCCGTGCGCGGATGCGACAGGGGCAGCACCAGGTCGAACGCGTCGTCAGCTACGAGATCCGCAAGGGCCAGCTGATCGAGGTCGCGCAGCGAGAAGTGTCCGCCGCGCGCGGCGGACACTGATACCCCAGGAGCGAGCCTCACCGCCCGAGGCGGGCGAGCAGCGCAGGCGTGAGGCCCAGACCGCCGGAGAAGCCGGTGACGGCACCCTGCAGCACGAGCCGGGCGCGGAGCAGGGCCGGGTCGTTCGGCAGCAGGATCGGCAGCGCCGGTGACGTGCCGGACGCGTCGAGCGGGCCGAGCAGCAGCGTCGCCAGGGTCTCCGGGTAGAGGGTGCAGCCGGCCAGGCCGAGCGTTCCGAGGTCGACGGGCGTCGCCTGTCCGAAGCCGACGAGCAGTTGCGCGACGGCCGCCGGCGGCCCGCCCTGGACCGAGACCTGCATCGCGGCACCACCCAGCACCGGGCCGCCGGATGCCGCGAGCACGGCCTGGGTCCTGCACCCGCGGCCGATCGTGTCCAACCCGGCCGGCGTGGTCACCGGCGCGAAGCCGATACCGTCGTACCAGGTCCGCGTTGTGGTGCCCTGGCCGGTCGCGAGGTCGTCCACGAACACGTCGATCGTGCCGCCCGCCGGAACGTCGACGCGACCGAGGTAGGCCTTGTAGAGCTGCACCGTGCTGCCGGTCAGCGCCACCGAGCCCGCGAAGTCGGATGCGTCGGCCGCTTCGACCGCGAACTTCTCGAACGTCCGCAGATCTGCGTTGTCGAGCCCGGCCCGGACCAGCCACTGGCCAGAGTTCGACCAGAAGAACGCGAACACGTCGTAGGCGCCGGGCGGCGTCGGCACCCGGGTCCGCAACACCGGCACGTCCTCGCTGCCCTGTTCGTCGGACGTGAGCACCGTGTTGCCGTTGCCGAAGCCGGTGCGTTCGTGCCACAGCCCGTCGACCGGGCCGAAGCCGGCGGCTGGGCCCGTGGCGTTCAGCGGAGCGCCGTTGAGCAGCGTCGTGTTGGCCCGGGTCGCGTCGACGTAGGTGATCGGCCCCGATTCCATCTCGGGTGCGTCGACGACGCCGACCACCGCGGTGTCGTAGTTCGTGTAGGTCGAGTAGGTGCCGCGGAACCACAGCAGCGCCGACCGCCCGGAGGTCCACGCCGGCACGATGGGCCGCAGGTTGTCGACGCTCGAGCCCTCGGTCACCGGGGTCCACGACCACGTGGCGCCCTGGTCAGGGGTCCGCCCGTCGAAGATCTCGTAGTGCGGCAGCGTCGCGCCGTTCCGCGGGTCGATGCGGGTCGACACGAACAGCCGATCCGGCTCGTCGGGGTGCAGCGCGCCGAGACCCGTGTAGTCGTTCTCCGCCGCGTAGAGGTACCCGCCCATCGCGCAGACCTCGTGGATGCTCCAGGAGGCGCCGTCGAAACGACCGAAGAACAGGCGGTGGTCGGTGTCGCGATCGAGGGCGCGCGCGGTGAAGAGGGCGCGAACCTGCCCGCCGCCATCCGCCTCGAGATCGACGGTCCAGGCACGCCGCATCGTGGTCCCGCCGACGACGGTGCCCGTGCCGAACACCCGCGTCAGCGCGTTCGGCCGGACTCCCGACGCATCGAGGACGCTCGGGTCGACGACGTTGCCGAAGCTGTCGTGCAGCGCGTCGTTCTCGACGAAGCCGTGGTAGATCGAGTTGTCGAAGTTGCGCGGGTGCCGCTCGGTGGTCAGCACGTGCACGCGCGTCGAGCCGTCGTTCGCGTACTTCACGTAGGGCCGGTCCGAGGTCCCGCCCTCCGTCAGCAGCTTGCCGCTGCCCGTGAACGTCCGCCCGCCGTCCACCGAGACCATCACGTTCGGGTCCCAGTTGGCGGCGCGCACGAAGTTGTAGGTCACGCCCTGACCGTTGCGCGCGTCCGGCAGGTGGTGGAGGTTCGAGTAGCTCATCGCGACCGGGTGCGTCAGCGACTGCTCCGGGTCCCACGCCGTCGGGTCGCCGGGCCGGGTCGACACGCGCCAGCGCGACAGCCGAGGCGCGGTGCCCGAGCCGCCGTGCATCCCGTACATCGCCACGTAGCGGCCGTCCGGCCGGACCAGGAGCGCCGGCGAGTTGTGGTCGTCGCCCTGGAGGCGGTCGCGGAGCTCGAACCGTGAGACCCGACCCGTGCGGAGGTCGAGCGCGGCCATGTCGATGTCCCCTCCACGTGCGGACCCACCGAGTCCCGCGTCATCGGCGCAGGAACCGACGAGGATCTTCCCCGCCAGCGGGTCGACGACGGCCCGCTCGTCCTCGAACCACGACCAGGCCCCGTTGTCGAGGAACGTGACCAGGTGCCCGCGGACCCGATCCTGGCCAGAGGCAGCAGTGGACAGCAGGAGACCCAGGGTGAGGGACGGGAGGCCTTGGATCATGGCTGGGCGTGGTCGAGGCCCGCGCGGAGCCTCTCGTCCGGTCCGACCGGACACCGGCTGGCGGAGGTCGGCAATTCTGGAGTAGTGTTCCAGGAATTCCGGGGGCGAACAGCCCCCTCGGTCTACGAACCCTTCCCACGAAGATCGAAGGTCTGCGTCGATGAAGTCGTACCTCGCCCTGGCCGCCACGCTGCTCGCGGCTTCCCTACCCGCCCAGGCCACCTACGTCGACGCGGTCGCCGGCGGCAACACCACGCTGGCCGACGGATCTCCGTTCACCCCGGTCATCGGCAGCCCGGTCGGCACGGACAATCAGTGGACCGAGCGGACCTTCGCCAATGGTGGGACCATCTTCGAGACCAACGGCCAAGCCGGCGGTGGTGAAGACGGCCCGATGCTCAAGACCACGGTCAGCGGCCTGATCCCGGGCATCGGCTACGTCATCTACGGCTACTTCTGGTCGTCCAGCGACAACGGCGCCGTGTGGCGCGGCCGCGCGCTCGTCTCGAACACGCAGCCGAGCCCGGAGATCCCGGGCTACAACACGCGGCACTTCAGCACGTCGTCGTTCGCACCGATGCGCCCGCTCGCCGACGACTCCCCGCTCGGCACGTCCGGCTACGGGAGCCTGCAGCTGACCCGCGACGCCAACAGCTTCGAGTCGTCGGGCCACTTCACCAACCAGGTCCTCCTCCAGGAGGGCAACCGGTGGCTCTACCAGGCGTTCCTCGGCGTGCACACGGCCAACGGCAACGGCGAGATCGACGTCTACATCGATGACCTCGCCAACACGTCGAACGCCAACCGCACCTGGTACGACGGCGTCGGCTACGAGCTCGCGCCGTTCAACTTCGGCCTGGGTTGCGGCAGCCCGGCAGCCCCCGAGATCGGCTACACCGGCGTGCCCGTCATCAACGACGACTTCGCGCTGACGCTGACGGGCGCCAACGCCAACGCCGCTGCCTCGCTGCTGATCGGCACGAGCAACACGCTCTGGAACGGAGCTCCGCTGCCCTTCGACCTCGGGCCGATCGGCTTCCCGAGCGGATGCTCGCTCAACGTGTCGATCGAAGCCTCGGTCCCGGCGCTGACGGACGCGACCGGCAACGCCACGATCCCGCTGCCGCTGGTCGGCGACTTCGCCGCGACCCTCTACTGGCAGTGGATCGTGATCGGCCCGGGTGCGTCCTTCGAAGTGAGCGACGGACTCCTGACCAGCGTCCACCGCTGATCGATGGCCGCTCGACCGGCCCTACCAGGGCCGGAACCGGAGCCCTTCGAACTCCGCGGTGCACGCGTCGCTGAACAGGCCGGGTGGGCCGGCGAGGAGTTCCGGCTCGACCCGGTGCAGCAGGGCCGGGTGCCCGTCGACCTCGACACGGACCAGGCCCGTCGCGTCGGTCGTCACCGCGACGTCCCACTGACCGCGCGCACGGACCTTCGCGGACGCGCGGCGCTTCCAAGCCCCGTCGACGCGCTCGGTGAGCAGCACCGAGCCGGACGGGTCGAAGTAGACGAGCAGGAACGCAGCCGTCGATCGAAAGCCGAGCACGACCCCAGCGCGCCCGCTCGCACGGAACCGAGCGTCGAGACCGCCGCGTGCTGCGAGGTCGTCCCGACGGATCAGCGACACGACGCCTGACCGGCCGATCAGCACGTCGCCGCGCGTGTCCCACTCGATCCACTCGATCTTCCAGGTGGTCTCGAGGGCGCCGAGGAAGGCCCGCCCCTGCGCGAGTGCCTGCTCGAGCTCCGACTCCGAACCGAGCACCGCGCGGACGTCGAACGGGCGCCCGTGCCACATCGCGCGCTCCTGCTCACGGAAGCGTTCGCGCACCCCAACTCCGGCGCCGGTGAGCAACCAGTGCACGACCGCCCAGGACTCCGGCTTGGGCCCACCCATGCGACCCTCGAGGAGCGCGAGGAGATCCAGCCGTCCCTCCCTCGCCGCTGCCGCCATGTTCGGGATGTTGCGCTCCAGCCCGACCACGTCGCTCTGCCCCGGCGAGAACACCGCGCCGTCCCACGTGTGGAACGCGAAGTGCTCCGCGAGGCCCTCGGTGTACCAGCTCGGACACGCGCCGCGATTCCGCATCACCGCCAGGAACTGGAACTGGTGCACCAGCTCGTGCACGAACAGGTGCCGCGTGAAGCTCTGGCTCGGCTGCCGCCACAGGTAGGCCCGCTGGTTCGGCGGCCAGTAGACCCCGCCCGCATCCCCGACCGACGGGTCCACGCCATCCTCCGCGAGCCGCGCCCGGTAGCTCGCCTGATCCGGGCAGTAGACGACGTCGAGGCGCCCCTCCACCCGCGGCTCAGCCCCGAAGTATGCGGCCAGCTCCGCGTGCACCGCCTCCGCCAGCGCCAGCCAGTCGTCCGCCTGCTCGAACCCCACCGGAGCCGTCAGCCGGTAGTGCGCGGACTCGAACGCCTGCCAATCCGCGCTCGGCAGAGCGGAGCCGAGGGCAACTGTGATCAGCAGCGGAGCGGTCACGGCAACCCCCGAAACCGCGTGTCCGCGAGAAGTCGGTGAACCAGGAGGAGGCCGATGCCTGCCAACACGAAGGGCAGGTAGAGCTCGCGCCAGCGGGTGAACTGGATCGACTGGATCTCGGAGCGTTCGAGGGCGTCGATCTCGGCGTAGACGCGGGCGAGCGAGGCCGCGTCGCGGGCGTTGAAGTAGGCGCCGCCGGTGATCTCGGCGACCTCGCGGAGCGTGGCCTCGTCGAGACCGCGACCCGGCGTGCCGACGCCTATCGTGTAGACCTTGATGCCCGCGGACTTCGCGGCTTCGGCGGCGGCGCGGGGGCTGGCCTCGCCGATGTTGCTCTCGCCGTCGGAGAGCAGCACGACGACGCGGCTCTCGGCCGGGGCGTCGGACAGGCGGTCGATCGCAGTGACGAGGGCATCGCCGATCGCAGTCATCAGCTCGTCGCGGGCCGACGGATCCCTGGGGTTGACCCTCGGGACGACGACGCTGCCGAGGAGCTGCAGCAGCGCCTGGTGGTCGAGCGTCAGCGGGCAGTGCGCGTCGACGTAGCCCGCGAAGCTGATCAGGCCGAGCAGGTCGTCGGGGCGGCCCGGCATGTCGCCATCCGGGTCGACGAAGTCGGCGACGACCTTCTTGACGACGTCGAGTCGCGTCTCGTCCAGGCGGTCGAAGCGGTCCGGGTCCAGGTCGGTCTCGACCATCGACTGCGACTTGTCGATCACGAGTTCGATGGCGACGCCGTAGCTCGAGACGACGCTGTCCGCGCGCCCCGCCTGCGGGCGCGCGAGCGCGAGCACGAGCGCCGCGAGGCCGAGGATCTCGAGGGCTGGGAGGACCTTCCTGATCCGCTGTGCGAACGTCTTCGGCAGTGCGCGCAGCGCAGCCGTGCTGGAGTGGAGCACGGTGGCCTTGCGTCGCCGTCGCCGCAGGACGACGAGGACCACGACCGGCAGGAGCACGAGCCACCACGGGTCGGCGAACCTCACACGGCCTCCTTCCGGACGTCGGGTGCGGGCTGACAGAACGCGCGAGCTGCCGTGACGGCGTTGCCGATCTCGTCCGCGGTCGGCACCTGCGCCGCGTACTTGACCATGTCCGACGCGACGAGGAACGCCGTGAGCGCATCACGCCGCGCTCCGTCGAAAGCTGGATGCCCTTCCATCGCTCGGAGGAACTCCTCCGTCGTCTGCTCCGGCGCGTGCACACCCGTCGTCCTCTCCAGGAACCGCCGGACGATGCCGGTGAGTCCGACGTAGAGCTCTGCGAAACGTCCCTGCTCGGCGAGACGCTTCGCGAGCAGCGCATCGAACGCCTGCGCGGCCTCGAGGGCGGGGTCGATCGGTGGCGTCGGGACCGCATCGCGCGACGACCGGTTCCGGAACCAGAGGCCAACAGCGATCGTCGTCAGCAGCGCCAGTCCTCCGACCCACCAGACAAGGCGACGACCCTCGGGGTCCGCCGCGGGCAGGACGCCCGGCAGGGGCCGCCCCAGATCGGCGAGCGCCGGGCTCTCGTCGGGACCGAGTCCCGCGACCTCGACCTCGAAGGGCGGGAGGATCAGCTCACGCTCTTCACCCGCACCCTCTCCCGACTCGATCCGGAACGGGAACGCCGGCCAGCGAGCGATGTTCGTGCCCGTCCGCTCCGCTTCGGCGAGGACGACGTAGCGGAGTCGGCGCCCGGCCGGGCTTCCTTCCTCCTTGCGGTCGCGCACGCGGAAGTGGCCGATCCTCGCACCGAAGGTCGGGGCTTCGAGTCGAGCGCCTTCGTCTGCGTCGATCCTCAGCTCGAACGTCACCCGGTCGCCGAACCGCGGCGCCTCGGGCCGCATGAGGACGACCGCCTCGACCGGGCCGAGTCGCAGGCGAGCGGCTTCGACGCCCGATGGGGCCTGCTCGACGGCGGAGTCAGCGCCACACGCAGCGAGGACCGCCGCGGCCAGCAAGCTCCGAGCACGCATCACCGCGCGACCCTCCGTTCCCGCATCCGGAAGAACCGATGCAGGCTCGCCGAATAGGGCTGGTCGGTCCGGACCGCGAGTTCGTCGACGCCGCTCTGCCGGAACGCGGCCTGCAGCGCGCCGGCGCGCGCGGACGCTCCGGCGGCGAAGAGCGCACGCACCTCGGGGTGCCGCGTGTCGACCTCGACCACCTCGCCGGTCTCCGGGTCCTCGAAGTCCACGAAGCCGACCGGCGGCAGCTCGAGCTCCCTGGGGTCGGCGAGCGTCAGTGCGATGACGTCGTGCCGCGCGTTCGCGATCCGCAGCGCCCGCTCGAAGCCACCGTCCAGGAAGTCGGACAGCACGAAGACCACCGCCCGACGGCGCTGGACCCTGCACACGTACTCGAGCGCGCCCGCCACGTCGGTCCGCGCGTCCGCCCGCGGCTCCGCCTCCGCCGGGTCGACCGCGACCAGCTCGCGGATCAGGCGACGCGTCGCCGCGCGCCCCTTGCGGGGCGGGAAGTAGCCCCGGATGCCGTGGTCGAAGAGCAGGAGCCCGACCTTGTCGTTGTTCTTCTGCGCGCTCAGCATCAGCAGCGCGGCGACCTCCATCGTCCGGTCGAGCTTGCTCCCGTCCTGGCTGCCGAAGATCCCGCTCCGCGACACGTCGACCGCGAACAGCACCGTCAGCTCACGCTCCTCCGCGAACCGCTTCACGTAGGCGTGGCCGGCACGCGCCGTGACGTTCCAGTCGATCGTCCGCACGTCGTCGCCGGGCGCGTATTCGCGAACCTCGTCGAACTCCATCCCCCTTCCCTTGAACACGCTCCGGTAGGCACCGGCCAACAGGTCATCGACCTGCCGACTGGCGACGATCTGGATGCGGCGCACCTTGCGGAGGATCTCGGCGACTTCGAGAGGCATGGGTTCGACGGACGGCGGGAACGAGCGATCCCCACCTGCGGATTCTCGCGGACCGGCCCGGTGACACAACCTTCGGCCAGTGCCGCACCTAGCCACGCGGCAGTGCCGGTCGCGATGCGCTCGGCAACCAGCGCGGCATCGTGGTCAGCAACGGGGCCGAGGGCGTCATCGGGCGGTGAGGATGCGCGGTTCCGGACCCGCACCGCGCGTGTCCGGCCACCCCG
>JAQCBR010000092.1 GCA_027621295.1 Planctomycetota bacterium
AACCCCGACGAGGTGCTGCGCCCGTTCGACCGGAGCCGCGAGGTCCACGAGGAGCCAGGCATCACGCGCCTGAATCTGACGACCGGCCCGCAGGCGATCAGCGGCTCGACGCGGATGCAGGCGACGAGCATCGAGACCTTCGTACTCGGCATCGCTCTCGAGGACGCGATCCGCCAGATCCTCACTGCGGTCGACGCTCCGATCGAAGAGCTCGGCTTCGCGCCGGATCGCGGGATCGTCGACGGGCTCGGTGATTTCGGCACGCTCCACGCGAGAGTCCGCGCGGCCGTGCCTGCGTTGAGCCCTCTGACCGAGGACGAGGCCCAGCGCTACGCGGAGGGACGTCGAGCGATCTACCTCGCCGACGCGGCGATGGTCACGGTGTTCACCGACTGCACGGAGCGGAGCCCGACCTTCCGCCTCTACCCACTCGACCGCGTCGACGATCCGGAACGCCGGTGCTGGGTGCAGATCTGGACTCCGGCTGCGAACGCCACCGAAGCGTGGCAGTCATTCCTCGGGCGGCCGTTCCGCGGTCTCGACGCCGCGTTCTACGGGCCGCCGCTCGACCGCGGTGTCGACGACCCCTACCTGCACAGGGCAGCCCAGGACAGCCTCGCCCAGGCGGGAGCGGATCAGGAGGCGCGCTACGACTTCTCGTTCTCGACGGAGAGCCTGGAGCGACGCGGCCCCGACGAGGGCGACATCGGCGTGATCGTCGCGGTCGACGGCGAGTGCCGTGGACTCGGGGACACCGACGCGCCGCAGGCACGGTTCCGCGGCGCCTGCGAAGCGCGCGGAGCGCGGTGCTGGGCGATCTGCGCGGGCGACGAGGACGCGGTCGCGGCCGGCGTAGGAGCCATGGGCGGATCGCGCGTGATCGCGCTGCCGTTCGCCGCGGGCGGCGACCCGCTCGGCGTGCGCCGACACATCGCGGTGAAGATCCTCCTCAACGCCCACTCGACGACGCTGATGGCGCGGCTCGGGCGCACCGTCGGCAACACGATGACGAACGTCAGCCCGAGCAACCTGAAGCTGGTCGGGCGCGCGACGTTCCTGATCCAGAGCCACGTCCGCGACGTGCTCGAGGCGAACGCATGGCACCCGAACATCCGCGACGTCACGTTCGCGGACGCGAACGCCGTGCTCTACGACGCGATCACCTGGGTCCGCGACCAGGGCAGCGGTCAGACCGCCGAGGTCGCGCTGTCGATCGTGCGCATCCTCGAGTCGGTCCGGACCGGCGGCGCCGTCTCCTTCCAGGACGCGGCGCAGGTCCTCGCGTCCGAGGGGCTCGCCGCCTACCTGGCCCGGCACAACCCGGGCCTCGGCGGCTGAGACGCGGCGCCCGGGGCTCAGCCGCGGAGCGGCGGCAGGCTCGCTGCCGCGATCGACTGGCCGACCCGGCGGCTCTTCTCGTCGGGCAGCTGGATGTTGCAGGTCGAGTCGATCTCCGGGAACTCCTCGGCGAGCACCTCCTTCGCGCCGTCGAGGATCAGGTCGCCGCCGCGACCCGACGTGCAGCGCCCGAGGATCAGCACGTGGCGCAGCTCGTAGAACTCGGCGTAGTGGGCGATCGTGTAGCCCATGTAGCGGCCGATCGACCGCCAGATGTCGGTCGCACCCTCGTGTCCGGCCTCGAGGTGCTTCTGCACCGCCTTGAGCCGCTCGGCGTCGGTGACGTCGGTCGGCAGCTCGATGCCCGCGGCCGGCGCGAGCCGGAACACGCACTGCTGCGAGAAGTAGAGCGCGCCGCAGCCGCGGTCGCCCGACCACTCGTCGTAGGCCGCGTCGTCCGCGTAGTCGACCGGGCAGAACGCGACCTCGTTCAGCCAGTTGGTGATGTTGCCGTCGGTCGTCACGTAGCCGCCGGCCTCGCTCGAGCCGAGCGCGATGCCGAGCACGCCGCCGTCCTCGAGCGACATCGACCCGGCGAGCGCGGTCACCTCACCGTCGTTGACGACCTCGAACGGGACGCCGAACTCCTCGCCGAGACGCAGGAACAGCGAGTGGATCTCGCCGAAGCGCTCCTTCGGGATGCCGCGGTACAGCGACGCCACCATCGGTCGGTTGTCGATGTAGACGCCCGCCGAGCTGCCGCCGATCGCGTCGACGCGCGGCATCTTCGAGGCCGCGGTCTCGAGCGCCGTGCGGACCTCCCGGTAGTGGTAGTCCGGGTCCGTCTGCTTGCGCGGTTCCCAGACGATCTCCTCGCTGTAGACCGCCTCGCCGTCGATCACGGCCGAGACCTTGCGGTCGGACGCGCCGAGGTCGAAGCCGATCCGGCAGCCGTCGAGGTGACGACCCAGCGGCTTGGTCGCCTCGTTGGCGGCAGGCACGTCGTCCGCCGCGCAGACCACCACTTCGAACGGCTGCTGGTAGACCTCGTCCCCCATGAACGCCGCGTCGAACGCGCGGGCGCCGGTCGCCGCGTAGGTCTTGGCGATGTGCTCGCCGACGCTCGCAGGCCCGCCGATCCACACCTTGTGCCCGCCGCGGCTCCAGAGCATGAACTTCACGAGGCGCTCGACGTAGGTCAGGTTCGCGGCCGCGCGAGCGTGACCTTCGGCGAAGACCACGGTGTCGAAGCGCGACACCGTCCCGTCCGGGCGAGCGAGCGCGATCCGGAGCGGCACGCCCGCTCCCGACTGCTCGACCTCGGCGCGGAACGCGCGGTTGGCGAGGACGGCCGGGCGGAAGCCGGGATCCAGGGGCGGGGCGAAGCGGGGAGCGATCCGTTGGAAGGCGTCGGTCATCGGCGAAACTGCGCGGCCATGGTGCCGCTCGGGACTCGGAGGGGCGCGGAGTATAGCCAGCGTGCGGAGCGCCTTTCACGGACTCGCCGCGCGCGGGCGATGGGCGAGCGAGGCGATAGCATCACGCCGAGATGTCCTGGACCCGTCGCGACGTGCTGAAGTTCGGAGCGGGTGCGGCGCTGCTGCGCGGCAGCCCCCTTCCCGCCCGCTCCGAGCGCCTCCCGCCGATCCGCCGACTGACGCGCGGCCCGGCCCACCACTGGTTCGGCTACTACGACAAGCTGCAGTTCGACCCTGCCGGCGACCGGTTGCTGGGCATGGCGGTGGACTTCGAGCATCGGACGCCCCGCGCCGACGACGCGATCCGGGTCGGCTACGTCGACCTCCGCGACGACGCGCTGCCCTGGATCGATCTCGGCGAGAGCCGCGCATGGGGCTGGCAGCAGGGATGCATGCTGCAGTGGCGGCCCGGCTCGTCCTCGCAGGTGCTGTGGAACGACCGCGAGGACGACCGCTACGTGTGCCGGATCCTCGACCTCGCCGACGGTCGGGTCCGCACGATCGACGCCCCGGTCTACAGCGTGTCCCCCGACGGGCGCTCCGCGGTGACCTGCGACTTCCGCCGGGTGCAGGACATGCGGCCGGGCTACGGCTATGTGGGGTTGGCAGATCCGAACGCCGACGCTCTGGCGCCCGAAGGTGCAGGCATCGACGTCATCGACCTCGACACCGGCGCCCGGCGGACCATCGTCGATCTCGCTTCGATCGCCGCCGATTCGGGAGTCCCCGCCGGCTCGAAGCACTACTTCAACCACCTGCTGTGGAACACCGACGGCTCGCGGTTCGTGTTCCTGCACCGCTGGCGGCCGAGCGGCGGCGGCGGTTTCCGGACGCGGATGCTCACCGCCGACGCCAAGGGCGAGAACCGTCGCGTCGTCGATGCGAGCGGCCGGACTTCCCACTTCATCTGGCGCGACCCGGAACACCTGCTCGCGTGGTCGGTCGTCGACGGCGTCGCCGGGTTCTGGCTGTTCGACGACGCAGGCAGCAGCGCACCCGAGCAGGTCGGGGCAGGAGTCATGACCCAGGACGGCCACTGCTCCTATCTGCCCGACCGGGACTGGATCGTCTGCGACACCTACCCGGACGAGTCACGGCGCCAGCACCCCTACCTCTTCCACGTGCCGAGCGAGAAGCGCACGGAGCTCGCGCACCTCGAGGTGCCGGCCGGGTACCGCGGTGAGTGGCGCTGCGATACCCATCCGCGGATCGCGCCCGACGGACGCAGCATCGTCGTCGACTCGCCTCACGGCGGAGACGGGCGCCAGATGTGGCAGATCGACATCGACGGGATCGTCGGCGGCTGAAGTCGGGGGGAGTCGTCGGTAGTGCCGGACACACCCGCTACATGCCTGGAGGCCCGACGCAGGTCTCGGTCCAGGTCCAGCGGCGACCGCGGCGCCGGTCCTTGACCGCTTCGAACCCGTACTCGAACAACGGGTGCCCGTCCTCCCCCGGCGGAGAGGAGGCGCGGCGGAAGAAGGTCTGCAGACGGAGGCTCGCCAACGAGCCGACCACCGGCTCACGGCACAGACAGAGGAACGCCGCGTCGTGCTGCTGGGCCAGGTTCGCCAGACGGACCTGGGCCGCCATCGACAGGCTCCGACTCTCGACGCCGTCGAGGACGAGCATGCCGAAGGCGCCCGAACGGAGCAGCTCGTCGGCAGCCCGGAGCGCGACGGGCATGTCGGGCGCACGCACCACGGCCAATGCATCGAGGTCCACCCCGCTGTCGGCGAGGTCGGGCGCGTGGAACGACGAGCCCGCCGGGCAGATCCACGCGCTGGGCTCACGCTGCCGCTGCGCGTCCTGGACCAGACCGGCTGCAACGGTGAGGTTCGCGCTGCTGCCGCCTGCACAGAGCTCGACGAAGCGGCCCGCCACCTCGGCGTAGCCCCAGTTGGACGGAGTGCGGAGAGAGCCGCGCCCTCGGGGCTGCACCGAGCCGCCGTAGCGGACACGACCCGAGGCGAGCAGCTGGTCGAGGGAGACCGCGTGCGATGCCACGCCGCCCGATGTAAGTGGACATCTGTCTACCGTCAACCGCCGAGCCCCAGGAACCGTGGCCGGTAGCATGTCGCCCGTGCTGACCCACGCTCTCCCCCTGGCCGCCCTGGGCATCGCCCTCGCCAACGTTTCCGGCGCAGCAGCGCAGACCGACGCGCCGAAGCGCCCGAACGTGCTGTTCGTGATCGCCGACGACCTGACCGCCGAGACGCTGTCCTGCTACGGCAGCCCGTGGTGCAGGACCGAGGCGATCGACCGGCTGGCCGCACGCGGCACGTCGTTCACCAGGGCCTACAGCCAGTTCCCGGTCTGCGGCCCCGCGCGCGCCGCACTGATGACCGGAGCCCGACCGGCGAGTGTCGGTGTGACCGGCAACGGCAGCGCGGACCAGCTGTCGGCGATCCTGGGCGACCGCCCGACGCTGCCCGAGCTGTTCCGGACCGCCGGCTGGCACACCGCGCGGGTCTCGAAGATCTTCCACATGCGCGTGCCGGGCGACATCACGAAGGGTGTCGACGGACCCGACCACGCGCCGTCCTGGACCGAGCGCTTCAACGTCAGGGCACCCGAGTGGCAGACCGCGGGCGAGGCCCGCCACCTGAGCCACGAGAAGCTCCGCTTCGAACCCGACGCGCACTACAACCTCGGCTTCGGCACGGCGTTCTACGCGGTCCGCGCCGAGGGCAGCGGGGCCGAGCAGGCCGACGTGCTGGCGGCCGACCGGGCCGTCGAGCTGCTCGCAGGCTTCGGCGACCAGCCGTTCTTCCTCGCCGTCGGCTTCGTCCGGCCCCACGTCCCTCTCGTCGCGCCGAGCGCCTACTTCAACGCGCACGACGTCGAGGACATGGATCCGCCGGACGTCCCGGACGGCGACCAGGACGACATCCCGGCCCCAGGCCTGTCCCTGACCTCGCAGCGGACGAAGCTGACCGATCCGGCGCGCAAGCGCGAGGTCATCCAGGCCTACAGCGCGGCGGTGGCGTTCATGGATGACCAGGTCGGCCGGGTGCTGGATGCCCTCGAGCAGCACGGGCACGCGGACGACACGATCGTCGTCTTCACGTCGGACCACGGCTACCACCTCGGCGAGCACGACCTCTGGCAGAAGCTCAGCCTGCACGAGGAGTCGGTCCGCGTCCCGCTGATCATCGCGCGCCCGGGCGACCGCGCCGCACGGCGCGACGCGCTCGCCGAGCAGATCGACGTCTACCCGACGCTGGCCGAACTCGCGGGCCTCCCGATCCCCACCCATGTCGAGGGGAAGAGCCTCGTCCCCGTCCTCGACGATCCGGCGGCCGAGGTCCGCGACGCGGCGTTCTCACGGAACGGACGCGGTCGCCTCGTCCGGACCGAACGCTACGCCTACCTCGCATGGGACGAGGGCTCGGCCGAGCTCTACGACATGGACGCCGACCCGGACCAGTTCCGGAACCTGGCCACGCATCCTGACCACGCGGAGATCGTCCGCGCACTGTCCGCACGCCTCGCCGAGGAGGCCGGCGTCACTGGAGCAGAGACGCGTCGACGCGCATCGGATCGTCCCACACCAGCACGTCGATCTCCCGCAGCGCCGCTTCCGGGTGGCGCACCGTCTGGAGAGACGGGTCGGTCTGGAGGTTGAGGAAGAGCACCTTGCCGCCCCTGCAGTCCACGGCCACGTCGTCGGGGACGCGGTACGCCATCGCCGAGCGATCCTGCCGCCTGCCGTAGGTCACGGCCTCGAGCACGGTCGCGCGTTCGACGAGACGGTGGCGGAGCCCGAGTTCCGCGAGCACCTGGCGCACGCTCCGGAGCTCCTTCTGCTTGGCGTCGGTGAGGGCACCGACCGAGATCGGGTAGGTCACGAGCACGAAGCCCGGGCGGATCGACGCGAGCGATGCGGCGTAGCCGTCCTGGATCTCGGCGGCGAGGCGCTGCTCGCGGACCAGGACCGGATCGGCCGGAGCCCCACAGGCTGCGCTGATCCACGCGACGCAGACGGCCGCGACGAGGGGAGAGGCGAACCGCCGGCCGAGATGCCGGCGGCGCGCGGCAAGGACGGGCAGGGTTGCCATGCGCGGGCAACGCCCGGCGCGTCCTGGGATTGCGCCCCGGGCGAGATCAGAGCCTGCGACGGACCTCGATCACCCGACCGAGGATCGTCACTTCGTCGGGCGCGAAGACCAGCGGCTCGTAGGCCGGATTGGCCGCGGCGAGGACGACCCGGCCCCGGTGCCGGCGGAACGTCTTGACCGTCGCCTCGCCCTCGACGAGCGCCACGACGATGTCCCCGACCTCGGCCGACGGCTGGCGCCGAACCACGAGGACGTCGTCCTCGTGGATGCCGACGTCGATCATGCTGTCGCCGCGCACGCGGAGCGCGAACAGCTCGCGGGCCGGGTGGCGCGACTCGACGACGACGTAGCCGTCCGCGTCTTCGATCGCCTCGTGCAGCGCCCCTGCCTGGACGCGGCCGAGCAGCGGGACACGGACCGCTCGCTCCCCCTCCCGCGACTCGGGAAGTCGGTAGCTCCGGGCACGGCCCGGGTCCTTCAGCAGGCGCCCTTCGGCGACCAGCGCATCGAGCTGCTTGCGCGCCGACTCGACCGCCCCGAAGCCCATCGCATCCTGGACCTCACGCACCGTCGGCGGCGCACCGGCGAGCAGGCGGTCGCGGACGTAGCGGAACACCTTGTCGCGCGTCTCGCCGGGGGGGGTGTGGGCCATGGGGCCGAGGATCGAACGGTCGGGGGTGGCTGTCAACGCCGCACCCGGGCAGTCGTCCCCTGGACAGCGGCCAGGGGACAGCACACCCTGGTCCGGACGAAGGGCTGGGAGAACCACCCGCCGCGATGAGCAGCCAGGACCGCACAGAGGCCCTCGACCCGGCCACCCTCGAGAAGCTCGCGGCAGCCGTCCCGGCGACGCTGCGCTCCGGCTTCGCGCTCGGCGAGTACGAACTCGTCGAGGAGATCGGCCGCGGCTCGATGGGACTCGTGTTCCGCGCACACCACGCGGGCTTCGGCCACGACGTCGCGCTGAAGGTCCTGCCCTCTTCGATGGCGCTCGACGCGGCGGCGCGAGCGCGCTTCTTGACCGAGGCCCGAGCGATGGCCCGGGTGGTCCACCCGAACGTCGTCCGCGTCCACAACGTGGTCGAGACAGAAGGGACGCTGGCCATCGCGATGGAGCGGATCGAGGGAATGACCCTCGCCGCGCTGATCCGTGCGCTCGACTCTGCCGGTACGCCGCCCACACTGGACGCGGTCCGCCGCGAGCTCGGGACGGGCTCGCACCCGTGGGAGGCAACGACGTACGCCGACTGGGTCGCCCAGATCGGCGCCGAGATCGCGGACGCCCTCCAGGCGGTCCACGAGGCAGGGCTGACCCATCGCGACGTCAAACCCTCCAACATCCTGGTCGATCGCCATGGCCACGCGCACCTCGCGGACTTCGGCGTCGTGCGTGACGCCGACGCGACGCGAACCCTGGCCCAGGGCTTCGTCGGCACGATGGCCTACGCGTCCCCGGAGCAGCTGCGTGGCGAGGGCTCGATCGGCAGGCCGGCCGATGTCTTCGGCCTTGGCGCGACCCTCTACGAGCTCCTGGCACTCGAACCGCCCGCATCGGGGCGACTGGCAACCGTGCTCGAGACCCTCGAGAGGGGTCGCATCCAGCCCGTGGGCCGCAAGTCCGCGGTGCAGATCCCGAGCCAGCTCGGAAGCGTCGTCCACCACTCCCTCCAGCCCGAACCCGACCGCCGCTACTCCACGGCTTCGGAGTTCGCCGCGGACCTCCGCGCGGTCCGCGAACAGCGGCCGATCTCGATCCGCCGGCCGGGACTCGCCGAGCGCGCCGTGCTCTGGGTGCAGCGCGAACCGGCACGCGCGAGCACGGCCGGCGCACTCGTCGCCGCATCGACCGTTCTTCTCGCCGTCGGCGGCTACCTCCTCGCCCAGCTGCCGCGGATCCGGATGGCCCGCGAGTTCGAGTTCAGCCGTCGCGTCGACGACCTGATCGGGACGGGCCGGATCCTGGCAACGCTGCGAGCGACTGCCGAGACAGCGGAAGCCCCACTGAGGGAGGCGCTCGCGCTCGCTCCCGACAACCCGATCGCGCTGGGCATCCTCGCCGTCCACATCAGCAGCTCGTCGGGTCCCGGCGCGGCACGCGCGCTGCTCGCCGAGCACCCGAGAACGATCGCAGCCTCGCCCGCCCTGCAGCGCCTCGAGGCGTCCGGCGTCGAGATCTACGGCAGCGCGCCGGACGACGACGCGCTGCTGGCGACCGGCAACAGCGACCCACTCGATTGCTACTTCGCGGGCGTCGCAGCCGCGATGCGCGCGAACGAGCACAACACCGAGGAGGATCGGCGCGAGTCGATGGACGGAGCCATCCGCTTGCTGGAGAAGGCGGTCCTCCTGAGTGACCCGGTGCCATGGATCTACCGCGCCGAGCTCGCGGGTGCGGCGGCTGCCGCCGGACGCGAGGCGCTCGCCATCGACCAGCTGCGCATCCTGGAGTCCCGAAGACTCGGCGACGCACACTCGATGTCGATCGCGCTGCGAGCCGCGATGATCTTCGAGGCGCTCGGTCGGTACGAGGACGCGCTGCGACGCTGCGAGAGCCCGGCCTTCCAGGCCGCCACACTGACGGCGCGCGTCACGCTGCACGCGAGGGTCCTGCAGAAGCTCGGGCGGCAGGATGACGCGATCGAGCTGCTGACTCTCCACGCGGGAGCAGACCGCTCCGTGCTCGAGGCTCTGGCGCGCGCTGTCGAGGACACCGATCCAGATCGGGCGAAGGAGCTGTTCGTGGTAGTCGCCGACAGCGTCGAAGCGGCGATCCCAGCCGCCAGGGCCCGCGGCGTGCAGGTCGGCCTGATGCTCGAAGCCGTCCATGACAGCCGTGAGAAGGCGGGTATCGAGGACGAGGACTACCGCGAGCGCATCGAGCGGCTGGTCGAGGAGGCGCCGGACGACTGGAACGCACAGACGATCCTCGCGACTCTCCTCGCCCAGCGAGCCAACCGCCTCTACTACTCGCTCTGGCACCACCTCCCGACGTTCCTCGCCAAGTACCCCGAGACCTCACCAGCGCAGCTGTCTGCGATGCTCGCTCGCGTGCCGATGCGACGTGAGGTCGAACAGCTGCGGCGTCGCATCGGTCCGCTGTACGAAGGCCTGACCCGCGTCGTCCCCTTCCACCCCCAGGTCGCGCGCAACGCCGCGCTCTGGTCGAGCTTCGGCACTCCCGAAGAAGTCGAGATCGCGCTCGACCGGTTCGATCGCTACGCGGCCGTGACGCCGACGCCCACGGCCATTCCGGGAGGACGAGGACGCCTGCTCTACCGGGCTGGACGCTTCGAGGAGGCGGCCGCCGAGCTGGAGCGGCAGAACGCGTTCCACGACAGGGTTCTCTTCGGCTGGACGTTGCTCGAGACCGGGGAGCCACGCCATGCGCTCGCGACGTTCGCAGCCGCCGAACAGCGGACAGAGGACATGACGAGCGGATCGACGCTGGAGACCACGTGGCTGCGCAACGCCGCACTCGGGCGTGCGCTGGCAACGATGCGCGCAGGGCTCCGTGCGGCCGACGCAGCCGCGCTCGACGAGGCGGAGGATCTGGTGCGGAGCTTACCGGACCCCGACCTCTTCGCTCTCGATGCGTTGGTCCTCGCCGAGGCGGCGCTCATGGCGGGTGACCGCGAGACCGCGGAGAAGCGACTCGCAATCGCCCGGCGGGGCCGCACGCTGGCGCGAGAGCTCCTGCCGTACGGAGACCAGTTCGGGATCTCGGTGATCGCGGCGCACAACACGGCGTTCGAGGCCCTCGCCGAAGCCCTTCACCGGTGACCGTCGCACGCGGTCCCGGCTGTCGCTACAACGGCCGCCCATGACTCCACTGAAGGTCCTCGTCGTCGGCTGCGGCAACATGGGCGCCTCGCACGCGCGCGCCTACCACTCCCTCCCCGGGTTCGAGATCGTCGGGCTGGTCAGCAGGACCGCCGCGAGCCGGGACAAGCTGAACGCGGATCTGGGCGGCGGCTACGCGACGTTCGGAGACTTCGACGCGGCGCTGGCCGAGACCCGTCCCGACGTGGTGTCGATCAACACCTATCCCGACACGCACGCCGAGCTCGCCCGCAAGAGCATCGAGGCCGGCTGCCACTTGTTCGTCGAGAAGCCGCTGGCGGAGACGGTCGAAGAGGCCCAGTCGATCATCGATCTCGCCGCGGCCCACGGCCGCAAGGTCGTGATCGGCTACATCCTGCGCGTCCACCCCGCATGGCAGAAGTTCATCGAGGTCGCGCAGCAGATGGGCAAGCCGCTCGTCATGCGGATGAACCTCAACCAGCAGAGCCGCGGCAAGGACTGGTCGACCCACAAGAGCCTGATGGACTCGATGTCGCCGATCGTCGACTGCGGCGTCCACTACGTCGACGTGATGTGCCAGATGACGCGGAGCAAGCCGGTCCGCGTCCACGCGATCGGCGCGCGCCTGTCCGACGAACTCGTGCCCGGGATGTACAACTACGGGCAGCTGCAGGTCGTCTTCGAAGACGGCTCGGTCGGCTGGTACGAGGCGGGCTGGGGACCGATGATGAGTGAGGTCGCCTACTTCGTGAAGGACGTCGTCGGCCCGAAGGGCTGCGTGTCGATCGTCGAGCGCGACGGCGCGGAGCGGAAGGCGGGCTCGGCCGACGTCGACTCGCACACCAAGACCAACAGCCTCAAGGTCCACTGGCAGGACCGCGACGCCGACGACCAGTTCACGCGGCCGGACGAGTGGATCGACACCGCCGACGAGCCGGACCACGACGGCCTGTGCCTCCGCGAGCAGGAGTACCTGCTCCGCGCGATCCGTGACGACATCGACCTCGGCGACCACATGCAGGATGCGGTGCAGAGCCTCCGCGTCGTCCTGGCTGCCGACGAGTCGTTCCGGACCGGCCAGGTCGTGTCGCTCTGACCTGGACCGCCGGGGCGGGGCCGGCGATTCGCCGGCCCTCTGGGTTGGCGCACCCAGGATTCGACAGGACCGGATAGCCTCGGGGGCTTCCCGTCATTCCGATCCAGGACCGAAGAATGCTCCGCTCCCTGCCCCGAATCGCAGCGGCCCTGTACGCCGCGTTCCTCCTCTCGACGGCCGCAACCGCCCAGGTCGTCCCGGTCAACAACACGGGCTGCCCCGGCTACGCCCCGCCGCAGGTGTTCGGCGCGCCGCGTCTCGGCCAGCAGGTCGCGTTCGCGCTGCAGCGCCTCCCCGCGCCGCGCTCGCAGGTCTTCCTCGCGATGGGCTACCCGAGCGGTGGGGGCATCCCGTTCCAGGCCCCGACCACCTGCGTCGCCGGCCCGTGCGTCTTCTACCTCGCGCCGATCGGCTCGGACCTGATCTTCGTGTCCGACGTGTTCCGCGTGGACCTCACGCTGAACATCCCGAACGACCCTTCGCTGGTGGCGCTGACGTTCGCGGTCCAGGGCGGCAACCTCGACGGGCTGTTCGGCACCTGCTTCACGCTGACCCAGGCGCTGACGTTCTCGATCCAGCCTTGACCGGCTGTGAGCTTCGTCGAGTCACGGTCCGTCCCGCGGCCTCGGGCTTCACTTCACGTTGATGATCATCGCCTGGCTGACGGCGCCCCGCTGGAGCGACAGCACCATCACCTGCGCGTAGATGTTGAAGTTGGCCAAGACCGGGTCGGCTGCGATCGGCAGCGAGACGACGGCCGACCCACCGAGGTTGGGTGCGCCGAGCACGATCAGGTCGTTGAGGCAGTCGATCGAGCAGCCGATGTAGGGGTCGAGCACGGCTCCGACGTTGAACGGCAGGATCCGGGCCGACGTCTGCTTGAGGCCCAGGTTGACGAAGGCTGGCTGCCCGGGCTCCATGCCGGAGACCCGCAGCGCGAACGCAGGATTGCCGTCGATCGTCGGCGGACCGCCGGACGAAGTGAGCGATGGAATCCCCGTCGGGCCCGCACAGCCTGAGCCGAAGAGCGCCGTGGTGGGGTTCTCGCTCGGAAGCCCGGCCTGGATCTCGGAAGCCGTCAGGGCGCGCCCGAAGAAACGGAAGTCGTCCAGCTCGAAGTAGCGCGTGAACCGACTGTCCGACGCGCCGAATCCTCCGACCAAGAACCTGCCTCCCTGCGCTCGGATCGTGCCCGAGGGGAAGCGAGTCAGGGGACCGTCGACGAAGCCATCCAAGTACCAGACAGCCGTGCCATTCTGGTCATCGACGACGACCGCATAGTGGTGCCAGCCCGAGAGGCTGGCCGGATCGGCGGCTGAATCGACGTTCGGCAAGCTGCCCCAACCGCGCAGCGAGAGCCTGCCGCCGGTGTAGTAGCAGCGGGACGAGCTTCCGTCGGCAACGCCGAACACGTAGCCCGGCTGAACGGACGCTTGGGATGCAGTCCGGCGCGCCCAGAAGCAGATCGTGACGGAGCCGATCGCATCGAGGTCCCAGCGGGAGTCCACGACCGAGTCGAACGGGGCCGTGTCGTCGGCGCGCAGCGCGCCGTATCCGCGGTCCTGGGCACCGAACAGCGCGCGCTGTGGGTCCGCCTGCCAGGCGCCCGTCGGCAGCCGGCCGTACTCGGGGGCCACGGTCGTGCTCGCGGTGTTCCACGTCTGCGTGCCGCGCGGCTCGTTGAACTGGTACTCGAGAATGTCCGCGCTCCGCAGGTTGTTCGTGCCGGCTCGCACGACGACCCGGTCCGCGACCGTGACCGTGTCCTGGAGGCCGTTCGCGCTCGTGACGGTCAGTGACACCGCGAACGACCCGACCGACGTGTAGACGTGGCTCGGATTCTGCTGCGTCGAGTCGACGACGCCGTCGCCGTCGAAGTCCCAGGCCCACGACACAGGCGACCCGGTCGACACGTCGGTGAACTGGACCTGCAGCGGCGCAACTCCGAGACCCGGCGAGGCGTCGAACGACGCTACGACGGGGTCCACCACCACGAAGTCCTGGGCAACGCGCTGCACCTGCCCGTGCGCCGCGTCGGTGACCTGGAGTGTCACCGTGTAGGCACCGCCCGCGGTGTAGACGAACGTCGGATTCTGCGAAGTCGAGTCGGACACTCCATCGCCGTCGAAGTCCCAGTCCCACTGCACGACGCCGCCCGGATCCGACGAACTCGACAGGTCGCGAAACTGCACGGACAGCGGCGCAGAGCCGGATCGCGGCGTCGCCGAGAAGGCCGGGAAGAGGCCCGCGGCAACGTCGTAGCAGAACTCCAGGTTCGCGACCCGTGAGTCGATCGGCGCCGACTGGAACGGCTCGTTCGCGCCAGCCCCGAGGCGCAGCCTCACGTCGGCGTTGGCGAACGTGTGGGAGCTACCCGTCGCGTTCGTGTAGGCGTGAGCCGCGCCCCCGGTGGCGACCAGGGCGATACCCCAGGTCCCCGGCAGCAGACGCGCAGGAGAGGCCAGGGTGCAGACCGTCCGCTGATCCCGGCCGGTCATCGTGCCGGCAGCAAGACCGAGCCGCGTCCACGCGGAGGCATCCTGCTCGCGGCCCGTGTAGCCGCCTTCGACGGCAAGGACCTCGACTCCCACCGAGGTGCCCGGCGCCGCGATCTGCAGGTTGCACACCAAGTCGGTCAGATCCAACGCATGCAGCACTTCGGCGTCGAAGAAGACGGCGCCCCCCACGGCCCCACCGTTGTCGGCCGCGAACGGCTGCACCGTCGCCAGCCGCTGCGAGCCGGTCTGCGCAGGCAGAGCTGCGGCCAAGATCGAGGTGGCGACCGACGCGAGAGTGATGCGGAAAGACATGAGGCAAGACCGCCGGGCCGGACGGATCGACAGACTTCGAGGGAAGAGGCGGGAAGCGAAGGCTGACCCGAGCCTAGCCGCGCCCGGAACGGCGACGAGCCCCCCCGTCGCCCACGGTCTCAGTACGCGACCCCCGGGCGGCGTCCATCCGCGATCTCGCGGCGAAGAGCCCGGCCGCTGGCGACCTTGACGGAGCTATCGACCTCCCTACACTGGTTGCCCCGCGATTCGAAGAAGGCGCGAAGAGCGCCCCGACCCGCCCGACTGATCCATCACAAGTCCAATGAATATCATTGTTTGCATCAAGCGGGTCCCCGCGACCGACAGCAAGATCAAGGTCGGTGCCGACGGCCGTTCGATCGACCCGGCCGGCGTGGACTTCGTCCTCAACCCCTACGACGAGTTCGCGGTCGAGCAGGCGCTCAAGACCAAGGAGCAGCTGGGCGCGGGCCAGGTGACGGTGGTGAGCCTCGGCAGTGCCGATGCGCAGAAGGAACTCCGCTCCTGCCTCGCGATGGGCGCCGACGCGGCGGTCCTGCTCGACGACGGCGGCAAGCCGCGCGATGCGCACGCGACCGCTTCGGCCGTCGCCGCGTGGCTCCGCACGGTGCCCCACGACGTGGTGTTCTGCGGCAAGCAGGCGGTCGACCACGATGACAGCCAGTTCGCCGGTCGCCTCGCGGCGCTGCTCGGAGTCCCGAGCGTGACCGAGGTCGTCGCCCTCGAGCTGAGCGACGGGACGTTCCGCGCCGAGCGGGACATCGAGGGAGCACGCGAGGTCGTCCGCTGCGGGACGCCGTGCGTGATCTCGACCCAGAAGGGCCTCAACGAGCCGCGGAGCGCGACGCTGAAGGGCATCATGGCGGCCAAGAAGAAGCCGCTCGAGACCGTGGCTGCCGACGTCCCGGCGCCGGGCGTCGAGGTCGTGTCCCTCGAACTCCCGCCCGAACGCAAGGAAGGTCGGATCCTCGGCTCGGTCGACGAGCTGATCGCAGCCCTCCGGACCGAAGCGAAGGTGCTCTGACCGAGCCTGGCTCCATTCACACGACCCCGCACTCGCAGCCCCCGCATCGCCATGTCGAACATCGTCGTGATCGCTGAAGCCCGTTCGGGCCAGGTCAAGAAGCCGAGCCTCGAGGCTGTCGGCGCCGCTATCTCCCTCGCCGGACAGGCTTCCGCCCAGGTGGTCGTGCTCGTCGCCGGTGCGGGCCTGGACGAGGCCCGCAGCACGCTCGCGGCCGCGGGCGCGCACAAGGTCATCGCCGTCGAGTCGGACGCTCTCGGCCAGTACAGCGGGGACGGCTACGCCCGCGTGTTCCAGGAGCAGCTCGCCGGACTGTCGCCGATCGCCGTGCTGATGCCGCACTCGGCGATGGGCCGCGACCTGATGCCGCGCCTCGCCGCGATGCTCGGCGCAGGCATGGTCAGTGACGCGACCGCGCTGCACTTCGAGGGTGGCCGCGTCGGCGCGACCAAGCCGGTTTTCGCCGGCAAGGCCTACCAGAAGGCGTTCGCGAACGCGGGCGCGCCGCTGTGCGCGACGCTCCGCCCGAACGCCTTCGAGCCGGGCTCGGGCGACGGCGCTGAGGTCTCCACCGTCGCCGCGCAGATCGATGCCGGAACCCTCGGTGCGATCGTCCAGGAAGTCATCGCCGCCGCGAGCGACCGGGTCCCGCTGCAGGAAGCGAAGGTCGTCGTCGCCGGCGGACGTGGCCTCAAGGAGCCCGAGAACTTCCGGATCATCGAGGACCTCGCGGCTGCGTTCGGCTCGGGCGTCGCAGCTGTCGGCGCGTCCCGCGCGGTCGTCGACGCCGGCTGGCGCCCCCACCGTGAGCAGGTCGGCCAGACCGGCAAGGTCGTCGCCCCGACCCTCTACATCGCGATCGGGATCTCCGGTGCGATCCAGCACCTCGCTGGAATGAGGACCTCGCGGTTCATCGTCGCGATCAACAAGGACCCGAACGCACCCATCTTCAAGGTCGCCGACTACGGCATCGTGGGCGATGCGTTCGAGGTGGTCCCCGCGCTGACGGCCGCGGTCAGCGCCGCAGCGACGGCCTGAGGATCGGCCGGCTGGGTCCGCCCGCGGGCGGGCCCGCGGCCTCGCTCGCCCGGGAGCCACGCACCGAATCGGGGAGGCGAACCGAAACCGGACCGCCCCGACAGTTCGAACCCGACCTCGGCTACACTTCGTGGCCGCCTGCCCAAGGCTCACTCTCCGGGTTCTCCCATGGCCTCGTTCCGCTCCGGGCTCCACGTCCTGGCGACGCTCCTCCTTGGCGCCGTCGCCGCCCACGCGCAGTCCATCCCTTGGGCCGTCAGCCTCGACGGCGCCCTGACCGAGGCGCGCGAGCGCGGCACGGTCGTCGTCATCGCGATCCACATGCCCGGCGAGCGCGGCAGCGACGCGATGCGCGAAGCGCACTACCGCGACGCCCGCATCGCCTCCCTCGCCAAGGAGACCGTGAACCTCCTGATCGAGGTCGGTCCCGGCCGGGTGCCGGCCGACGAGCGCAAGGTCCGCGAGCGCTACCTGAAGGTCGACCCCGAAGCCCTGGTCGCGGTCCCCCACCACCTGTGGGTGAAGCCCGGCGCGGCCGGTGAGACCGGCGAACTGCTGAGCTCGGTCGCCTACCAGATGACGGTCGGCCAGCTCGAATGGGCCTGGGCGGACGCGATCAAGAAGGTCCGGCCGGACTTCGAGTGGGAGGCGGACGACCGCGCGCGCGCGCCGGAGAGCCTGCTGTACGGCGAGGCGGAGAAGGACGGCACCGAGCCTCCTCCGTCGCGGGACGAGGTCCGCGAGGCGATCCAGAAGCTCCGGGCCGGCTGGGCCGACCCGAAGTCGATGTTCGACAACTACCGGACGGTGCTGAGCAGCTCCGAGAAGGAGGCGCTCCAGTACGGACGGACCGAGATGCGGAACCTCGGCGCGTTCCTCAAGCGCCCGGCGATGCGCCTCGTCGCCGACGTGTCCCCACCGGAGTGGCACGAGCTCGCGACCGAGTATCTGGACGACAACGATCCCCGGGTCCGGGAAGAAGCCGCCCGCGCGCTCGAGCGCCTCGCCGTCGATCGCTCGACGAAGGCGCTCCGGTCCCTCGAGCCGAAGGAAGACGACGAGGCGACCCGCGGTCGGATCATCCGCGCGATGGCGGCCTGCGGGCCCGACGACCGCAACGTGGTCCGACAGCTCGAGAAGATCCTCCGCAAGGACAAGGCCGAAGCCGTCCGCGTCCAGGCCGCGATGGCGATCCAGGTCCTCGAGGACCGCGATGCGGTGTCGAAGCTCCTCGGCTTCGCGCTCGCCGACGAGGCGGCCCACGTCCGCACTGCAGCCGCCTACGTGATCGCCGCGCGCCGGGATGCGGACCTCACCCAGGTCCTCGCCGACGCACGCGCCGACGAGTCCGACGCCGAGGTCAGCGGCTGGATGGCCACCGCGGGCGAGGTGCTCGAGGGCGGCGACCTGCGGAAGTTCCGCTCCTTCGTCGAGAAGGTCGCAGGCGACCGCAAGCCCGGCGACGGCGGCCGCCAGTTCTCGCTCAAGCTCGAGG
>JAQCBR010000003.1 GCA_027621295.1 Planctomycetota bacterium
GCCTCTCTGAAGTGCTCAGAGACGCGGCTGGGAGCGAGAGTGGAGGGAAGGCTGTCCCGTGATCCAGAGCACTGGAACCCCGGGACATCCGCAGACATTGGGCGCGCCAACAGGAATCTCAAGGGCCGGGGAAGGCCACGCCCCTGAGCGTCGCAGCGCTTGATACGCTACGGCGAAATAGCGTTCTTGCGGACCCAGGGCCTGGCCACGGGCACAGCGCCGCAGACCCCGATGAGACCGGACCCTACGTCCTCGGACTCCCCTCGCCCCCCGCCCTTCCATGCGGACTGCCGTTTGCTCGGCAGCGGAACCCCGCGCCCCGATTTCTGCCAACAATTTTCGGGGTGGAGACCATCGGAGCCCGCAGGCCGTCCCGAAAGCCGGAAAGCCCACCGGCCCCGACAAGTCTCCGCACGCCCGCTAGACTCCTGCGTCCGGTCCGCGGTCGCCTGAGCAACTCAGGAGCGAGCCGTCCGGGCTCCGGACTCCCGAGCCGACCCCGTGACCAGTTCGCCGACCATCTCGCCCCCTGGGACCCCTCCGATCCGGATCGCGGTCGGGATGTGTCTCCAGCTCCTGTCTCTCGCCGCGCTCGCGCTGATCGTCCGGGCGCGGACCCTCGACGGCTGGTTCACCGGCGACGACTTCCTGTTCGGGCTCGTCGGCCGGACTTTCGGCGGGCTCGGGCTCGGCCTGTCCGCCGAGTTCTTCTTCTGGACGCCCTGGCCCGACGAGATCCCACTCAAGCTGTACCGGCCGCTGACGATGCTGCTCTGGACAGCGGACCAGACGGTCCACCAGCTGTCCTTCGCGGGTGTGGCCGCGCAGAACGCGGCGTGGCACTTCGCCTGCCTGTGCGCTGTGCGAGCGCTCGGAGTCCAACTCGGCCTGCGCGCGTGGAGTGCGACGGCTGCCGCGGCCATCCTCGCGCTCGGACCGGCGTTCCCGGAGATCGACCACTGGCTGTCGTGCCGACTCAGCCTGGTCAGCGCGACGTTCGTCGCCGCTTCGCTCGCTGCGTTCGCCCGCTGGCAGCGCGGCGGGACACACGCGTTCTTCGTGCTCTCGGTCGCGAGCTTCCTCATCGCGCTGTTCGCGAAGGAGGCCGGGCTCTCGGCCCCTGCAGGCATCGCGGTCCTCGCGTGGCTGCTGCCGGGGCGAGGACCAGGGATCGGGGCGAGCCGGACTGCGCGCATCGTGCGCGTCGGTCTCTGCACGGTTCCCTACGCGCTGGCGATCGCAGCGTTCCTGACGCTGCGCGCGCACGTCCTCGGCGACGCAGTCGGCGGCTACCAGGTCGGCCAGGACACGATCTGGATCCGCGATCCGTGGACGCACACGTTCGACCAGCTGCGGATGGCGATCGCGCCGCTCCACCGCGGCCTCTGGAGCGACACCGCGGTGATCGCTGCAGGAGCCGGGCACGCAGCCGTCTGGCTCTTGGGCGCCGCGCTGGCGATCCAGTCCGGGGCAGGCTCCGTGATGCGCCGCGTGTTCGGATTCGGGCTCGCATGGATCGTGATCGCGTCGATCCCGAACCTGCTCGCACCGACGCCGACCGCCGAGCTCTACCACGGCCGGCTGTTCTTCCACCCGGGCATCGGCGCCGCCCTCTGCCTCGCGGCGACGTTCGCCGGAACCGTCGAGAGGTTCGGACGCCGGTCGGGGATCATGCTGCTGAGCGCGATCCTGGTGGCCGAGGGACTGATGCTGCTGCGGAACGCCCACCCCTGGGTGGAAGCGGCCCATGCGACGGCACGCGTCCAGAAGCAGCTCGAGGCATGGGCGGGTGACGGGAAGCAGCGCATCGCGCTCGACTTCCGCCGCGTCCACGACGGGGCGTGGATGGGCCAGGGGCCTGGGATCCAGTTCGGCCCCGCGTTCGCGCCCGCTGACACCGTCGGGCGCACGCAGCACCTGTTCGACACCGACTGGCGCGTGTCGCTGCAGAGACTCGCAGCAGGAGACGCTGAGGCATGGCGCTTCGAGGTCGGGGACGGGACTTTCGCTCCGGTCGTCGCGCCACCGACCGCGTTCCCCCACGAGCTCGGCGGAACGAACGTCCTCCAGGCGCGATGCGGGCGGACACGCCTGCGTGCCGGCGAGCGGCTGCCGGTCCAGGGATGGGTCGAGGGAGATCTGGAGGCTCCGCTTCGCGTCGCGGTGATCCGCGGCACGGAGGTCGTCGCGGAAGTCCCGAGTCCGCTGCAGGGCGAACCCTTCTTCGAGACCTTGGTCGATCTGCCGGCGGAGCTGGGCACCTACGACATCGAGCTGCGCAGCAGAGGCGAGCCCGTGCGCCTGGGCTCAGTCGAGGTCCTACCCGGACGCGGGCTTGCGACGTGGTAGCCGCTGGGGGGTGCGGCCGCTGATCCGACGCAGCACTCCGTAGACGAGGATGGACCGCAGCACGCGGACCCCGTCGCGCCAGCTGATCTTCTTGCCCTCTTCGTAGGTCCGGCCGTGGTACGAGATGCCGACCTCGTAGAACCGCGCCCCGGCCTGCGCGGCCTTGATCGTGATCTCGGGATCGAAGCCGAACCGCTCCTCTTCGAGGTCGAAGCAGTCGAGGACCTCACGACGGAAGACCTTGTAGCAGGTCTCCATGTCGGTCAGGTTCAGGTTGCTGACCATGTTGGAGAACATCGTCAGCCAGTGGTTCACCGCCGAGTGCCAGAAGTACAGGACGCGGTGCGCCTCGCCGCCGATGAAGCGTGAGCCGTAGACCACGTCCGCGCGCCCCGACAGGATCGGCGCGAGCAGCGACGGGTACTCCGCGGGGTCGTATTCCAGGTCCGCGTCCTGGACGAGCAGCACGTCGCCGGTCGCGGCGCCGAAACCCGTCCGCATTGCGGCGCCCTTGCCCTGGTTCCGGTCGTGGAAGAGGGCGCGCAAGCAGCCAGCCGCCGCTAGGTCGCGAAGCATCTCCCGGCTGCCGTCCGTCGAGCCGTCGTCGACCACGATGATCTCCGCGTCGGGGACAACCGCGCGGATACGCTCGAGGAGCAGCGGAAACGTCTCCCGCTCGTTCAGGAGAGGGATCACGACGGAGAGCCCCGGCGACTCGGGCTGGTGAGCACTTGGCTGGTCGTGCATGCCGTTTGCCTGCGCAGCGTGGGGCGTCGGAGTTCACCCCTTCCTTCTTCGGCCGCGAAAGCTACCCGTCCGCAGGGCTCACGCCAGCTTCGGCAACGTTCAACTCCCAGCCGGTTCGATCCGTCGACCGACGATGGCGAGGATCTCCTGCTCGGCCGAGACGGCGATCGACTCGAGCTCGGCCGCTCGTGCGACCAGCTTCGCAGCGTTTCCTCCGTCCTTCAGCTGCGATGCATTGATCCGGACATTGAGTCCTGCGCCGAGGACCGCGCTCCGGATGCACAGCGCAGCGACGCCCGCGTCCGACACCGAGGCCTCCATGCCGTGCTCGGCCATCGCCCGTGCGACCTCGAGCGTCTCCACCGCGACCTCCATCGTGCGGAGCGGCACTTCGGCTGCCGCCAGGGTCGCGTCCTCGATGGCTGCACGCCGCGCGTGCTGCTCGGCTTCGGTCCCCTTCGGCAGGCCGAAGGCCGCCATCACGCGGTCGAACGCAGCGGTGTCCGCGTCGACGAGGCGCACGAGTTCGTCCTGGCGCACCTTGGACTGCTCTGCGTGTGCCGAGAACTCCTCCCAGCGATCGTCCCAACCGCGGCGGTGGGCAGAGAGGTTGGCGACCATCGCCGCCAGCGCGGCACCGAGCGCGCCGAGCAGCGCCGAGACCGACCCGCCGCCCGGCGCCGGCGACTCGGACGCGGTCTCTTCGACGAAGCCGGCAACGGTCCGATCCACGAGGCGTGACCCGCCCCGCTTCGCGGCGAGGACGTACTCGATGATCTTCTTGTCGGGGTCGAACGGCCCGAGGTCGTCGAGCCCCATCGACTTGACCGCGATCTTGATGATCTCGCGGTCGGCGATGCCCGCGGAACGCTGCTGCTTCCTGAGGAAGTAGCGGCCGGCGTCGAGCATCGCCCGGAGCGGGACGAGGCCGACGACCTCGGAGCCGGTCACGCGGATGCCGCGCTCCTGGGCCTTCGCGCAGACCTCGTCGAACGCGACGTGCAGCGGAGTCACCTGGATGTCGGTCAGGTTCATCGAGATCTGCGCGACCCCGTATTCCTCGATGAACCAGCCGATCGCCTTGACCGCCTTCAGCGTGCCGGGGATCCAGACCTCCTTGCCGTCGGCGTCGCGGACGACGGGGCCGGTGAGTCCGTCACCCTCGCGCTTCTGGCGCCCCTTCTCACGGACGTCGAACGCGATCGCGTTCGCGCGGCGGGTCGATGTCGTGTTCAGGTTGACGTTGTAGGCGATCAGGAAGTCGCGAGCGCCGACGGCCGTCGCCCCGTAGCGAGGGTCGAACTGCGCCGGCCCGAAGTCCGGCTGCCACTCCGTCCGCGCGAGCTTGTCGGCGAGACCTTCGTATTCACCGGCGCGCACCGTCGCGAGGTTCCGTCGCTCGGGGCGAGATGCCGCACTCTCGTAGAGGAAGACCGTGATGCCGAGCTCGTCGCCGAGGCGCTGGCCCAGCTGCCGCGCATACCCGGCACACTCCTCGAGCGTCACGCCCGCGATGGGCACGAGTGGACAGACATCGACCGCGCCGAACCGCGGGTGCTCACCGCGGTGCTTCTGCATGTCGATCAGCTCCTTCGCCTTGCGGGCCGCCCGGACCGCAGCCTCGAGCACGGGCTCGGGCTCTCCGGCGAACGTGACGACCGTGCGGTGCGTCGCCCTGCCAGGGTCGACGTCGAGCAGGACCACCCCGTCGACCGCCTCGATCTCGGCGGTGATCTGCCGGATCACGGCCGGATCTCGACCCTCACTGAAGTTGGGAACGCACTCGATCAGCTTCTGCATGGGAGCTCTGGGGCGCGACGATCGCAGCGCCGACCCCATGAGGATGCGAAGGCCAGCCGCCGAGCGCGAGCCCGCCTCACCAGCGGCACCGGGGAGTTTCTCCAAGAATCCTCCGAAAGTCGGAGGCCCGCACTTGTGCTCGCGCTGCGAACCGGAGGAAAAAATTCCGGACTGGCAGAAAGTTGTCCACCCTTTCGCGTGGAACAGTCGGCGCTAGCGTGCGTGTCGGCCAACCGCTCGCCCCAACGGTTGTCGTGATGCAGAACAACCCCGAGTCACCGCGGTCCGGCGGCCGCCCCCGCAAGCCGAATGGCCGCGCGAGGCTGATCCGCCTCTTCGTGCGGCCGAACCTGCCGACCAAGGTCGTGCTCGCGTCAGGCTTCGCTGCGGCCGCCTACGCGTCGTTCCAAGCGTTCACGGCCACCTACGCGCCCGAGGGCGCTGCCGAGATGAGGCCCGTGATCGGCGGGCTCTTCGCGCTGTCCGTGTTCGCCGTCGGCTGGATCGTGTCCCGGCGCCCTCCGCGCCGGTTCGACTGAACCCCGGGCCGACCGTAGGCGAAACCGCCGCCGCCCCGGCATGGCCTCGGACGCCATCGCGGCTAGCCTGATGACCGCTCCGCTCTCGCCGAGCGCCCAGCTCAACCATCCTGCTGCTGCCTACCCGATGACCCGACGCACGACCCGACGTTCGTTCCTCGCCCAGTCCGGCTCCGTTCTCGCCGTTCCGACCCTCGGCCAACTCCAGCCGGCCCTGCACGTGGCCGGCCGCGACGAGATCAAGGTCGCGCTGATCGGCTGCGGAGGCCGCGGCACCGGTGCGGCCAACCAGATCATGAACACCAAGGGGAACACCCGGCTGATCGCCGTGGCCGACCCCTTCCCCGGAAACGCACGGCGCGCGATCGAGGGACTCAAGAAGGCCCACCCCGAGAAGGTCGACGTGCCCGACGACCGGATCTTCGGCGACCTCGACGGCTACAAGATGGCCATCGACTCGGGCGTCGACCTCGTCGTCATCGCGACGCCGCCCGGCTTCAAGCCGCAGCAGTTCGAATACGCGGTCCAACAGGGCAAGCACGTGTTCATGGAGAAGCCGGTGGCGAGCGACGCACCGGGCGTGCGACGCGTGCTCGCTGCCAACGAGATGGCCAAGCAGAAGAACCTGATGGTCGCGATCGGTCTCCAGCGCCGCCACGAGGAGCGCTACATGGACTGCGTGAAGCGCCTCAAGGAGGGCGCGATCGGCGACATCAACCTGCTCCGCGTCTACTGGAACGGCGGTGGCATCTGGTATCGCAACCGCGAACCGCAGATGACCGAGATGCAGTTCCAGGTGAACAACTGGTACCACTTCACCTGGCTGTGCGGTGACCAGATCTGCGAGCAGCACATCCACAACATCGACGTCGGCTGCTGGATCAAGGACGCGTTCCCGGTCGAGGCCAACGGCATGGGCGGCGGCGAGCAGCGCCTGTCCGGCGACCGCACCAAGTCGCAGATCTTCGACCACACGTTCGTCGAGTACACGTTCGCCGACGGCACGAAGATGTTCAGCCAGGGCCGCCACCTCGGCGGCGAGTGCTACCACGAGGTCGCCGAGTACGCGCACGGCAGCAAGGGCGTGAGCGGCGTCGGCTCGTGGATCGAGCCGAAGGGCGAGCCGCGCCTCCGCATCCGCGGCGCTGGCAACGGCCACCAGCAGGAGCAGCACGACATGATCGAGGCCCTGATGCGGGGCGAGATCTACAACGAGGGCGACTACGGCGCGAAGAGCACGATGACCGCGATCCTCGGTCGCGAGGCGTGCTACTCGGGCCGCGTGCTCAAGTTCGACGAACTGCTCGCGCGCGGCCGCGACTACTGCCCGGGTATCGACACCTACACGCTGGAGTCGATGCCTCCCGCGATGCCTGGAGAGGACGGGCGCTACCCAGTCCCGGTTCCGGGCCAGTACAACCCGTTCGCGGACTGAGGTCCGCGAGGCCGCACCGCCCGCTGCCCATCAGTCGTTGCGGTCGCGGTGCGTGCTGCGCCAGGTGTCGTCCTGGCGCCCGGGGCTCGACTCGTCGTCGTCCCACCACCCGTAGACCAGCGCCTGGATCGGCAGCGTCACGCAGTCGAGCGCGAGCGCAAAGGGCGTGGCGAGGATGCAGAACCACAGGTTCTCGACCGCTTCGCCCGGCGCCGCCTCGAGGGCCGTCTCGTCCTCACCGGTGATCGGGTCTTCCTCGGCGCGGAGCTCGTAGCCCCACACGCCCGCCGTGAAGCAGCCCTGCAGGACTGCGAGCAGGAAGAGCGCGGCTGTGCCGCGTCGTCGCATCACGCGTCCTTCGCGCGGCCGAGGAACTCCCCGGTCCGCGTGTCGACCGTGATCTTCACGCCCTGCTCGATGTGCTCGGGCAGCTGCAGCACGAAGCCGGTCTCGAGGGTCGCGGGCTTGGTGCGCCCGGTGGCGGAGTTGCCCTTCACGCCGGGCGCGGTCTCGGTCACGTCCAGCGCCACCTTGTTGGGCAGCTCGAGCGCGATCGGCGAGCCGTTGTAGAAGATGGCGCGCATCCCCTCGAGGCCCTCGACGAGGAAGTTCCGCTCCCACTCGATCTCGTCGTCGCGGAGCTCGAACTGCTCGTAGCCCTCGAGGTCCATGAAGTGCGACGAACCGGTCGCCGCGTAAAGGAACTGCACCGGCTTCTTGTCGACGTCCGGCACCGCGAACATCTCGCCGCTGCGGAAGCTCTTGTCGATGCGCTGCCCGGTCTTCAGGTTGCGCATCTTGACCCTGTGGATCGTGTTGCCGCCGCGAGCGGACGGCGACGACACCGAGGTCGCTTCGACGACGTGCGGCGCACCGTCGTAGTCGAGGATCAGGCCCTTCTCCAGGTCGCTGGTCGAGTACATGGGGCGGGGAAGCTACCCCCCGGAACCGGGACCCGCCAGCGCCCTGGCAGCCGTGCGGGGACGAGATGGGGACGCGCCCCCCCTCACTCCTGCGGATGCCCCGGTCGGTGGACGCTGGACGCTGGATCGGCTTCGATACCCAGCATGAAGGCCTTCCTGACCTGCGTCGCCCTGGCTCTGGCGAGCCTCGTTCCTGCGCAGGAGAACGAGCGTGACCCCAAGCCCGAGAGGGAACTCTCCGCGCGGGAGATCGGCCGGCAGGCCGCCAAGCGGATCAAAGAGGTCGCCGACGAGAGCGACGTCGAGGCCATCGTCGAGACGCTCCGCGAGACCGGACGTATCGACGACGTGGACGTGGTCCGCGCGGTTGGCGGGCTGATCAAGGACGAGCGGGCCGAGGTCCGCTGGGCGGCGATCCGCTGCCTCCGGTTCAACCCGAACGAGAAGGCCGGGAGCGAGCTGATCGCTGCGGCCAGGCGGAAGGAGATCGCCGCCGAGCCCGCAACCCTCGCAGAGGTCCTGCGCGGCATCGGCCAACACCGGGACCCGCGCGCGCTGCGCATGCTCGCCGAGGGCTTCGGCCCGAAGCAGGAACCGGTCCCGGTCGCAGAGGCGCGCATCGACGCGGTCGGGCGCATCCACACCGCGGACGCCGTCGACACGCTCGTCAAGTTCGCGCGTTCGGGCTTCGCAAAGGGGCTGGAGGAGCGGATCGCGGTCGCGCTCGCCGGCCAGACGGGCGAGGACCTCGGGATGGAGCTCCGCCCGTGGGTGCTGTGGTGGACCCGCTCGAAGCAGGGCTACCGATTCCCCGAAGAAGAGCGCCCCGCGCCCGCGGCATGGGCACGCATCTGGTCGACGCCGACGACCGCGGGACTGTTCTCCCGGGACGCGGTCGGCAGCGACGGACGCCCGACCACCGGGGAGGGCGAGCGGCGCAGGCGCGGACGCGGCGAAGAGGGCGGGGGCGGCGGCGACGGACGGCGCGGCGGGGATTGAGCCTCGCGCCCGGGGCTCGGGGTCGGCGATGATGAGCGGTTCGCCCGAAACCGAACCGCCATGCTCCGCCTGATCCCAGCTCGCAGCCAGCGCCCGTCCGAGGACATCATCTTCACCCTCAGCACCGAGGCGCAGCGGCGCCGCGCGGCCGGCGAGTCGATCGTCAACGCGACGCTGGGTGCACTGCTCGACGAGGACGGCCGGCTCCTGGTGCTACCGACCGTGGCCCGCGCGATCCGCGAGGTGACCGACGAGGACTGGGCCGCCTACGCACCGATCTCCGGCGCGCCGGCGTTCCTCGACGCCGTGATCACCGACTGCTTCGGGAACCGGCCGGGGTTCCGCGAGTCCGCGACCGCCGTGGCGACGACCGGAGGCACCGGCGCGCTGCGCCACGCGCTGGTCAACTACATCGAGGCCGGCCAAGCGCTGCTGACCACGGACTACTTCTGGGGACCCTACGCGACGCTCGCCGCCGAGCACGGCCGTCGCGTCGAGACGTTCCGGACCTTCGACGAGTCGGGCAGCCTCGACGTCGAGGCGCTCGGCGCCGGCGTCGACCGCTGCCTCGCCGCACAGGGGCGCTGTCTGCTCTTCCTCAACGATCCCTGCCACAACCCCACCGGCTACTCGATGAGCCGCACGGAGTGGGACGCGGTGACGCAGGCTCTGCTCGCGCGTGCGGACGAGGGCCCGATCACGCTGCTGATCGACCTCGCGTACTTCCTCTACGGCGCAGCCGACGATCCGCGCGGGTTCCTCGACGCGCTGGAGCCGCTCCTGGGCCGCGTCAGCCTTCTGTTCGCGTGGAGCGCTTCGAAGTCGTTCGCCCAGTACGGGCTCCGCGTCGGCGCGCTCGTCGCTTGTGAGCCCGATCCGACCGCGCGCGAGACGACCGCTGCCGCTCTGGCGTTCTCCTGCCGCGGCACCTGGTCGAACTGCAACCGCGGCGGGATGGCCGCGATCACGCGCGTGCTCACCGATCCCACTCTGAAGAGCGCCTGCGACGCAGACCGCGAGCAGGCACGCGACCTGCTGATGCGCCGCGTGCACGCGTTCAACGAGGCGGCGAAGGGGCTGAGCTACCCGCGCTACGAGGGCGGCTTCTTCGTGACCGTGTTCCACGACGACGCGGCGGCGCAGGCCGCGCGGATGCGCGAGGCCGGCGTCTTCGTCGTGCCGCTGGGCTCGGCGCTCCGGATCGCCGTCTGTTCCGTCGCCGTGCGGGACGTGCCGCGCCTCGCGGACAGCCTCCGCTCCTGATCTGCGCCAGGCGTCGGTTAGCATCCGGGGTCCATGGACCTCTACTCCTTCATCCGTGACGTCCCCGACTTCCCCAAGCCCGGCATCGTCTTCAAGGACATCACGCCGCTCCTCGGGGATCCGAAGGCCTTCGCCCACGCCATCGACGAGATGGCGCAGATGATCGAGGCCCACGACGTGCAACGCATCGTCGGCATCGAGTCCCGCGGCTTCCTGTTCGGCGCCCCGATCGCGGTCAAGCTGGGGCTCGGCTTCACGCCCGTCCGCAAGCCGCGGAAACTGCCGTGGCGGACCCGGTCGGTCGACTACGACCTCGAATACGGGACCGACACGCTCGAGATCCACGAGGACGGGGTCCAGCACGGCGAGCGGGTCGCGATCCTCGACGACCTGCTGGCGACCGGGGGCACCGCGAAGGCCGCCACCGTGCTGATCCAGGGGCTCGGCGCGACGATCGCCGGGTGCTTCTTCGCGGTGGAGCTCGGCTTCCTGCCCGGCCGAGAGCGGCTCAAGGACCATTTCGTGGATTCACTGATCCACTACGGCTGATCCGGCTCGACCCAGCTCCGACAGGGACTTGCGTCCGTCCCAGAACGAGATCGGGCGACCTTCCCGACCTCTCCGACGGAAATCCGGTTTTGCGCTAAAGTCCGGCGCACTCCGAGACGATTCCTGTCTTGCCCCCGGCACCAAAGCCGGCGGTTCTTTCTCCAGCACCTGCTTCACGAAACGGCAAACCCGCTGAAAGGCGGGGACGCAAAGCCACGGGCCTACCGCGACGGAAGTCGCCACGGCAGCCGGTTCCCGAACGAAGGACGCGACCAGAGGTCAACGCGTCGTCGGCCTGAGGGCCACCCAGGGAACACCAGCTGTCGAGACCGGCCCGAGCCGAGCGTCCGCCAGATCGTGGCGCGCCCCACTCGCCCTCGACTCCCAACATGGCCCGGACCTCTGCTGCCGCCGCTCGTTCTTCCGACCCGATCGTGACCCCGGCCCCTTCGCGCCGCTACGGCTCTCGCGCTGCTGCCCCGAAGGTCAGCGAGCCCGAGCTCGACGCGATCTGGAAGACCTACAAGAAGACGGGCGACCAGAACCTCCGGAACATCCTGATGGAGGTCCACCTCCCTCTCGTCCGGATGATCGCGGAGCGCGTGCTGCAGACGCTGCCGAAGTCGATCGAGCTGGACGACCTGATGAGCGCCGGCGTCTTCGGCCTGATGGATGCGATCGACGGCTTCGACCTGAGCCGTGGCATCAAGTTCAAGACCTACTGCTCGACCCGTATTCGCGGCTCGATCCTCGACGAACTGCGCTCGCAGGACTGGGTGCCGCGCCTCGTGCGCCTCAAGGCCCACAAGCTCGACCGCGCGACGCGCGAGCTCGAGGGTCAGCTCGGCCGCACCCCGAACCAGTACGAGCTCGCGCAGGCGATGGAGATGTCGCTCGAGGAGCTCAACGCGACCGTCTCCGAGGCGAGCGCCCGCGCGATGTTCTCGCTGTCCGAGAAGTGGGACGACGGCGAGGACGACAAGGACATGGAGAAGGTCGAGATCCTCGCCGACCAGAAGTGCGAGGACCCCTTCCAGACCACCCACCAGCGCGACCTCTTCGAGGTCATGACCCGCAGCCTCACGAAGAAGGAGCGGCTCATCGTGCTGATGTATTACCACGAGGGTCTGACCATGCGGGAGATCGGCGAGATCATGGAGCTCACCGAATCGCGCGTCTGCCAGATCCACAGCAACGTGGTCGCGCGCCTGAAGGTGCAGCTCGACCAGGCCCAGCTCCAGGTCGGCTGAGCCGACTCGGGCCGCGCGCACGAGCGCGATCGCGCCCGTCAGTCGCCCGCACCGAGCCGGCGCACCGGACCGCTGGACCCATCGCCCGACTGGAGAGGGCGGTGGATCGTCACGCTCCGGCCGGCTTCCTGGCCCGCGAAGAACGCGTCGGTCACCGTGCGCGTGCCCCCACCCCGCATGCGGATGCGCGGGTTGAGCCAACGGTAGTACTCGTCGAGTCGCGGGTCGCCCCTCCACACGAGCGCGGTCGCGCGGGGATCCGCGGGTCGATCCTGCTCTCGGAGCTTCCGCAGGAAGCCGTGCAGGACACCGTCGTAGAACTGGAGCCGGGGACGCTCCGTCCGGAGCGCGTTCTCGCGCTTGTGGGCGCGCCACAGCTGCGGCAGCAGCGAGCTCAGGAACGCGTGCACGTACTCGGCCATCTCGAGGTTGGCCTTCGTGCCGTAGAGGAAGAGCCTCGTGCCCCCCTTCGCCGACTCCGCGTCGTAGTCCTCGGCCCAGATCCCGCGGACGAAGAAGAAGTCCGTGAGCACGCGCGTGAGCGTGTACTCCCACGCAGGGTGGCGCTTCCTGATCTCACCGATCCCTCGATGCTGGAACGAGCGCGTTCGGTCTTCCTGGACGATGCCGACGTTGTGCTCGAGCATCAGCGCCCGCGCCTTGCGCATCGCGGCTGCCGCTTCGTTCTCGTTGGGTGACGAACCCAGCGCCAAGAGCTTCGACACGACACGCGTCAGCCGCGCGGCGGCGTCATCGGCCGCGGCAGCGACGGCGTCCGGTCCGGAAGCGGTCGCTCGGGCCTCCACGCGGAGGATGCGGCACGCCTTCCGGAAAGCAGGGCCGTGCGGAGGCTCTCCATGCGCCACGAGGACCTCCTCGGCGAACTGGTGCGCCATCTCGTGGCGCATCGTCGACATCACGTCCTGCCATGCGTCCGTCTGGATGTGCGCCGCCGAGATCTCGATCAGCCGACGACGGCCGTCCCAGGAGCCGAGTTCCTTCGTCGTGCCTCGCGACAGCGCGATGGAGACCGGCTGCAGCTGGCCACGGCAGTACTCGTCGTTGTAGTAGCCCCACCACTCGTGGAGGGCGACGAGCCACTCGAGTTCGCGCGCATGCTCCATGAACGGTGGATGCTAGCATCCCGCGCATGGTGGCTCCGCACAGACGGAGGCGACGCGCGCGCGCCGTGACGCTCGGCGTCCTCGGCGCGCTCGTATGCGGCGAGCTGGGACTTCGCGGACTCGGCTACACGCCGCACTTCGTCAACCCGATCGCGTCGTTCCATGTCCCGGACGCGGAGATCGGACTTCGCGGGAGGCCGGGCTTCGCGGGTCGATTCGCGCAGCCGGAGTTCGACGTGCTCGTCGAGCTGGACGAAGCGGGCTTCCGCGTCGTCGAGGACTCCGAGCCCACCGGCGCAGGGGAGCCGCGACTGTTCGTGCTCGGCGACTCGTTCACCTGGGGATGGGGAGTCGATCAGGGTGATGGGTTCGTGGACCGGCTCGCGGACTCGTTCCCCGACGTCGAGGTGGGGAACCTCGGCCTGTCCGGCACCGGCACCGTCGTGGCCCACCGCCTGTTCGAGCGCCATGCGCTCGCGGCCCTGCGGGCCGGGGACGTGGTGCTGTTGGTGACGTTCGACAACGACCTGGCCGACAACCTCGGCCGCAACCACGACCGCTGGATCCACGCCACGGTCAGCGACGGCAGGGTCACGGTCGTCCCCGCACCGCCCCAGGGGAGTTCGGGTCGCGCGAAGGACTGGTTCAAGCAGCACTCCTGCCTGTTCAACCTGGCGGCGTTCGTCGCCGACCGGTTCAAACTGGCCCGGCGGCAGGCACAGAAGGCCACCGATTCGCCGCAGCCTCGGCACACCGACGCAGAGCCGCTCGATGCGGACGAGGAGCTGGTCTTCCGGCACTACCTGACCCTCCTGCGGGACTCCGCGACTGGGCGTGGGGCCACGTTCGCCGTCGCATGCATCCCGCCGCGTGACCTCTACGAGGGAGCCGGTCCCGACGACGAAGGGCTCCGGCACCGCCACGGGCTCGTGCAGAGCGTCCCGCGCGGGCTCGGAATCCCCACACTCGACCTGCTGCCCGCCCTCTCCGAACCCGGGGATCGAGAGGATCAACCGCGCACGTTCGCGTTCGACGAGCACTGGACGGCGGCCGGACACCGGATCGCGGCCACGGCGATGGAGGACTTCCTCCGCCCGCTGCTCTCGCCGCCCCAGGACGCGGTCAAGCGCCGCTGACGCGGGCCGCCACGGCGGCGAGGTCGTCGGGCTCGGCCCAGTCGCACGTGTCGCTGCCGAGCGTCCCACGCGCAATGTCGATCATCTCGGACGCGATGGCGCGGAGCGTCCGGCCGTCCGGCCCGATGGCGTCGAGCCCGTCCCGGGCAGCCGCTTCGTGCAGCGCGCGCAGCGCGTCGGGGTCGTCGACGACCAACGCGTCGGAGAGCGACGAGGCAGCCTCGAACGCGTGGTCGCAGTAGATCAGTCCCGACACGAGGGCGAGCAGCGAGCGGCACTCCGACCACGGCAGCGCGTCGAAGCAGCGCACCTCGATGTAGTTCCGCAGCCGGACGAACGGGAACAGGCTCGACAGGTGGAGCTCGACGTCCGCGACCGTGACGACGCCGGCGCGGACCAGGTCCTCGAGCGAACCTCCCGGCGCGGCCACGACGCCACCTTCCCGCTCCAGGAACAGGACCTCGGCTTCGGCGGCGTAGCGCAGGTAGCCGTCGATCGCGGTCTCCGCGTGGAGGCAGCCGGCCGGAATCCCGGACCGCGCTCGGTCGGTCTCCCACCAGACGTGGTGACGGAAGCTCGCGTAGCCGCTGTCGCGGCCGGCAACCTCGCGGGAGTTCGCGGACAGCGCCAGGAGCACCGGTGAGAAGCGGTAGAGCAGCGCGAGGCGCCGGCCCGCGTCCTCACGATCCCGAACGTCGTAGGTCAGCTGGAAGCCCGCCGTCGCGCGCATCATGTTGCGCGTCAGCGGCCCGCGCGCCGGCATGGTGGCGTCCATGATGCGGTAGCGCTCCCGCGGCAGCAGGCCGAGCTTCTCGACGGGCGTGACCGGCGCATGACCGATCGCAGCGAGTTCGAACCGCGTCCCCTCGAGTCGCCTCTCGATCGCCGCAGTCGCTTCGTCCATGCAGGCGTCGATCTCGCGCAGGCGGCGCTTGGGCGGGGATGCGACCTCCAGCTGCCCGCCCGGCTCCATCGACATCGCGAAGTGAGCGGCCTCCAGCCCCTTGACGATCGGGCCTTCGACGACGGGGGTCGCGCCGAGGTCCTCGACGAGGTCGATCATCAGCTGCCGACAGAAGTCGAGCGGAGCCGAAGCCCGGGTGGTCCGGTCCAGGAGGAGCCGCTCGTACTCGACGCCGAGAAGCCGCTCGCCGCTCGGCATCGGACGCCCGAGGACGAGTTCGCAGAGGAGCCCGTCGAGCTCTCCCGGTCGGACGGGGCTGTTGGAAGTCATGCGCGGTTGTGGCTTACAGGTCGGAGCCGGTCCGGACAACGACGGGAGCGGCCCGACCCCCATCGCTATGCTCCCGCCCATGTCCGAACTCGCCCGCGCACTGACCGCCGAGCTGGGCCCGCAGCGCGCGCTCACGACGCCGGAGGCACTGCTGGCCTACGAGTGCGACGGGTTCACGATCCACCGCAGGCGCCCGACGGCCGTCGCCCTTCCGGAGACCACGGAGGAGGTCCAGTGGCTGGTCCGGCTGTGCAACCGGCTCGGCGTGCCGTTCGTCGCGCGCGGCGCCGGAACTTGCCTGTCGGGGGGCCCGACCCCGACCGGCGACGCGCTGTGCATCGAGACGGCGCGGATGAAGAAGGTCCTCCACGTCGAGCCAGAAGACCTCTACGCGGTGGTCCAACCGGGCGTCGTCAACATCCGGCTCTCGGAGCATGTCGCGGTCCACGGACTCCACTACGCGCCGGACCCGAGCAGCCAGTCCGTGTGCACGATCGGTGGGAACCTCGCTGAGAACTCGGGCGGGCCGCACTGCTTCAAGTACGGGATGACGACCGACCACGTGCTCGGCGCCGTGGTGGTCCTGTCGGACGGCGGGATCGCACACCTCGGACACGCGGCGGGGCCGCGCGAGCCGCACGGGCTCGACCTCATCGGCCTGTTCACGGGCAGCGAGGGGACGTTCGGGATCGCGACCGAGATCACGGTCCGTCTGTCCCGGAACCCTGGCTCCGTCCGGACGCTGCTCGCGAGCTTCACTTCGGTCGACGCTGCCTGCGCGGCTGTCGGCGACATCGTCGCATCAGGCCTCACGCCGGCCGCGATGGAGATCCTCGACCAGGCGACGATCCGTGCGGTCGAGGCGTCGGTCTACCGGGCCGGCTACCCCCAGGACGCGGGCGCGGTCCTGCTCGTCGAGCTCGACGGGCTCGACGAGGCCCTCGACGAGGAGGCCCCCGAGGTCGAGGCCATGTTCAGGCGCCACGGAGCGCTCCGCGTCGAGCAGGCCAAGGACGCGGCGGAGCGCAAGCGGCTGTGGAAGGGTCGCAAGGGCGCGTTCGGCGCGATGGGCCGCCTCAAGCCCGACCTCTACGTGCTCGACGGCGTCGTGCCGCGGACCAGGCTCGTCGAGACGCTGCGCGAGATCACCGCGATCGGCGAGCGCTACGGGATCACGATGAGCAACGTCTTCCACGCGGGGGACGGCAACCTCCACCCGAACATCAGCTTCGACGGCAGGGACGCCGAGGAGCGCCATCGGGTCGAGGAAGCAGGCCGCGAGATCCTCGAGCTCTGCGTCCGCATGGGCGGAAGCATCACCGGCGAGCACGGGATCGGCACCGAGAAGCTGGACCACGTGCCGCTGATGTTCTCCGAGGACGATCTGGACGTGATGGCGCGGGCCCGCCGCGCGTTCGACCCGACCGGGCTCGCGAACCCCGGCAAGGTGCTGCCCGCGCGCAGCTCGTGCGCGGAGACCTCGAAGTGGCCCCACATGGTCGCCCGCGTGCTGGCGGAGAGCGATTCGTGACGAACCCCACCGCCTTCGATTTCCCGGTCACCGAGGTCACCTCGGTCGCCAGCGCAGCCGAGCTCGTCGAACTGCTCCAGGGCCGCGACCCCGATGCCCCTCCCGTCCGCATCTGCGGCACCGGCTCGCGCCAGCGGGAGGTCCCCGCGCCGGATCGTCCGGTCCAGGCCGTGTCGCTACGCGGGCTCGACCGGATCACGCGCCTCGACCCCGAGGACCTGACCTGCTCCGTCGAACCCGGACTGCTGCGCGCCGATCTCGACAGCGCACTCGCCGAGAAGGGGCTGCGGCTCGTCTGCCCGCGGAGCCGCGGCACGGTGGGCGGCATGTTCGCACTCGGGCGCGAGGGGCTCCCCCTCGCGCCCGGGCCGCTCGCGACGCTCGGCGCCCGCGCGCTCCTCTTGGGCATGTCGGCGGTGCTCGGTGAGGGAGTCGCGTTCCGTGCGGGCGCTCGCGTCGTGAAGAGCGTGGCCGGCTTCGACCTGCACAAGCTCTTCGTCGGCAGCCGCGGCCGCATCTGCGCGGCGACGGAGCTGCACCTCAAGCTGCGTCCGATGCCACGGGCCGCCGAGACCTTCGAGAAGGTCGACCTGGAACGCGAAGAAGCGCTGTCGCTGTTCCGCGCGCTCCGCCTGGACGATGCGCCGCCGGTCGAAGTCGAACTCGCCTGCCAGGACCCCAGCGGCCCGTTCCGGGTTCGCGGCCGGTTCGAGGGCGCTGCAGCGGTCGTCCGTTCGCGGATGCAGCTGTACCGACTCGACGCGACCTCGCCCCGCGAGCCGGCGAACCCGGCCGAGGATCCACGTGAGCGGCTGTTCGGCCTCGTCCCACCGAGCAGCCTCGGCGCGCTGCTGGCGACGCTCCCAGCACGCACAGCCGTGTGGTGTGACGGCACGGGTGGATTCGCGCTCCGCCCCGCTGACGAGGCGGATGCGAACGCCATCCTCGCAACCCTGCCCGGAGTCGGGGTCAGCGCCGAACTCGACCTCACGATTCCCGCGCGGCGCGGCCTCGGCACTCCGCGTGATCCCGGGGCCATCCTGGTCGAGCAGCGTCTCTTCGCCGAACTCGATCCGGGGAAGGTGTTCGCATGAAGGAGACCCTCGACTTCTACACGCGCTCGCTCGACTGCGTGCACTGCGGCCTGTGCCTCGAAGCCTGCCCGACCTACGGCGTGCTCGGGCTCGAGACGGACTCACCGCGCGGACGCATCTACCTGATGCGCGCACTCGCCGAAGGTCGCGTCGAGGACCCGGAGGCGATCCGCCCGCACCTCGACCAGTGCCTCGACTGCCGCGCCTGCGAGACCGCATGCCCTTCGGGCGTGCGCTACGGGCGCATCCTCGAGACAGTGAAGAGTGACCTCGAGGAGAAGCGACCCAAGCGCGGAGCGAAGGCCGCGCTGACCCGGTTCCTCCTCGCGAAGGTTGTCGCACACCAGGGGCGGCTGCGCGCGTTCTTCCGCTTCGCGCGTTTCGCCGAGCGGATCGGACTGCGCAGCCTGGCGCGTGCCGTCGGCCTGCTGCCGAAGTCGATGGACGCACTCGTCCCGCACGTGCCGTCCGCGGCGGACCGCCGTCCGATCCGCGGTACCTTCCGGCCCGACGGCCCGTCCCGCGGGCGCGTCGCGCTGTTCACCGGCTGCGTGATGGAGCAGGTGTTCGGGAAGATCAACGCACAGACGCGCGACCTCCTGGTCCAGAACGGCTTCGAGGTCGTCGCACCCGATGCGCAGGGCTGTTGCGGCGCGCTCCTGATCCACAACGGTCAAGAACGCGAGGCTCGCAACCTCGCCCAGCGCAACGTCGCCGCGTTCGCAGGCTTCGACCACGTGATCACCAACAGCGCCGGCTGCGGCGCTGCGCTGCGCGAGTACGGCGACCTGCTCGGCACCGCTGAGGCCGAAGACCTCGGGCAGCGCTGCGTGGACGTCACGGCGTTCCTCGCCGAGAAGGGACTGACCGCGACGCCCGCGCGCCGCGAGGTGACCGTCGCCTACGACGCACCGTGCCACCTCTGCCACGCCCAGGGTGTCCGCACGGCCCCGACCGACCTGCTCGCGCAGGTGCCCGGGCTTCGGCTCGCGCCGAACCCCCGCGCCGAGGACTGCTGCGGCTCGGCAGGCATCTACAACCTGCTGCAGCCGGGCATCGCGGGAGAGATCGGACGTCGTAAGGCAGAAGACCTCGCGGCGACCGGCGCCGAACTCGTCGCAACCGGGAATCCGGGATGCATGATGCAGATCGGCGCCCATCTGCGGGCGTGCGGCTCCACGCAGCGCGTCGTGCATCCGGTCGAGCTGCTGTTGCCGAACGATTCGAAGTGATCCGCGCGCCGTCTCGCAGCACCTGGAGCCTCGCGCTCGTCGGTCTCGCCATCGCGGGCATCGGCGTGTCGCTGGACTTCGCCGGGGCCAGTCCCGTCGGGACGAGCTCGGCTGCGATGCTCACCGGAGTGCCTTCCGCCCCGGCGAACCCGGGTCGCCCCGGAACCACCTCCGAGGAGATCGACCGAGCCCGCCGCGAGGGCATCGCGAGTCTCGATCTCCTCATCGCCGGTCTCGTAACGAGGGCGAGCGACGCGAGCCCCGAGGACCTGCACGCGCTCGCCGAGGCGCACCTCGAACGCTCACTGCTCCGCGACATCCGGAAGGGAATGGCCGTCGGCCGCCCGACGCATGCCGAGCTCCCCGAAGAACTGGCTGACGACGTCGACGCGGGAGTTCGCGCGGCCGAGCAGGCGATCGCCGCCGGCGACGACTCGGCGGAGATCCACCGCATCCTCTCGGCGCTGCTGTCGCGCCGCGTCACCGGAATCGCTGCTGCGCTGAAGCTGCGCGGCCGGATCGAGGCCGAGCTCCAGCTGGCCGAGGAACGGGACCCGGCGCATCCGAAGGTCCTGATCGCGCGCGGGTGCGGGCAGCTCTTCGCGCCGAACCGGCTGTTCGGCCACGACCCGGCTGCCGCAGAGGCGAAGTTCCTCCGCGCGGCCGAAGGCCTGCCGACGGACGAACGCCCTTGGATGTTCGCATCGATGTGCGCGTGGCTCCTCGGCGACGCCGAGCGCGCCCTCTCCCACATCGACGCCGCGGTCGCCCGGAACCCCGCGCACCCCTACATCGTCGAGGTCGCGCGACGGCTGAGAGAAGGCACGGACGATCCGTTCGGCCCCGACGCCTGAAACAACGCCCGGCACCGGGTGGTTCCGGCTCCGCTGCGGACGCCCGCAGACCACGCAATGAGCCAGGAACTCCACGTCACGCTCGGCGCCGGCCGCCGCGTCACCGCCCACGTCGGGGGCTTCGAGATCCACACCGACCAGAGCGCCGCACACGGCGGGCAGGGCACGGCGCCCGAGCCGTTCGACCTCTTCCTCGCTTCGATCGGCGCCTGTGCGGGTGCCTACATCAGCGGCTTCTGCGCGCCGCGAGACATCCCGGTCGACGGCATCCGTCTCGTGCAGTCCTGGGAGCGAAACGAGGACCAGAAGGTCACGCGCGTCTCGCTCCGGATCGAGCTGCCCGAGTCCTTCCCCGACAAGTATCGCGGCGCGATCCTGCGCGTCGTCGACAAGTGTTCGGTCAAGAAGGCGCTGGCCGAGCCTCCGCAGATCGACACCGAGATCGTGACCTCGGCCACACGCTGAGGCGACGGCGTCCGACTGTCAGCGGAACGCGACGATGTGTCGCATCCCGTTGCTGACCGCGAGCACACCGTTGCTCGCACCCGGGTCCAGCACGATCCACTGGGAGTAGAACGACGCGCCGACGTAGGAACTCTGCCCCGGCAGCGGGAACGGCAGACGCGCGATCCCCGTACCCGGCCCTCCACCGACCGTCGGAACCGTGGCGGTCGCGACGAGATCGACGAGGAGCGAGCAGCCCACGCCGCCGAACGGTGCGAGGTCGAACGGCAGCGGCGTCCCGTTCCACCGCGTGTCGCTCGCGCCGATCAGGAACACACCGGTGCGCTGGACGGCGGCACCCGTCAGCAGCATCTGGTAGCCGCTGTTGCCAGGGATCGGCAGGCCGCCGTCGACGGTGTGGGCCGGAACGCGACCGCCTTCGCCGATGCAGCCGCTGCCGAACGGCCATGCGAGCGCCTCGTCGAACAGGAAGCGGATCGCCAGCCCGGTGTTGGCCGACGTCGTGGCCGCAGTGCGCGCGATCGGGTTGTTGATCGTGAACAGCCGCGTCGTCCGCCCGAGCGTGAACGGCGCGTATTCGAGGTCGTACAGGTAAGGCTGGTTGCCGTTGCCGTTGTCGAACACCTTGATGTCGACGACGACGCCCGACGACCCGTCCCAGACGAACTCGTCGCGGAACTGCAGCCGGATCGGGAACGGATTGCTCGCCGGCGCCTGGAGCGTGATCAGCTGACGCGGCAGCACCGTCGTGCGGCCGCTGACGAAGTTGTTGTCGAACGTGCCGGAGTAGGTCGACGGCCGGGCGTTCGCCATCGTCACCTCGACGTCCACGACTCGGCCGCCGACGCCGGTCCGACCTGGACCCGCGAAGAACCACATCCCGGTCACCCGGATCGGCTTCGCGGATTGGAGCTGCCACTCGAGCGCGGAGAACCACTGCTGGTAGCGCATCGACGGCCCGGCGAACGGGTAGCTGTTGTTCTGCGGATTGTTCCGCAGCGACGGCAGGTCGATCGTTCCCTGCGCGCTCAGCCCGCCCGCGAGCGCGAGCAGGAACAGCAGCGCTCCGCGCACCGACGCGCTCATCGGTAGAAGAACTCGCTCGAGTTGTCGACGCCCGCGGGGGTGTCTCCACCCAGGATGTGCAGCTGGCCGGCGGTCGTCTCGTAGTAACCCGCCGCGGCGCGCGGACGTGTCAGCGCCGGCCCGGTCGTGAACCTGCCGGTCGCGACGTCGTAGACCTCGACGGTCTGCAGCGGGGTGATCGCGAACAGCGTCCCGTCACCCCCGCCGATCTGCATGAACCGCCCGTTGCCGAGCGGATAGGCGATGTGCAGCGTGCGCGCCTGGGCCATCGAGCCGGTGGCCGTGAACGAGTTGGACGCCTCGTCGTAGATCTCTGCGGCGCTCGTCGGCGTGCCCCACTGCGTCAGCGAGATGGTCCCGACTCCGCCAGCGAGGAGCCAGCGGCCCGGGCTGACCTCGATGGCCGTGCCCTGGGCGCGCGCCTGGCGAAGGCTCGGGCCCGAGGCCATCTGGTTCGTAGCCGGGTTGTAGATGTCCGTCGTCGACTCGACCGTGGGCAGTCGAATGATGAACGTGTACCAGCTGACGCCGCCGGCCAGGACCAGCCGGCCGTCCGCGCGGGAGAAGGACGAGTGGCCCGCCCTCGGCTTGGACATCTGCGGGCCCGACGACCACGAGTTCGTCGCCGGATCGTAGATCTCCACCGAGCGCGTGATCGAGAACACGGGGTCGATCGGCGTGTTCGGCGAGTTCAGGTCGGTGATGCCGCCCGACACCAGCACTCGACCGTCCGGCAGACGCGTCGCCGCGTGTCCCATCCGCCCGGTCACCATGCTCGCCACCGGGGTGAAGGTCATCGCCACCGGATCCCAGATCTCGGCGGTCGCCTGTGGGTCGTTGGTCCGGTTGACGCCGCCCGCTAGCAGCCAGCGGCCGTCGAGGAGTTCGGTGGCCGTGTGCAGCGACCGCTCGATCGTCAGATCGGGACCCGGCTGGAACGCGTCGGTCAGCGGGTCGTACCACTCGGTGTCCTTCCGCGCCGCCTGCGCGAAGATCGCGCCGGCCCCGCCCCCCGCGAGCAGGAAGCGTCCGTCCGCAGACGGCAGGATCGGGAAGAACGAACGCGCGTTCAGGAAGCCGACGAGCCGGTCGTAGAAGATCCCGCCGGGACCGAACCACACTGCGCGCGGCGCCGACACCTCGTCGACGAGGCGGGTCTGCGCCGGCAGCGACAGCCCCTGGAAGACCAGCCGCTGGTCGATCAACGACGGGTTGTTCGGGATCGGCAGGCTCGGCGGCGTGAACGTGCCGTTCGCGAAGAACGGTCCGATCTGCGCGATGTCGAGAAGCTCGAGGCCGACGCGGAGCGTGCGCGGGTCGGTCGGGTCGAGGAGCGCGAGCGGCGTCGGCCCCGTCGTCACCGAGATCATGATCGCTGCCCACTGCTGGAACGGCAGGCCGCCGCTCAGGGACATGTCGATCTGGCCCGGGAGCGTGCCCCCGCGCACCTCGAGGTCGAGGCCCTGGGCGGGAGAAGCGGTGGACAGAGCGAGGCAGAGGAGAGCGGCGGGCGCGATCCGGATCATGGCGCGATTCGTCGACAGGGACGGCGATGCGCGCCGAACGGACGAATCCAGATCGGCGCACGGAGAGCCGTGACATGCTAGCGAATCGGCCCGCACCTGGGTGACCGGAGGGTCACCCGGGCGCTGCGGGCCGCAGCCCCGTCCCGGACAGGGTCGGCCCAGAAGGGGGCGGCCCAGAAGGGGGCGGCCCAGAAGGGGTCGGGATCAGGTCGACGGGGCGCCAGCCGGCAGATCACCGCGCGGCGCCGCGCACCCGATCAGACCGGGCCGGCAGCGGTCCGGCCGAGGCGGCACGCCCGGCGGAGCCACATCATCGCGCGCTCGACCTCGCGCGGTCCCGTCACCGGGATCTCGACGAACTCCCGCGAGTGCGGGTCGCCGTCGTCCGGCTGGCGCTTCGCGCCCTGGATCTTGAGGGCCTCGATCACCTGCGGCGGGGCGAGGCGGACAACGACACCCTTCTTGCCGAGGTAGGCGAACACCTGCCCCCGGACGAAGAAGCTGTCCTTGCCGTTTTCGGTCTTCCGGGTGACGTCTTTCCAGGCGCAGAGGCGCTCGACGATGGTTGCGAGTGGGCCGGACATTGGGGCGCAGACTATAGCACGACCGCCCGCCTGCCCGAAAGCCCCGGCCCTCGGGCCCGCTGCGGTCGGGCGCAAACGGACGGGTTGGATGGCCCCGCCGCGCCCGTGCTTCAGCCCCGGAACAGCCAGTTCCGGGCGACCAGGAAGACCATCGACGGATACTCGTCGAGGCGACGACGCAGGTAGGCGATCGCCATCGGCCAGCCCAGCGCGAACGGCACGTACAGCCGGCAGCGCACGCCGCGCCCGCGCAGCTCACCGAGCAGCCGATCGCGCGGAACCCCATACAGCATCTGGACTTCGAAGCGGTCTGGTCCGACCCCGGTGGCCGGCACGACCTCGTCCACGAAGCGACGGACGAACGGCTCGTCGTGGGTCGCGAACTCCACGTAGTGCCCCCGCTCGAGCAGGGTCCGGGCGAAGCGGAGCATCCGCTCCTTCATCTCCCGCTTGTCGGTGATCGCGACCGATTCCGGTTCGGCGTAGATCCCGATGACGAGGCGGACCCGGATTCCGGGCGGCAGTCGGTCCAGGTCGGCCTCGGTGCGGTCCAGCCGGGTCTGCAGCACGCAGCCGACGTCGGTCAGCCCCTCCCGGTGGAGCTGGCCCAGCAGGTCGAACGTGAAGTCCGTCCAGTGCCGGCTCTCCATGTCGAGCGTGCACCGGAGGCCCTTCCGGCGGGCGTGGGCGGCGATCGTCCGGATCGCGTCGGCAGCGCCGCGGGCATCGCCTCCACGCTCGAGGGGGCGGGTGGTGTAGCTCGACAGCTTCATCGACACCGTAGGCCGATCGAGGGCGTCCGCCGCCGCGAACCCGGGCTCGCCCACGGTCCGGTCGATGAGCTCGAGGTAGGTGTCCGTGTTTCGTTGGACCGTATCCTCGTCCTCGATGTCCTCCGCGAGGAGGTCGAGGCTGCTGCCGAGGCCGCGCTCGGACCAGAGCTGCGAAGCGGTCCGGATCGCCTGCTCCACGGAGTCCCCCGCGACGTAGGGACGCGCGAAGACGCGGACCAGGAACGGGGGAATCAGGCGGATGAGGGGGTTCACGGTCGGGGCGGGATCATGCCGGGCGGTCGGCTCGTGCGCCAACACGGACGCGGCGGGACCGTCGAGGCCACGGCGCGTCCTTTCGCTGGTGCAGCTTCGGTGGAGCCGCGGGCGCTGGAGTCCGCCGGGACCGGGTCCGACTCAAGTCCTGCACGCCGAATCGCCGATGGCACCGGGGTCTCCGCGGATACCCCGATGCGCGTCGTCTTCGTCCTCGACCCCACCACCGGCCCGGCCGGCGATCCGAGCTCCGTCCTGGCGCTCGCGTCCCGGCTGCCGGCCCGCGGGTTCCACGTCGACCTGTTCTGGTTCGGCGACCCCGAACCGGCGGGACCGGCACCCATCCCGCACCGGGGCACGAGCCCGGCGAGCCTGCCCGCAGCGGACATTCTCGTCGCGACCTCGGCCGACACCGTCGAGTTCGCGGTCGCCGCGCGCCGCGCTCCGGTGGTCCGACTGGTGACCGAAGCCGCGCCCGAAGCGGGCCGCCCGGTGCCGACGATCGTCGCCGGCGACATCGCGCGAATCGCAGGTCGCCCCCACGGCGAGCTGCACCCGATGGGACTCTGCGTCGACCCGACGACCTTCCAGCCGAAGACCGGTCCGAGACGACCCGGTCCGACCCGCATCGGCACGTTCGGCGTCGACGCCTCGACCGGCGCCGCGCTCAGGGCGACGCTGGCCGACTTCGACCTGAAGCCCGAACTCGTCCGCATCGAGGACTCGTGCCTCGTGCGCGCCGACGTTTCCCGGGCCACGCTCCTCCAGGACCTCGACCTCCTGGTCCTCGCGGGTGACGGTGACGACCGCTTCGCGGTCGAGGCGATGGCCTGCGGCGTGCCCTGCGTCCTCGGCGACACGCGGCGCGTCCGCGGCTGGCTCGGCGAACGCACGGGCGCAGCGCTCCTCGTCGACACCGCCGACGTGCGCAGCGTCGCCGAGGGGGTGGTCTTCCTCATCCGGCACCGAAGACTGCGCGACGACGTCCAGGACGCCGCGCGTCGGATCGCCGCGGGCCACGGCTGCGACCCGAGCGCCGACGACCTCGCGCAGGCGCTGACGCGGGCCGCGGAACGCGCCTGTGCAGTCTCGGTCCGCAAGACCCCCGCGCCGACCACCGAGCCCGAACGCCCGGCCACGATCCCTGCCTCCCCGCTGGCATGGACCCAGGTCGCCGCCGAGCGCCTCGAGCGTGGGGACGCGGACGGCGCGCTCCGCGCGACCGACCGCGCGCTGGCTGCCGGCGGCACGTCGTGTCGCCTCTTCGAGGTCCGTGCCCACGCGCTCGAAGCGCTGTCCCGCGACGACGACGCGCTCCTCGCGCTCGATCTGGCGAGCGACCACCGCGACGCGTCGCCGCAGACCTTCCGCGAACTGGCGCGCCATCTGCGCCGTTGCGGCGAGGTCGCCCGCGCGCGCATCGCCGAGGACGAAGCCGCGGTGCGCGCGGCCTGCGGCTGAGACCGACCGTCACGGCGTGTGACGAGATCGAGTCACACGCCGTCAGCCGGCGTCGATCGCGATCCGGAACGCGATCAGCCCGAGGTAGCCGAGCACCAGCACCGCACCCTCGGGGCGGGACATCCGACCGCCCTTGCCGAGGAACGGCACGAGCGCGAGGCTGACGACGACGAGCGCCGGCGTGTCGTAGCGGAGCAGATCGACGCTGACGGACTGCGGCACCGTGGTGCAGCTCACGCCGAGGATGCCGAGCGCGTTGAAGATGTTCGAGCCCAGCACGTTGCCGACCGCGACGTCCGACTGACCGCGGCGGGCGGCGACCAGCGAGGTGACGAGCTCCGGGGCCGAGGTGCCGAACGCGACGACGGTCAGGCCGATGATCACGTCCGACAAGCCCAGGCGCCGCGCGATCTCGCTCGCCGACCCGACGAGGAGGTCGGCTCCGTAGACGAGCACCGCGAGGCCGCCAGCGATCAGCAGGAGTGCGACCGGCATCGACAGGCGCCGCTCGGCGGCCGGCACCGGCGGCGCGTCGAGCAGCGCCTTCATCGCGCGCTCCTCCGCGGCCTCCGCCTTGCCGACGCGGTAGCCGCGCCAGAGGAACAGACCCATCAGGCACAGGAGCAGCGCCCCGTGCAGGCGGCCGAGCCGCAGGTCCGGGCTCGTCAACGCCAGGAACGGCACGAACGCGCAGGCGATCGCGATCCGCACCTCGGTCCGGATCACCGCGTAGCGCACCGGGATCGGCTGGAGCCACGCGGTCAGACCGAGGATCAGCGCGATGTTCATCAGGTTCGAGCCGACGACGTTGCCGAGCCCGATGCCCTCACGACCCTGGAGCGCCGCGCCGAGCGTCGCCGCGAGCTCCGGCGTCGAAGTGCCGAACCCGACGATCGTCAGCCCGATGAAGAACGACGACAGCCCGAGTCGGCGCGCGATCGCGACCGAACCCCGCACGAGCGCCTCGGCGCCGACGGCGAGCAGCAGCAGTGACCCGATCAGCAGCAGCGCGGACAGCATGGGCGGCGCTCGACGTAGGGAGGTCAGCCGGCGCTGACCGAGAACTCTCCGGAATCGTCGAGCTCGGGTCGACCGACCTCGGCGGCCAGGACCTCGAGCCCGGCACACGCACCGTCGACGTCCGCCGCGTCCCACAGCAGGGCGGCGATGCGCTCGTGGACCTCAGGGCGCGGGTCGCGCAGCACCTGCTCGGCCGGCGAGAGTTCGCCTTCGTCGACGACCCGCGTCTGCATCAGCGGGTAGGCGCGCGCCTTCTCGACGAAAGTCTCCTCCGGCATCGGTCGGTAGCGGCAGAAGAACGAGAAGTGCCACGGCAGGAAGAACATCGCCCGCTTGCGGCCCTTCTCGTCGTCACGGAAGTGCTCCTTCGCGTAGCGGACGAGGCGCAGGTAGACCTCGACCCGCTCCGCGGTGGTCGGCAGCCAGGTCCGGCCGCTCGCGCACTCCTCGAAGAGCCACGGCTTGACCAGCACACCACGGGCGAGCATCACCGCAGCACAGCCCGACTGCGCGATCCGATCCTCGGCCTCGTGCCAAGTGAGCACGTCGCCGTTCCCGACCACCGGGATGGATCGCTCCTGGACGAGCTGCCCGACGAGATCCCAGTCCGCTGCGCGGGTGTAGCGCTGCTCGCGGGTGCGGCCGTGCAGAGTGATCATCGACGCGCCGGCCTCCTCGACGAGCCGGGCGACCTCGGGCGCGTTGATCTCGCCCTCCTTCCAGCCCGCGCGGATCTTGACCGTCACCGGCACGTCGAGCGCCTCGACCATCGCCTCGACGATGCGCGCGAGCGCGGCCGGACGCTGGAGTAGCGTCGATCCCATGCCGCGGCGGATCACGTCGTGGATCGGGCAGCCGGCGTTGATGTCGATGAAGTCCGCGCCGCGCTCGACCGCGGTCTGCGCCGCCTGGACGCCGTCCTTCGGGTTGCCGACCGCGAGCTGGACGCCGAAGCAGGGCTCGGACTCGTGACGCCGGAGCAGCGCCATCTCGGACGGGCGACGCCGGACGACCTGCTTCGCGTAGGCCATCTCGGACATCGTGACCTTGGCCCCGAAGTCGACGCAGAGCCGGCGGAACGGCAGGTTCCCGCCCTTGGTCAGCGGGGCGAGCAGGAAGCGAGGCGGGGTCCAGCGGGACATGGGGGCGAAGAGCGTAGCGAGGGCCGGCCGCGAAACACGGGACTGGTCCGGCTCAGGCCGTCAGCCCCGGTTGAGCCAGAACAACCCGGCGTTCAGCCAGGTCGCGTAGCCGACCCAGCACGCATAGGGCACGAGCAGCCACGCGGCCATCGCCGAGACCGCCCGGGCGGTCCGCACCAACAGCACGAGGATCGGCAGCAGGACCGTGAGGTCGACGAGCGCCCAGCCGAGCTGGTGGAGCCCGAAGCACAGCCACGACCACGCGGCGTTCAGGAGGAGCTGCGCCGCGTACAGGCCGAGCGCCCGGGAACGGGCCGCACCGGCCGCGGCGCGCCAGAGCCGCGCGCCGGCCACCGCGATCCCCAAGTACAGCGCGGTCCAGACGGGTCCGAACACCCAAGGTGGCGGGGTCCCCAGCGGCTTCTCGAGGCCGGAGTACCAGTCGCCGGGTGGGAACAGCGCGCCGGTCGTCGCGACGCCGAACACGAGCAGCAGGAAGTAGACGTAGGTCATCGCGTATGTCTCTCTGCGTCGTCCGGGCGACGCACCGAGAGGAACCCGATCGGGTCCCCGACGATCGCCGACTCGACGAGGACGTCGTCGGCCTCGACCGTGACGCCGAGGCGGTCGGCCGCCCGCAGCAGCCACGGCACCTCCTCGACGGTCGTCGTGAACACCGACTGCGGGCCGGTCGCCGCCAGCAGCGCGTCGAGGAGCGCTTCGATCGCCGCACGCTCGCGGGTGAACGCGTCGACGTCCAGCAGGGCCGGGGGCATCCGGCCGTAGCCGACCGCGCTGACCTGGGGCCAGGTCTCCGGATCGGTCAGGACGCTGACCATCGACACGTGGTCGAGGACGCCAGCCCCGGACGCGGCAGCTCCGGCGTCCTCCGCGACGACCGTGACCGATCCGGCGAGACCGACTTCGGTGAGGCCGGCGGCGAGGAGCCGGCACTCGGCGGCGCGGAGGTTCGCTATGCGAATGGTCCGCCCCCGCTCGACGACCTCGGCGACGACGGCGGGCAGGTCGGCCACGCCCCCACCGGCGTAGAGGCTCGAGCCGCCGGCGGCGAGCCGCGGGAGCAGCGCGTCCGCCCAGCGCAGACCGAGTCGCAGCGCCTTGCCCCGGTGCTCCGCCCAGAACGCCTCCCCGCCCTCGTCGCAGTACACGTCGCCGAGCGCCCGCCAATCGAGCGCCCGGAACAGGTGCCGAAGCACCCGATCGGTTTCCGAACGGCCCATTGCAGATTCCTTGTCCACGCTTTTGCCGATTCTGATCTGCGGGCCTACCCTGCGCACCATGATCCTGGGTTCGATCGTGCTGGCAGGAGGAAGCAGCTCACGGATGGGCACTTCCAAGGCCGGGCTCGCCTGGGGTGATCGGACGCTGCTCCTGCACACGGTCGAGATGCTGCTCGACTTCACGTATCCGGTCGCGGTCGTGTCCCGTGACCAGGACTTCGAGCTGCCGCCGCTGCACACCGAGTGTGACCTGATCTTCGACCAGGACCCGGGTGGCGGACCGCTGCAGGCGATCGAGACCGGGATGGCCTACGTGTTCAGCCGCTGCGACGCAGTGCTCGTCGCGAGCTGTGACCTGCCGTTCCTCGACGGCAAGGCCGTCGAATGGTTGGCCGATCAGCTCGGCGACCACACCGGCGTGATCCCGGTCGTCGACGGCAAGCCGCAGCCGCTGTGCGGCATCTACAGCGAGCGCGCGCTGCCCAAGATCCGCGAGCTGGTCCAGGGCGGCGAGCGGCGAGCCCTCGCGCTCGCCGAACTCCCCGGCATCCAGCTGCTGTCCGAGGAGAAGTGCCGCGCGTTCGACCCGGAGCTGCGCTTCCTCCGCGACATCGACACGCCCGAGGACTACGAGAACGCACGGCGCGACGCCGGGCAGGCGTAGCGGGGCGCCATCGGGGCGCTGGAACCAATCGGAGCGCTGGGACCTGCGATGCGCGTGACGATCCTGGGTTCGGGCACCGCGGTGCCGAACGCCGACCGCTTCCCGGCCGGCTACCTCGTCGCGGACGGTGGGACGCGCGTGCTCGTCGATCTGGGGCCCGGCGTCCTGCGCCGCGCGGCCGCGTGCGGCATCGACCTCGGCGACATCGACGCCGTGCTGCTGACCCACTTCCACACCGACCACTGCGCGGACCTCGCGGCGCTCCTGTTCGGACTCCGCAGCCCCCGCTACGAGGGCCGGCGGCCGCTGCTCGTCGCGGGCGCCCACGGGCTCGCCGAGCTGCTCGGCCATCTGACCGCCGCCTGGCCCTGGCTGTCCCCGCGCGGCTTCGAGCTCGAGGTGCGGGAGATCGGCGAGGGGGGCCACGAGATCGCAGGACTCCGGGTCGAGGCGGTCCGGGTCGAACACACCGACGCGAGCCTCGGCTACCGGGTGACCGGCTCGAACGGGGCGGTCGCCGCGTTCAGCGGCGACGCGGTGTACTGCCCAGCGCTCGTGCCGCTCGCCCGCGGCGCCGAGCTCTTCATCTGCGACAGCGCGTTCCCCGGCGCATTGCCCGGCCCCGGGCACATGACCCCGGCCGAGGCCGGGCGGGCCGCCGCAGCCGCGGGCGTCCACACGCTCGTCCCGACCCACTTCTACCCGGAGTGCGACGGCCACGACCTGGAGGCCGAGGCCCGCGCCGAGTTCACGGGTGAGGTGGTGCTGGCCCGGGATCTGCTGTCGTTCGAGCTTGCGCCGGGCCGTGTCGGCCACGCCGAATCTTGAAACCGGGCGCGCAGCGGCGAATCCTCTTCGCCCCACGAATTCCGGCGCTCCCCCTCCCGGACGGGAGCGGACGACGCGCGCCGGGCGTTCCGAACCCAACCGAGAAACCGCCGCCATCATGACCACGCAACGAGCCGAACAGCACGCGTTCGCCGCCGAGGTCGACCAAGTCCTGTCGATCGTCGTCAACTCGCTCTACAGCCACCGGGAGGTCTTCCTCCGCGAGCTGATCAGCAACGCGAGTGATGCGCTCGACAAGCTGTCGTTCGAAGCGCTGACCGACGCGTCGCTCCTGGGAGACGACAAGCAGCTCCGCATCGAGATCGAGGTCGACGAAGAGAAGAAGACGCTGACGATCCGCGACAACGGCGTCGGCATGTCGCACGACGAGCTCGTCCAGAACCTGGGGACGATCGCGCGTTCGGGCAGCCGGCAGCTGATGAACGCCCTCGCCGCCAAGGGTGGCAAGGACGAGAACCTGTCGCTGATCGGCCAGTTCGGCGTCGGCTTCTACTCGGCGTTCCTGGTCGCGGATCGCGTCGTCGTCACGTCGCGCCGCGTTGGCAGCGACGAGGCGTGGCGCTGGGAGAGCGAAGCCAAGGACGGCTTCACGATCGAGCCCACGACCCGCGACGCCCGCGGCACCGAGATCGTCCTCCACCTGAAGGACGACGCGGACGACTTCATGCGCTCCTGGGAGGTCCGGAACCTCATCCGCAAGTACTCGGACTACGTCCGTCACCCGATCCGGATGAAGACCGAGACCGAGGAGGACGGCGAGAAGAAGACCGACTGGGAGACCGTCAACCAAGCCAGCGCGCTCTGGACCCGCCCCAGGTCGGAGGTCACCGACGAGCAGTACGCCGAGTTCTACAAGCACCTCGGCCACGACTGGAACGACCCGCTGGCCTGGACCCACTTCAAGGTCGAGGGCACGCAGGAGATGACCGGTCTGCTGTTCGTGCCGAGCCAGGCGCCGATGGACCTGTTCGAGAAGACGAGCCGCGGCGTGAAGCTGTTCGTCAAGCGGGTCTTCATCATGGAGGACTGCGAGGAGCTGCTGCCCGAGTGGCTGCGCTTCATGCGCGGCGTCGTCGACAGCGAGGACCTGCCGCTCAACGTGTCCCGCGAGTTGCTCCAGCAGGACCGCGCGACCCGCGCGATCCGCAAGCAGGTCATCAAGAAGTCGCTGTCCCTGCTCCAGGAACTCGCCGACGAGGGCGTGACGAAGACCCAGGAAGAGGGCGAGGACGGCGAGAAGAAGGAAGTCGAGCGCAACCGCTACGAGACCTTCTGGAAGGCGTTCGGCCGTGTCCTCAAGGAAGGCATCCACTTCGACCCGGAGCACAAGGACGAGATCGCCGCGCTGCTCCGCTTCGAGTCGACGCGCGAGGAAGGCCTGACCTCGCTGCACGACTACCTCGGCCGGATGCAGCCCGACCAGCCGGGCATCTACTACGTCACGGGCGACGGCCTGTCCGCCTGCCGCAACAGCCCGCACCTCGAGGCCCTCAAGGCCCGCGGCTACGAGGTGCTCTACATGGCCGACCCGATCGACGAGTGGGTCCTGCAGCGCCTCGAGGAGTTCGAGGAGAAGAAGCTGATCTCCGCCGCGAAGGGCGCGCTCGACCTCCCGGAGTCGGAGGAGGAGAAGAAGGCGCACGAGGAGCAGGAGAAGCAGCTCGAGGGCCTGGTCGGCAGCGTGAAGGAAGCGCTCGGCGACAAGGTCAAGGACGTGCGGCTCTCGCACCGCCTCAAGGACTCGCCGGCCTGCCTCGTCAGCGAGGAGTGGGACATGAGCCCGCACCTCGAGCGCATCCTGCGCGCGAACGGCCAGCAGGTCCCGGACCAGAAGCGGACGCTCGAGCTCAACCCGAACCACCCGGTGGTCCAGGCCCTCGACAAGATGGCGACCGACGGCTCGCCCGACCTCGGCTCGTGGAGCTCGATGCTCTACGACCAGGCTCTCCTCGCGGAAGGCACGATGCCGAAGGACCCGGCCGCCTTCGCCCGTCAGGTCGCCGACCTGATGCAGAAGGCCGCGCGCTGATCCGCGAGAGCGTCAGCGGCGCGGGGCCACCGAGCGTGGCCTCGCGCCGACCAGCGCCACGCCCAGCAGCACGAGCCCGGCACTGCCGGCCGTGCCCGCGGTCAGCTCCTCGCCCCGCACCGCCCAGCCGAGCGCGAGCGCGACGATCGGCGTCACGTAGGTGATGACGCTGAGCCGCGTGACCTCGGCGTAGCGCAGCAGCCAGTAGTAGAGCGTGAAGGTCAGACAGGTCCCGACCACCGCGAGGTAGGCGATGCTGCCGAGCGCCGCGGGCGTCCAGCGCGGCGTCGCATCCCGTTCGAACACGAGCGCCGCCAGGAGCAGCAGGAGCGCACCGAGCCCCATCGCGTTGCGGTTCAGCAGCGCCGAGCTGTGGCGCGTGCCCCAGAGCTTCACGCAGGTCTGCCCCACCACCGAGACCAGCGGGCTCACCAGGAGGAGGAGCGCCGCACCCATCGGGCCGAGGAGCTCCCCTTCGCCCGCCGCGAAGTCCGAGACGTCCGTCCCGAACAGGAAGCAGGTGCCGACGAAGCCGAGCAGCAGACCCGTGAGCTGCCGAACGCCCAGCCGCTCGCCGAGCACGAAGTGACCGGGCACGGCGGCCATCAGCGGGAACACCGCCCAGAGGACGGCGACGAGGCCGGAAGGCAGCACGGTCTCGGTCACGTAGACGATCGCGTAGCTGACCGCGAAGTTCAGAGTGCCGACCACGATCCAGAGCCGCGGCGGCGGTGTTCCACCGCCCTCCCGGCGCGCGAGTCGCGGAGCGGCGAAGCACATCACCGCGAATGCGAGCGCGAACCGGACCCCCGCCGAGGTCAATGGCGGCAGGTCGTCGAGCCCCTCCTGGATGACGAGCCAAGTGCTGCCCCAGATCAGGCACAGCAGCGCGACGAGGACCCGGATCAGCGCTGGGCCGGGCGGCGTATCGGGGAGGAGCGGCAAGGGCGGGAGTCGTAGCGGCGCTCCTCGGCCCCGTCCACCGCAGAACCGACGCCCTTCACGGCTCCAGCCGGAACGCTTCGGCGCCGTGCACACCGACCCAGTAGCCGAACGTGTAGCGCGCGTTCACCTCGACCAGAGGATGGAAGCGCAAGCTCCCTTCGTCGTCACGCCAGCGGAACGCGTCGATCCCGAACGGACCGTGATAGCCGCACGCGGCCAGCGCCGCCGCGACGCGCCCGAACGCGGCCTCCAGCGCATCGCGCTCCTCGGCCCCGAGATCCCTGTCCCCCGCGAGGCGCGCGCCGAGGAACGCACCCTCGTCGGCGTTGGCGAGCACGACCGGCCCGCCGCGCTCCGCGAGCTGGCCGCCTTGCGCGAGTCGACCGTGCAGCGAGACGTCGAGCAGCCGCTCGACCAGAGGTTCGACCATCAACCCTCGCCCGTAGTCACCCATCGAAGCTTCGATCCACGTCCGGGCCGCCCGATCGAGCCGGGACGGCACGACGACCTTCCGCATCCTGCCGCTGAATCCGAGCGGACGCTTGAGGAGCCAGGGCCGGTCGGGCGCGGACGCGGTCAGGTGCTCGACCGTGGCCACGTCCGTCGCGAACCCAGCACCCGGCAGGACCGGGCCCAGCCCCGCGCCGAACGCCCGATGGTTGACCGCACGGAGCACGTCCTCGGCTGGCGACGGCGGCGGCTCGACGCCGCAGGCCGCGAGCGCGCGACACGCGCCCGGCGTCGGGCACCAGGCGTCACCCGTGGCGCCGGCAGGAGGCCGCCCCTGATCGATCCCGACGAACCACGGCTCCGCTCCATGCACCCGGCGGAGCACCGGCCGCAGCACGCGCGCCAGCCGTGCTGTGTGACCGCGCATCCGGTCGGAGCGCGCGTAGCGAGGGTCCGACAGCTCGAACTCGGCGTCGACGTTCAGCACGAAGGCCGCGGTCACCGCTGCGCCTCGAACGCTTCGAGCGCGTCGAGGAACTCCTCGCTGAACCCAGCCCGCCGCCGGCCTTCCCGGTTCATCGGCCGGCCGCGGAAGAGGGCCGGCGTCAGCGGCGCCACGAGCGACCGCGCCCAGTCCTCGAACTCGAGCTCGGCACCGCCGAGCCGCGCGAACCACTCCGCGGCGAAGCGCACGTGCGCGATCTCGTCGGCGCCCACGGCTCGTTGGACCGACGCGCCCTTCGCATCCCCAGCCGACTCGAACCAGGCCGCGTAGCGATCCGCGTGGTCGAGGTTCGCCCCCTCGAGCCCGAGGCCGAGCAGCGCGACGAACTGCACGACCGTCTCGCAGCTCGGGACGCGCTGCCAGAACCAGTCGCGGACCGGGAAGTCCCCGACCGCATGCCCCATCTCGCGGATGCGCGCCTCGTACATCCGCATGTGCCGCAGCTCGTCCCCGCAGATCCGCAGGAGCCCTCTGCGGAACTCCTCCGGCGCATCGGGGAACGCGAGCAGCGCCCATGCCATCAGCTCCGCCGCCTGCAGCTCGTGGTGCCAGAACGTGTGGAGCAACCGCGCGCGCTTGGTCGGATCGCCGAGTTCTCCCTGGCGGACAGAGCGCTTCGAGCGCGGCACGACCTCGAGCTCCGCAGGACGGCCGGGTGCATCGATCCGGAGCGGCACTGCGTCCGCGGCGAAGACGATCGGCGCCTCGGGCGGCCGCAGCTTGTGCGCGAGATCCGTGCTCGTGATGAACGCGAGTGCCCAGGCCTCGACGGTCTCCGGCACGGTTGCGGCAGCCTGGTTCATCGCGCGCGACATGATGCCCGACAGCAGGCACGGGCGCCCGCGCTCACCGACCGATCGGGTAGAGCACGCCGTCCAACCCGAGCCGATAGCGGAGCACGTTGCGACCCGGCACCAGGGCCAACGTCCGTCCGCGCGCATCGTCCGCGGTCGCCGGACGCCAGGTCTGCATCGCGAAGCGGACGGCGCCGGGGGCGAACGCGCCGAGCGGACGGATCCGGGTCATCGCCCCCGGCACGTGGGGCACCCCCCGAGCCGGATGCCAGCTGCCGTCGTCGCCGATCCACGCCAGCCGGAGCGCCGTCTCGCCGAGCTCCTCCGTCTCGGCCGACGCGTAGGCCCTCAGCAGCGGCTCACCTCGGGTGCCCTCGGGCGGGTCCGACCAGGCAGCTCGCGCCGCGGCGTTGGGAATGCCCTGGTCGGCGACCACCTCGATCTCGAGGTAGGAGGCGACGCCGAGTTCGACCGTGTGCTCGACGCGACCGGGCGGGGCGGGAACCTCGAGGTCGAACGCGGCGATCCGCGTGTCCGTCTCGAACCACGCCCGCCCGACCTCGAAGCCGTCGCCCAGGACTTCGAGCCGGCAGGGTCCCGGCGGGAGCAGGATTTCGCCCGAGGGAGGCAGCACGCAGAAACCCGAGCCGACGTCCGCGAGGCCGAGCGGCGCGTGGAGGAGGCCGTCCGGCCGTCGCACGCGAACCAGCGTCTCGGCAGGCCGACCACCCAGCGGTCGACGCACGTCGAGCCGGACCAGCGTGCCGTCCCGCGCGACCTCCGCGAAGTCGAGGCGGATGGCCTGACGCGCCGGCGACGACCTGACCCGGTAGCGCTGCTCGACGACGCGACCGGCGCGCGACGCAGCGACGACGACCAGCGCGCCGGGTGCCACGAAGATCGCAGTGGACGCCGTCTGCTCGACCGACTGGCGCTGGTCGAACTCGCCGACGGTCGGGATCGGCGTGCGGCCCGGGAACGCCGCGCCGACCCGGTCGGCCTGGTCCGGCGCGAAGACACGGAACGCGATCTTGTCCGCGACCTGCGGGCTGCCGTCCCCTCCGACGACGTCCACATCGATCCGGACACTCGCAACCTCGAGCCGGATCGGACCGAGTCCTGCGTCGATCTCGACCAGCGCGTCGGGAGCGTCTTCGCGAAATCCGAGCGGGATCGTGTCAGGCTCGTACTCGACCTCGTAGCGACCGGCGCGCATCCCGAGCGCGACGAACCGCCCGTCCTCGTCGGTCCGCAGGTCTGCGTCCGAGCCGCCGACGAGCCAGTCCGGCGCGTCCCGCTCGGGGCCTTCCATCCACACGAGAGCCACCGGGAAGTCCGGGAACGGAGCGGCGTCCGGACCGAGGACCCGTCCCTCGATGCGGAGATGATCGCGATCGAGAGTGAGTTCGACCGACTCGACCTGCCCCGCGCGCGGCAGCAGCACGGGCCTCGGCTCGGCGAAACCGTGTTCGGCGTGGTGCCCGGCGAGCGCCAGCTCCTCCGCGGCGTCGAAGAGCCCATCTTCCCGTCCGAACGAGAACCGCCCCTGCGGGTCAGCGCGCGTGAAGCCGATCCGGCGCTCGAGTCCTCGGTCGAGCAGATAGACGAGCGCACGTGGCACCGGCAGTCCCGCGCGGCCGCGCACGACTCCGGTGATGCCGCCACCTGCAGCGCGGACCCTCTCGACGAGGTCGTCCGTCGCGGCGGGCGCGAGCACGCGCGGCACCGCGGTCACCGCCCCGTCGGGGGTCACGTCGGTGTCCATCGACGGGGCGGCGGCTCCCGTAGGCACCTCCACGTTCGACAACGGCCCACCTTCGTCTCCCGACCCCGCGGCGAGTCCGGCGAGCGCGAGGGCCGCAGCGAGTGCTGCACACCAAGCCAGGAAACGCGCGCCACGACCCATCGGACCGAAGTCTATCTCGCCCGGCAGATCGCCGACGGAAGGCGTTCCAACGGTGCGATGGCTGCGTAGCATCCCGACCATGCGACGGACGGCGATCCAGGGAGACGCGTGGCCGACTTCCTGATCGTGATGGGAGCGGGCCCCGAGCCCGCGCGCCTCTTCGAGGCCGGTCTGCGCGTGGCCGCGGGCCAGGGCTTCGGCGCTCCGGTCCAGACCGTGGTCCGGTCCGGGGTGCGCGTCGCGACGTTCGCCCGACGCGCGTCACCCCGCGCGCCCGAGATCGTCGAGGAAGGCCCGCGCTGGGCGCTGGTGTCGGGCACCTGCCTCGTCCCCGATGCCGCCCGTTCCGTAATCGACGAGGGCGTCGAGGCCGTGGCCGCGCGGGCCGACGGAGCCTTCGCGCTGGCGGCCGGCGACGAGCGGACCGCCGAGCTCGCCACCGATCCGATCGGCACACACCACGTCCACGTGCGGGTCGGCGACGGCGCCTCGGCCTTCGCGAGCTCGGCGCTCTGGCTGGCCGCGCTGGGCGACTCACCGCTCGACGCCACGGCCTGCGAGGAGTTCCTCGCCACCGGCGTGATCTACGAGGACCGGACCCCGTGGCAGGCGGTGCGCGCACTCGCCGCGGCGACGCGCTTCGCGCTCGGTGCCAGCGGCGCACGACCCGTCGCGCGGACGTGGCAGCCGGAGGACCTGGAGCCCGGCTCGATCCGCGGCACCGAGGCTGTCGACGCGTTCGGAGCGGTGATGCTGGACGTCGGGGCCCGGCTGGGCGACGCCGTCGAACGGCCGGTCGCCGACCTGACTGCGGGCTGGGACTCGCGCCTGCTCTGCGGCTTCCTGATGCGCGCCGGGCTGCCGATCGAGACGACGGTCACCGGCCCGGCCGACGGCGCCGACGTCCTGCTGTCCGGCCGCATCGCACGCGAGCTCGGACTCCGACACCTCGTCCTGCCGCTCGGCGCGCCACCGACGGCCGATGAGGTCCTCGACGCCGTCGAGCTGACCGACGGGCTGGTCAACGCGATCGGATACGCGCGCATCCTCCGGGTGCACCGGGAGCTGAGCGGGCGTTTCGGTGCGTCGCTGAACGGCTCGTTCGGCGAAGTCGCACGCGGCTACTGGTGGGAGATCCTGCGGCCGTCCCCGGACGCGGTCGGTCCTCTCGACCCCGCCGCGATCAGCCGCGCACGCTACGCGGCCGGCGCGCCCGATCTCGCGCTGTTCGGACCCGAGGCACGCCCGTCCCCGGTCGAGCACTTCACGGATCTGGTGGCCCGGACGGACCGCGCTGTCACCGGAGACGTGCCGATGTCGTTCCGGCTCGACCACACCTATCTCCGACTCCGGATGCGCTCCTGGCACGGCCGGATCGCGAGCAGCACCGATCGCCTGTGGCCCTGCCTGTCGCCGCTGGCGTCGCGCGCGGCGCTCGAAGTCCTGCTACGGACGCCCGCCCACGAGCGCGTCGGCAACCGGTTCGCGCGGCAGGTGCTCGCGCGCTTCGCGCCGCGCCTCGCGGCTCTTCCCCTCGAGAGTGGAGGACCAGCACTGCCGCGGACGGTCGCGAACGCATGGCGGTTCGCGCCCGAGGCGCTCGGTTTCACGCGCCGCGCGTTCAAGAAGCTGACCGGCCAGCGGACCTACGCGCGGACTCTCGAGGAGACGTCCGCCCCCCGCCTCGCGCTCCTCGCGGACGAACGGATCGCCGACCGGCTCCGACCGGAAGTCATGGCGCTCGGGGACCACGTGGACCGGGATCGACTCGCCGGCGTGCTGACCGCGATGCGCGCTCCCGCATGGCAGCACGACCTCGCGTTCGGCAACCTGCTCGCGCTCGAGCTCGCGCTCGATCGAGCCCGCGCGCTGCGCCGCGGCTGAACGCAGCCGCTCCTGAGCACGCGGGAACGGATCAGGTATCCTCCGCGCCCATGCGCGTCGCACCCGTGTCCCGCTCGCTCGCTGTCCTGCTGACCGTCGCGCTCGTCGGGGCCGCTCCCGCAGCCGGCCAGGACATGGCGACCACGCGGCAGTCGGAGCCGACGCTGCGCCGCGAGCTGCGTCATCAGGAGCTGCTGGACGCGTACAAGACGCTGACGGCCGACGATGCGGTCGCGGCCGAAGCCGCCGGGCGCCTAGCCGCGATCAGCCTCGAAGTGCAGGCGCTGGCGCGTGCCGGATCGCTCGACGACCTCCGCAAGCTCGATCCGAAGGCGCGTGTCGCGCAGGTCGCGGGCGCGGCCGAACGCACCGCGCAGGAGCATCTGGCGGTGTCCGGCTGGCTATTCCTCGTCGGCGCCAAAGCGGAGGCCGAGGACGCGCTCGCCAGCGCGCGCACGCTCGATCCGGGCCTGAAGGCGGCGACCGACGACGCGCTCGCGGCCGCACGCGGACAGGGTGTCCCGAAGGGCGGCTACCACCGATACCGCGGCCAGTTCCTGCCGCTCGACGTCCGGGACCGCGCCCGCACGATCGACCTCGCCCTCGAGGCGATCGCAGGCCTTGGCCTCGACGCAGTCCGCCTCCCGTTCCAACCCTCGACCGAGGAGACGGACCTGGAGCGCTTCGTCGCGCTCGGCGGCGCGGGCCACGACGCGCTCCGCGCGGCCGCCGCATCCATCCGCGAGGCGCTCGCGCCCGACTACGACGAGGTGCGCGGCTGGCTCGCTTCCTACGCACGGAGCGAACGGCAGCGGACCGCGGTCCTCACCGCCTACGAGGCGCTCCGCGCGCCGCGCGGCGAGCTGCTCCAGCTGATCGGCAGGTACGACAAGCCCGAGCAGGGACAGGTCGACGCACAGCGTGCGGCGCTCGAGGACCTCTACGAGACCTACGAGCGGGAGGTCGAGCGCGATCGGGCCGCACTTGCCCGCCTCTCCGCGGAATCGGCGCACGCACTCCTGCTCCGCGTCACTGCGCTCGAGGCCGCGCTGAGCGCCGCCGACACCTGCCTCGTCCGCGAGACCGGCAAGGGCCTGGGGCCCCACCCCTACAGCCGCCCGGCGGACGCAGCGACGAGCGAGCAGCGCCACCTGCCGGGACGCGAGCAGTCCGGTCTCGAGGACGTGCTCTGGCTGCTGCTCAAGCTACGCGCCCACCAGGTCGGCGACGTGCTCGGACGGGGCGCGGACCTGATGCGCGTCCAGCAGCAGATGACGCCCTGGGAGCGGTGGCTCGTCGAGGAACAGCTCGCCGAGGCGATCGACATCTACAACGGCCAGGCCTCGTTCAGCCTGGATGCGACCGAGTGGCAGTTCGTCGACGTGCTCAACCGCTACCGCCGCGTGCTCGGCCTCCAGCCGTTCGAGGTCGAGGAGCGGATGAACGCCGCTTCGCGGAAGCACAGCCAGGAGATGGTCGACCTCGGCTACTTCGGCCACATCTCGCCGGTCGCCCGCAACCGCGGGCCCTCCGACCGCGTCCGGCTCGAGGGCTACGGCGGTGGTGTCGGCGAGAACTGCCTGGGCGGCAGCGTCGACGGTCGTGGAGCGTTCGAGGGCTGGTACCACTCCCCCGGACACCACCGCGGCATGGTCTCGCGGAGCCCACACCTCGGCGTCGGCGCTGCCCGCAGCCACAGCATGTGGACGATGGTGATGGGCGGCGGCGACGTGGGATGGAGGAGCCTGCACGCGGACCTCCCGCCCGAACGCGCCGGAGCCTGCCGCGACGCCGTGGCCGCGTGGGCCAAGGTCCTGCAGATCGCGTCGCCGAGCCCGAAGGATCTCGAGCGCGCAGCTCTCGGACGGGCGGACGTGGACGCGCTGTTCCCGGACGTGCTGCCCTTCGTCGCCCGCCTCGCTTTCGAAGCAGCGACGAACGAGCGCCACGGATGGCACGAGGCGGCACCCGCACTCCTCGCCTACGTGGTCGATGCCGACGTCCCGGTGGCGTGGCGACCCCTCCAGGTCGCGTCTGTCGCGGCCGCGATCGACATCCTCCACCTCGGCGGAACGACCGAGGTCCGGAGGCGCGCGCTCGAGCTCGTGGCCCCTCTCACCGGCAACACGTTCGGCTACTCCCCCGAGGCCGGCCCGAGCGCCCGCCTCGACGCCACGCTGCAGATCCGCGCGCACTGGGAGGACGACGCGCAGTGGAACTACCGGCGCACGGAGCCCGCTCCCGAGGTCGTCGCACTCCCCGGCCGCAGCGATGGACCGAGTGCCAAGGCCAAGCTCCGGGTGCTCGCCAAGCCGGAGCGCCTGAAGCTCGCCCGCGCCAACGGCGGCGGCTCGGACACCGAGCGCGCGATCGAGCTGGGCCTCGACTTCCTCGCCCGCGCGCAGGATCCGGACGGTGCTTGGCGGGCGCGGGCCTTCGTCCTCAACCACCGCGACTTCGACGCGCGGAACGCCGGCATGGGCAACGCCGAGTGGGACATCGCGATGACCGGCCTGTCCGTGCTGGCCTTCGTGTCCTCCGGCCATACCCCGGACCAGGGCGATCACCAGGAGGTCGTGCGCCGCGGCGTGGAGTGGCTGAAGGCACGCGTCATCGACTACGGCAAGTTCGAGACCGTGTCGGGTCACTACATGTACGGCCATGCGATCGCGACGCAGGCTCTCTGCGAGGCCTTCGCCTACACCGACGACCCGTCGCTGGGCGCCGCCGCCCAGCTCGCGCTCGACTACATCGCGTTCTCCCAGGACCCGAACGGCGGCGGCTGGCGGTACGACGCGCGCCAGGCGGGCGACACCTCGGTCGTCGGCTGGGTGGTGATGGCGCTGAACGCCGGCTTCAAGGCCAACCTCCAGGTGGTCGGCTTCCGCGATGCGATCCGCTTCCTCGATGCGGTGACGATGTCGGGCTACTACCAGGTCGGCTACACGCACCGCCCGGGCCTCGCCCCCGAGAACCTGCGCCTGACGGCGGCAGGAATGACGAGCCGCCTCTTCCTCGGGCAGGAGGCCCACGAGGCGAAGATCGCGATGCCGGCGTGGCGCCTCATCGAGCAAGTGCCGACCAAGCACAACCCCGACTTCTACTACTGGTACTACGGAACGCTCTCGCTGTTCCAGGTCGGTGGCCAGCACTGGAAGACCTGGAACAAGGCGCTGAAGGAGTCGCTGCTCGAGCTCCAGGAGACCAACCGCGGCTCGGCTTACGCCGGGTCGTGGCCCCCCGACCGCGCGTACGGCGGACAGGGCGGTCGCATCTACCAGACGGCGCTCGGCATCCTGATGCTGACGACCTACTACCGCTACGACCGCGCGCCGAAGATCAAGGTCTACCCGTTCACCGGCAACCTCCGGGAGCACACCGCTCCGTTCCTCGCGACGCTGCGCAACGAGAAGGACCCGCAGACCCAGGCACTCGTGCTGCAGAAGCTCGTCGACGAGATCGGCCCTTCCCTGGTACCGGTCATCGCCGAGACCGCAGCCGACCCGAAGGAACCGAAGGAGCTGCGCGAGATGCTGGCGCGCGCGCTGGTCACGATCTCCGAGCCGCGCCACGAGGCGCTGATCCTCCCGCTGCTCGGCAGCGACAACGGCGTCGTCGCCGCCAACGCAGCGCGCGCGATCGCCGAGAACGGCAGCGACACCGCCGCCCAGGCGATGATCGCCGCGCTGAACCACGGCAACCGGAACGTGCGGATCTTCGCGGCCCGCGCGCTCGGCCGCCTCGGCATCCACGAGGCGGCCCTCGCACTCAGCACCCGCGCGGACGCCGAGGGTGACAACGGCGTGAAGAACGAGCTCGCTGCGGCGCTCCGCATGCTCGCGACGCGCGACAGCCTCAGCAAGCTCGTCGACCGCGCGCTGCCCAAGGGAGAGCAGGGACGTCTCGCCGTCTACGAGGGCCTCGACCTGCTCCACGGCGACGGCATCGCTGACCGGCTGGTCGCGCTGGAGAGCGCAGAGGAAGACCTGTTCGACAAGGCCGTGGGCGCGATCGAGGAGCACCGCGGCGGCGCGCTCGTGCCGCTGCTCGTCGTGATGCTCGAGTCCGACTCGATCGAGAACCGACAGGTGGCGATCAAATACCTGCAGGCGATCACCCGCCACACCCACGGCTTCAAGCCGGAGGACAGCCAAGGGGACCGGAAGAAGGCCGTGAAGGAGTGGGAACGCTGGTGGAAGCAGGCCGGCGGCGGCTACGCGGAAGAGAAGCGCTGACCCGTCACGAGCTGCAGGACAGCATCGAGCAGCCAGCCTTCACGCGCGCCCAGTCCGGGCGCTTCTGGCAGAAGCGCGCGATCTCCGGCCCGTCGTCGTAGGGCCGCCGCGAAGCCTCGAGCAGCTCGCCGATCCGCTCGGTGCTGCCGGCTTCCGCCTGCTCGATCGCTTCCTGCACCAGGTAGTTGCGCAGCACGAAGCGCGGGTTGGCCGCGTTCATCCGGGCTCGGCGCGAGTCGGAGTCCAGGCGACCGAGCGCCGCCGCATAGCGGTCGAGCCACGCGGCGAGACCATCTCGCTCCGCCACGAACGTCTCGTCCACGTAGTAGCACTCCCGGAGCGCGTCAGGATCGGGAGACGCCGGATCCACCGCGGCCAGCGCGCGGAAGAACAGCGTCATGTCGACCTCTCCGCGCTGCAGCAGCGTCCAGAGCTCCTGGACGAGCTCCGTGTCGGGCTGCTGACAGTCCTCCATGCCGAGCTTCGCCGCCACGATCCGCGCGTGCGCAGCTTGGAACGTGTCGACGTAGACCTGGAGCCCGGACTCGAGCGCGTCCGCCGGCAGCAGGTCCTCGAGCGCGAGCGCCAGCGCGCGCAGGTTCCAGTGGGCGACCGCAGGCTGCTGGCCGAACCGGTAGCGTCGCGTCTGCGCGTCCGTCGTGTTCGGGGTCCAGTTCGTGTCGAAGTTGTCGATCCAGCCGTAGGGCCCGTAGTCGATCGTCAGCCCGAGGATCGACAGGTTGTCGGTGTTCATCACGCCGTGGACGAACCCGACGCGCATCCAGTGGGCCATCAGCACAGCCGTGCGCCGGCAGACTTCGGCGAACCAGTCGGACCGACGCTGGTCCCGGTCCCCTTCGAGATCCGGAAAGAGCTGGTCGGTCGTGAAGTCGACGAGACGCTCGAGCAGCGGGCGGTCACCGCGCGAAGCCGGCAGCTCGTAGGTCCCGAAACGCAGGAAGCTCGGCGCCACGCGGCAGACGACGGCGCCGGGCTCAGCCCTCGCGTTGCCGTCGTAGAACATGTCGCGCACCACGTCGTCCCCGGTCGCGACGAGGCTGAGCGCCCGCGTCGTCGGCACGCCGAGGTGGTGCATCGCCTCGCTGCACAGGAACTCGCGGATCGACGAGCGGAGCACCGCGCGGCCGTCGGCCCGCCGCGAGTAGGGCGTGGGGCCGGCTCCCTTGAGCTGGAGCTCCTGGTGGCTGCCGTCGGTCGCGAGGGCCTCCCCGAGCGAGATCGCGCGGCCGTCGCCGAGCTGCCCTGCCCAGTGGCCGAACTGGTGGCCGCCGTAGCACGCGGCCACGGGCTCCATGCCCGGCCACACGCGGTTGCCTCCGAACACCTCGGCGAAGTCCGCGGACGCGACCTCTGCTTCGGTCAGACCGAGGAGCTCTCCCGCGACCTCAGGACTGTGGGCGAGGAGCCGCGGCGCTGCGACCGGCGTCGGATCGACGAAGGAGTAGGCCGCACCCTCGACCTGCCGCGGCCGGTTCTCGCGACTCGCGTCAGCGGGGAGCTCCCGGACGAAGCGGTTGTCGAACGTCAGGCCCTGCATGGGTCGCTCCCTGGGACGGGTGAGTCCTCGACGCAACCGCTGCGCCCGCTCACTCGCCCCGGATTCCCGACACGGTCCGCGATCCGGCTCCCTGGATCGCGTTGAAGAACAGCTTGAAGGTTCCGACCGGCTGACCGCGGTAGACGACGTCGGCTCCGAACAGCACGAACTGCCCTTCACCCCGCGGGACGCGGGCAGCCGCAATCTTGCCGTGCAGGTGCTCGGTCCCGATCGCCCAGCCGCTGGCGAGGACCGGCTCGGCGGTCGGCCAGGTGGCAGCCGCGACCACCCCTTCCCCCGTCGCCGCGAACACCGGACTCCGCCGAAACATCCCGACCTGGTCCCTCGCGACGCCGTAGCCGAGGTAGTCGTCGTCCGTGACCTCCATGCGGAGCAGGGAGCCCGGCACGAAGAACTCGCTGCTGTCCGTCGCGCGGCGCGCGCCGTCCGCCTCGATGTAGGTGCCCTCCTCGAGCGGCAGGTCGAAGTGCGCGATCGCCGCGGTCGCCTCTCCCTGGAGCGCCACCAGCGTGCCGCCTCCGTCGACGAACGCGCGGAGCGCCGCGAGGCCGCGTTCCCGGCTGATCGGCGTCCGCCGCGCCGCCAGGTTCGACCAGTCCTCGAACGGCGGCAGCGCCTCCTGCAGCTTGCGGTCGGTCTCGGCGGTGGGCGTCCGGGTCCTGGTCCGCCCTCCGGACCGCGCACGGGCCGAAGGCAGGCCGGTGTGGAAGACCAGCACGTCGAAGTCGGCGTTCAGATTCCCCGCCTCGATCCGATCGCCGTAGACCAGCTCGACCGGGAACTCGTAGTCCCGCAGCACCCACTCGGTCCAACCGGTCGGCATGTTGCCGCCGAACGTGTCGAAGAGACCGACGCGCACCTTCGAGAGCCTCCGCATCGGACCCGCAGGATCGACGTCGACCGCGGCGATGCGCACGCCGAGCTCGTCCGCCCCCTCGGCCAGAATGCGCGTCGCACCCGGCGTCGCGCGGACGTGCACAGCACCGCGCGGCCACGTCTCGCCGGTGACCTGGACCGGGGCTTCGGCCCAGTGCACGCGTTCGCCGGCTGCCAGCAGTCGGTTGACGAGGACGAACTGGTTGCTGCAGCGGTGATCCAGCCAGTAGCCGGAAGCCCGCGCCGGCATCACACGCGGACCGAATGCGACCTCGACTTCCGGGACCGGCGCGGTCGGCAGGTCGATCGGCCCCAGGACCCGCGCGACCTCGACGCCCATCTGCATCGCCAGCGTCCACCCCGCAGCGTCGTAGGGCCGGATCGGATCGCCCGACGCCCCGACGTCGTCCGGGTGCCACTGCGGCTCCATCATGTCGCGCAGGTGGGCACGGAACGGCTGGGCGGCGCGGAGCACGAAGCTGCCGACCGGCGCGCGCGTCCCGTCGGGAAGATCCACGACCTCGGTCAGCCGCTCGGCCTCGACGCCCGCCCGGCGGAGCGCGCGGACCAGACGCGTCGCCGCCGCGAAGTCCGGCTGGTCGGACGGCAGCACGTAGGAGCGAGGGTCGCGCAGCGCCGGGTCCTCGAACGCATCGACGACTCCAGCCGCCCCGAGCCCGCCCTCGCCCGCATCACCGGCCGCGCGCTTCTCGGCGTCGCGCTCACGCTGCAGCGCCACGAGCCTCGGGGTCGGCGTCCAGCGGTCCTCCGAACCCCACGCGATCGCACGACGCGCCATCCGCCACGCGTTCAGCAGGAAGTCCTCCCGGTAGCGGGACGCGAGGTCGAGGATCGCGAAGTTCGCGGTCTGCAGGTACTCGATCGTCTGCCGCGCGTGCCAGTCCTGGGTCGCGATCGGGTCCGGATAGTCGGAGTAGGGCACCCGGCGCGACAGGCTCTGCTCGACGCGCGACGGAGTCGGGCTCCCGAACGCCTCGGTCAGGATCCCGACCATGTTGTGGAAGTAGACCGTCGTGCGCAGCCCGCCGTTCCACCACGTCGAGTAGGACGCGCCGCTCCGCGAGATCACGCCCGGTTTGCCCTCGGCGGAGAACCGGTGGTTCATGTGCGCCGACACGAGGTCGATGCCGCGGATCACCAGCGGGTCGACGTTGTGGTTGAACGGGTCGCGGAACGGCGGCGTGAACAGGATCGTCCCGCGCGGCGCGGTCTGGTGGTGGTTGTAGACCACCTGCGGATACCAGCGCCGGTACAGCGCGCCCATGATGTTCCGCGTCTCCGCCAGGTTGCCGGCGTAGTAGTCCCGGTTGTTGTCGTGCCCCGCGAAGCGCTGGTAGAGCACCGGGATGCCACCGACGCGGCCGGTCGCCATGTAGGCGTTGGCGACCATCTCCATGCCGTCCGGGTTGGCCGGGCAGACCAGCAGCACGACCTCGTCGAGGATGCGCCGCACCTCGGCGTCGTCGCGCGACACCATCTGCCAGACGAGCTCCAGGATGTTCTGCGCGGCCACCGACTCGGTCGCGTGCATCCCGGCGTCGATCCAGATCACCGTGCGGCCGCGGACGGCGAGCTCGCGCGCAGCCGCCTCGCCTTCGACCTGCCCCAGCGCGAGGCGCTCGTTGATCTCGCGGAGCTCGTCGATGCGGGCCAGGTTCTCCGGTGCGCTCACGATCGCGAGCTGCATGTCGAGCCCGTAGGCGGTCTCGCCGAGCGACTCGAGCCGCATGCGATCCGACTGGGCCGCGAGCTGCCCCCACCACGCCTTCAGCTGCGTGTAGTTGGCGAGGAAGTGGTCCGCGCCGACCTCGTGACCGAGCGCCTCGCGCGGGGTCGGGAGCTGGGCGGGCAGGACCGCCGCGGCGGCCAGGACACAGAGAGACAGGGCGCGACGCATCGCCCGGGAGGATAAGCCGGGCTGCCCCTCCAGCGCCCCAGAAGCCCTTGGCTACCCGCCGCCCTTCTTCCCGCTGCCCGCCTCGACCTCCGCCGGCGGCACGATCGGAGCGCGGCGCTCCCCGGTCTCGCCAGCGGCCGCACGTGCTTCCATCTCCCGGTCGATCTCCGGCTTGCGCCAGATCTTGCCGTCCTTGTCGATGCCCATCCCGAGCGTGAACAGCTCGCCGTCGTGCAGGAGCACGTTGGACGCGCCGTCGACCCCGACCGAGAGGTGGATGCGCGGAAGCTGCTGCTCGTCGTGGAGCAACACGTGCGGGAACTGGTCCACCGCGAGGCCAAGCCGATTCTTCAGCTTCTGGTCCTTGAAGAGCAGGTAGGCGGTCTGCGGGTCCGCGGCCAGGATCATGCGATCCCCGCCGTCCGGGTCTCGCATCACGAGTTGGGGGTGCCCCTCACCCACCAGCTCGAACACGCCCCGCTCGACGCCCTTCGCGTCGGTCAGCACGAAGCGCTCGGCGCGCACCTCGGCGAAGTGCTCGAACACACGTGCCGCACCGAGGAGCGGCACCGACAGCAAGAGTGCGGTCAGCCAGCCCGTCCGGCGACGGAGTCTGCGGTTCTCGGCCTCGAGGTTCGCGAGACGGCGTTCGAACGAATAGGTCATGGCTCTCGGAGTCAGCAATGGAGGTGGGAACCCAGACATGAGAGCGGGTGCGCAGCTCTGTGGAGCCGCGCACCCGTGTCGGGCATCAGGCGAGGACGGGCCTCACCGGTTGCCGCCGACGCGCGTCTCCCGCGCGTTCGACAGAGTCAGCGCCGCAGGACGCCCGTTGCCGGGGTCGACCACGAGGTAGCTCGTGTAGTGCGGGACGCCGATCGTCGCCACGTCGACCGGCCACGTGTAGGTCACGGTTGCCGTTCCCAGCGCGCTGGTCGCGACGCCGACGGACGTCACGAGGTTGTGGTAGAGGAAGCAACCCGGGTTGTTGATGATCGACAGGTCGAGCGGCAGCGGCAGCCCGCCCAGCGTCGAGTTCGACAGCCCGAAGTTGTAGGCCGCAGGCGTAGAGGACCGCGCGAGGGAGAGCTGGTAGCGCACCGGCGAGCCCTGCTGCGGGCCGTTGCCGGCCAGCCAGGACACGCTGTGGACCGGCACGAGGCCATTGGAACCGGTGCAGCCAGCACCGATCGAGGTCGTCGTCCCCGCCACGTTGTCGTAGTAGGTCGCGACCGCGGTCTTGGTCCCGTCCATCGTCAGGCTCAGCGTCCGGCCGAACGGGAGCTGGAGGACCCCGTTGACCCGCCAGTAGCGGAAGTCGTTGAAGCCGACGCTCGCGGGCGCCGTCAGGGTGACGACCTCGCCGTCCAGGTAGGTCCGCGAGAACGTCGTCGACCCGTTGCCGAGGCCGTTGATGTCCCCCGGCGTCGCGGTGATCGAGACACCCGTGGACGGGTTCGTCGACTGGACCGTCAGCGAACGACGCGCGCGGTAGTCGGCGATCGCAGTGTCGTCGAGAGACCCGATGGTGCTGACCGACAGGATGCGGTCTCCGAGCGTGCCGTTGACGAAGCCGCCGGTCGGCGAGACGCGGTAGCGCCACCGCTCGAACTCGTAGGTGACGAGCCCCACCGTGTGCGTTGCAGGTGCGGTCAGCGTGTACGGCTGACTCGGCGTGAAACGACGCGTCAGGTTGGTCGATCCGTCCTTCCGGCCGTCCATGTCGGTCTGCTCGATCGTGATCGACACGCCGGTGACCGGACTGCTCTCGACGGCTAGCGTGACCCAACCCGGCTCGTAGTCATCCCGACCGAACCAGAACGCCCGCGGCGTGTTGCTCGCGCCCGTGGTGCCGTTGCGCTGGCTCATGCCGGTCGCAACGAAGGTGTCGGTGTAGCGGGAGTGCTGCTGGACCGTGAAGTAGTCCCCCCAGCGCGCCTGATTGGGGCTGGTCGTCCCGGCAGCCCCGGTGAAGTAGGTCCCCGGCCAGCCGTTGTAGTTGTCGACGAGACCAGCAGCCGTCTGCAGCTGGATCGTCGGCGACGAGAACGCCGCAACGATCCCGACGTGGCCCTGCGCGTTGGTCGCCGCGGCCCCGTAGGCCCAGGCGCCGGTGCTGCTCCAGATGTCGTGCTCGCTCGACACGGTCCGCGCCGGATGCGGCGCGACGCGAATCACGCGGATGTGCGGGTTGGCACGCGTGCCGACCGGGCCCGATGTGAACATCAGCCCGAATTCCGCCGAGCTGCCGAAGGCACCGCGGAAGCGCGTGTTCGCGCGCGCCGCCCAGTTCACGCTGTCCGGACTGGGGGTCGAGCTGATCCCACCCGACGTGATCGAGCCGATCGTCCGGACGTCCCGCGAGTAGGTCCCCGCGTCGGAGTAGAAGCCGACCTGGATGCTGGAAGAACTCTCGAGACAGCCCCAGTGGATGCCGTCGCCTGCACCCGCCTTGGCCATCCGCGGCGCGAAGTTCAGCCCGTGCGAGATGCTGTTGATGAAGCCGAGCGGGATCGAACCGTTGGCCTGCAGTGCCGCCAGATCGGTGCGAATGAGCGCCGTGCCGACGAAGTTCGAGCTCGCGTCGTAGACGTTCGCCGACAGGTAGAAACCGTCGTTCGAGTAGGCGATGTCCGGGAAGTCGAACCAGACGTTCGTGCCGAAGCCGAACCGGTTCTGCGGCGTGATGTAGTAGCTCGTCCAGTCCGCGGAGTTCCCGCTGCCGAGTTCGGCATCCCCGTTCGCCACCGCGATGCGGTAGCCGGCGGTGCCGGTCGTGCCGCTATAGCTGTACTGGAGCACCCAGACGGTGATGTCATGCGAGGGGATGTAGACGATCCGCTGGTCGCAGCAGAACCCACCGTCGCGCGACGGGAAGAACGTGTAGGGGCTGATGTGCTCCCACGACGCGCCGTTGTCGCGGGAGACCGCCGCATACCAGTTCCCCGTCTGGAACATCACGTGGTCGGTCTGCGCGATCGACGGCTCGCCGGTCGTCGAGCGCGACGCGCCGGCGGGAGTGACCTCCTCGTTCTGGAAGAAGCGGAACTGGCCGGTGTCGATGACCGCAGGATCAAAGACCTCGGCTTCCGGTGTGTTGGGGCCGGCCCGGAACGGCCCGACCGGTACCGGAGGGCTGTTGTGCCCCGAGAGAGCACCCATCATGACCTTCGGCGGCATCGGGGCGTCGGGCGCGTAGCCGTGGTAGACCGGCTCGGGGTCGATGAAACCCTCGAACTGCGCAGCGCCCTGCTGTTGGGCGGCCAGCGGCAGCAACGACAGGGAGAATAGAGAGAGAGCCGTGGAGCGGCTGAGAAGCGACAGAGTCATCGAATCTCCTGATCTGGTGAAAGAGCGAGCAGTCCGAGGCTATGGACGCCCATGCTTCTTCCCAGCCGGAGTCCGTCGTCGCGGGAAGAATGCCACCGACAACTTCGCCCGGCTTCCGGGGCCCGCGGCGCACGACGCGAGCCGCGCGGCGCCGCTGCGTTCGGCTCCTAGCCGAACGGGTGAGCGAAGTCCTCGGGCGGCAAGTCTCTGACGAGACTCGAGTTGCCATCCTCCAGGTCAGCCCCGATCCGCTCGAGCTGGACCCGCATGGCGTCGATCTCACGCAGCCCGGACAGAATGCGGATCGCGCGGAACTCGTCCTTCAGCTGCGCACAGCGCAGCGCGGCTACGGCCTGCTGCGACGCGTCCTGGGCCGCCGCGTGGTGACAGAGCACGAGCATCGATACCAGGTGTTCGATGCCCTTGCCGAAGCGCTGCAGCGGGATCTGCGCGCGCGTCAGGTCGAGCTGGAACCAGAGGTTCGTGCCGAGGTACGCCCAGCGTCGACCGCGGAGCTTGCGCTCGGCGTAGCGCGCGAAAGGCCGTAGCGCCTTCGGCAGCCCCGCGTAGCGCCCGATCCACGAGGTCGGGACGAGGCGACCGGGGAGGCGCAGCACCTCGGTGACGAGGCCTCCGGCGATCCAGCCGACGAGGCGCCAGAAGCCAGCGTTGGTCAGCAGGCGGATCGTCGCGAGGGCCACGCGGACCGGATGGCGGACTGCCGTGCTGGGCGCGATGCGGAACAGGATCTGATCCTTGGGCAGCGACTTGCCGTCCGGCCCGACGTTGATCGAACGGATCACGCCGAGCATTCCGGCCATGTAGCGGTCGGTGAAGCGCGTCGTGACGTCCTTCACCATCCCCATCAGGATCAGGTCGTCCTCACCCTCGACGACGCCGAACACGTGCATGTTCGAACGGGACTGCGCGACGCGGGACTTCGCGTCGAAGGTCCGACCGCCGAGCACGCGCTCACACGCCGTCAGCGATCGGAGCGCCGTGGTCGCGGCGGCCGACTTGGTCAGGTCGCGGAGACCGGCGAGGTCGACGCCGTCCGCATCCTGCTGCAGCGAGAGGTGCGACAGCGCGCGCGCCTGGAGCGCGCCACCGAGCATCGTGCCGAGCGCGAGCCTCGGCAGTTCGTGCTTGATGACGAGTCCGCCGACGCCTGGACGCTGGCGTGCGTAGTGCACGGCGTCCGCCGCGAACATCCGCTGGTAGCCCGCCGACATCGCCGCGAGCATGCAGCGCCCCATCCGCAGGCAGTAGAACAGCACCTCGACGCCGTCCGCCTCGATGCGGTTGGCGGCCGGCACCGGGAAGTTGTCGAAGTGGATCCGGCTGTTGTGGTTCGGCTGGAACGCGTCGACATCCGACGAGCGGAGCCAGAACTCGTGGTCGCACGCATCGCTCCGCACGATGTCGGCATCTGGCAGCTCGATGACGAACAGCCCGACGTCGCGACCACCCTTGCCGATGCGGACGACGAAGCCCGCCAGGGCGCCGTAGGTCGCGTTCGTGATCCACAGCTTGTTGCGCGCGCCGTCCGCGAACAGGCGGAAGCCGCCGGTCTCCGGGTCGGGCTCGACGTAGGCCTGGACCTTCTTCGCGTTGACGCCGATGCCGACCTCGCTGAGTGCGAACGCCATCAGGCGGCCGTCCGAGATCATCGGCAGGAACAGGCTCTGCTGGGCCTGGTTGCCGTAGCCGAGCAGCGAGCCAGCGCCGATCGTCAGTTCGCCCGAGATCTCGACCGCGAGCGGCCCGAGTCCGTTCGCGGCGAGCTGCTCTTCGATGACCGCGAGTTCCGGGTAGGACGCCGCGCGCCCGCCGAACTCGGTCGGCACCGTGAACCCGTAGCCGCCCGCCGACGAGACCGCCGTGCGGAGCGCGGTGGACAGCTTGCCGTCCGCCTCGAACGCCTCACCCTTCGCCAGGCAGCCGAGCGCCGCGTCGAGGACGTCCTTGCCGGTCTCGCCCGCCTGGGCGGAGATCCGTGCCCCGGAGCCAAGTTCTTCGACCGGCGGGAGCGGCCCGTAGATCAGTCGCTCGACGAGGCTCTGCTTCGCGCGGCCGAGGCGCTGCGCGGCGCGGGTCGCGACGTCGTCCAGGGCAGCCACGTCGCGGGCCTGCTCGGCGTCACCCGCCGCAGCCAGCGCCTGGGCAGCGGTCGAGAGGGCGGGCTCGGTCTCCGGGGACTTCGTGTCTCGGCTGGTCATGAGGTCGGTCAGGGGGACGCGGGGTCCGGAGATCGCCGGACACCCTGGTCAGGGCGGGCTTTCGAAGGCCGACCGCCCGGAGACGCACCTCGAACTGGCGCGGGGCGGGAACGCCTCGGTCCGGTCAATCGAGCGCCTCGGCGTCCGCGGTGTCCTCCGGATCCTCGTCCCCGCCCCGGAGCCGCGCGACCTTGGCGCGGACCTTCTTGTTCTGCTTCCGGAGACGGTCGTTGCTCTGCTGGAGGCGCTGCAGCTCATCGCAGAGAGCGCGCACCTCGCCGCGACCGAGGGTGAGCTCGGCCTCTTCGCCGGGGTTCGTCTGGAGCCAGGAACGGAGCTTCGTCGCGTCGATCATCAGGGGCGAAGATGCTACCGCCCGCCGGTGTCCGAACCTTCGGCGGAACCAGGCACTTGCCAGGTGAAGTCCCAGGAACGGAGCTCCTCGACCCCCTGCGGGTCGCCGCCTTCCGGCGACGGGCGCTCCATGCGGAATCTCGCCTCGACGTGGAGCGGGAGCAGGCGCGCGGGATCGAGGATCGCGATCCGCTCGACCTCACCACGGACACCCATCAGCGTCGCGCGGACGTTCTCAGGGACGTCGGCCGGCAGCTCCTCGGCCACCGGCTCGACCATCCCCCGGATCTCCAGCCGGACGTGGTCGGCGGGATCGGCGATGTAGCCACGCATCTTCACCGGCAGCTCGAGCTCCGAGCCGAGCGGCGCCCAGGGCAACGTCGTGAACACGGGTCGGGTCACGGTCTCGCCGGGAGCGGCGCGCAGCCCCGCCCAGATGCCGACCCACACCGCGTAGCGATCGCCGGCGGCCCGGATCAGACCCTCGCGCTGCTCGGGCGAGCGCATCATCGCCGCGCGCGCCCGGAGCGCCGACTCGATGTCCGCTCGCTCCGCGAGGTCTTCACCGGCCGATTCGATCTGCGCCTCGACCGCCAGGGCCGACCGCTCGATCCAGGCGTCGGCGTCCTCGACTCCGACGAAGCTCCCGTCTGCGCCCACGAGGATCGCCGGCATCGCGGACTCGAGGGAGCCGAGCATGCCCGCGAAGCGCTGGCCGACGGCCTCCCGGTCGGCGCGCTCGCCACCGACCTCGACGAGGTCGAGATCACTGGTGCGGATCACGAGCCCGCCTTCCGCCACACCTTCGACCGTCAGCAGGTAGCGCACGGAGAATCCGAGGCCGGCACCCCGGATCCGCTCGACGACCTCGGCCCGCGCGCCGGCCGGCCAAGCGAATCCAAGCTCGATCGGCCCCGCCGGCTGCTCGGCCTCGGGTCGCACCGTCGCGTCGACCACGCGGCCCGCGTCGGCACCCCCACAGCTGTAGAGAAGGGTGACGATCGCGAGAGCAGCGGCGTGTCTAGGGAGCATCCCCGCCGATCATGCCCGCGCCGGACCGGGTGGTCCAACGCGGACGCGACGTCGGCGAACCTGCTTCAGCGCACCTGCAGGAACACCGGCCCACGCTCGGACTCGAAGTCCCAGTTCGCGTTCCGTGCCCTGACCTGCACGCGGATGCGCGCCCACTCACCCTCGATCGGGAAGTGGCATTCGATCCCGCCGTCGGGCCCCTGCCGATGCGCGAAGCCCGCACCGCCGTCGCCGAAGTGCGCGCGGTTCTGGAACGCGACCCTGGCCTGCAGGCCCGTGTCCCAGTCGACGAGGATCTCGTAGGTGTCGGTCGGCTCGACCAGGAACTGGGTCAGGTCCTCGTCCAGCAACAGGTAGACGTCGGTCGCATCGACCGAGGTGAAGACACCGCCCATGTCCGGACGGCTCTCCCACAGACGATCGCGCGTCTGCAGCATGATCCGGTCACGATCACGATCCCAGTCACCGAGATCGCCGTCGATCGTCTTCGTCGCCATGGTCACGGCAGCGTTGTCGAGCAAGAGCGCGTAGCCCGGATCTTCCTGGAGGATACCTGGTTCGGGTGCCGTGCCGCCGATGGAGACGAGAGCCCCGCCGAAGGACGCCATCTCCGCGGTCAGTCCGGCCAGCGACGTGACGCCGAGCAGGCGCCTCGCCGTCAACGGATCGGCGATCGACTTGATGTAGAGCGCCCGTAGATCGACGCCGGCGAACAGGCGGCGGAAGTCGAGGACGGTGTGCAGCTCCTGCGGCAGGACGGTCCCGTCGGGCAGCGTCGTGATCGTGAACGTGCCGTCCAGCGCCCCGACCATCGCACGGAGCCAGTTCCGCAGCTGCTCTTCCTGCTGCAGCATCAGCTGCCGCATCGTGGGGTCGGCGATCCACTGCTCGAGGCGCGCCATCGACATCACCCCTTCACGCTGCTGCTCCTGATTCTCGGCGCGGACCTGCTCCATGCAGCTCTCGTAGCAGAGGAAGCAGTCCTGCAGGCGATCGCGCAGGCGCGTCAGGTTCTGCGTGCGGAGCAGCGTGCCGAAACCCGGGTGCTCGATGTCGACCACCGCGATCGGGTCGATCGTCGGGTCGTCGACGAAGTCGAGCTCGTTCGGCGACAGCGCGTCGTAGTCGTAGACCGTCAGCCCCTCGATCAGTGCGCGCAGCGCCTCGACGACCGCGAGTGCTGCCATCGCATCCGCGTGGTCGAGACGGATCGCGTGGTCACCGCCGGGCGACAACCAGGCGAGGAACCGTCCACCACGGTCCGCCGGGATCACGTATTCCCAGTCCTCGGGGACCTCACCCAGCGCGGTCGACACGGCGTCCAGCACCGGGAGCACGTCGTCGATCAGGAGCGTGGCGAGCTCGTCGAGCGTCGGGAAGTCGTCCTTGAACAGCCCTTCGCCGTGCTCCTCGAGGGCCAGGAGCAGATCCCAGAACGTCGCGCCATCGATGAACTGGATGCCTGCTCGCTCCAGCGTGAGGCGGAAGCGATGTTGGGCCTGGGTCCTCGTCTGGATCTCGTCGAGCGCAACGACGCTGGCCAGGACGACCTGCGCGTCGACGTTCGACGGATCGAGCCGTGTCGCGGCGAAGAGGTCGTCGCGCATCGCCTCGAAGTCATCGCTGCCGTCGAACAGCGCGGTCACGGTGTCGAGTGTCAGCCTCGCGGCTTCGTTGGTGTTCTTGCCGGTCGACTTGTCGTGGCAAGCGGTTGCAGCGAGAAGCAGTGCCAAGGCTGCAGACGGGGCTCTGTGCATCATCTTCGGTGTTCCTCCGGTTCGGCCCAATGCGGGCGCCCGGTCGAACGCCTCGTGCCCCGTGCCGTTGCGTCCCGAATCGCACGACGAATCAGCCCCATGGGCACCTCGTTTGCGCGTGAGACCAGGGCGTGCATCCCCCCCTTGCCGTCGGACGAAGGTCGCGGGACGCTGTCTCCCCCCCGGCCTGCCCCGAGTCAGACCCTGGCCGCGAGCCCACGCTCGTCATGACCATGCGCATCCAGAAGATCCTCACGACGCTGGGCTTCGCCCTCATCGCAAGCGGCGGAGCCACGTCGCAGACGACGGTCACGCTCGAGCCGGTCGCCGACACGACGCTGTACCAGTTCGATCCGTTCGCCAGCAACGGCGCCGGGACCCGCCTGTTCTGCGGCAACGACCTCGCGGCGTCGTCCAAGCGCGGGCTGCTGCAGTTCGACGTCCACGCATCGATCCCGCCCGGCTCCGTGATCCGCTCGGCCCAGCTGGGCATGAGCGTGGTCCAGACCAGGGCTCCGGCGCTCCCGGTCGACCTGCACCGCGTCCTCTCGCCCTGGGGTGAGGGGACTTCGTTCGCATCGAGCGGACAGGGCGGCGGCGCACCGGCGACCCCGGGAGATGCCACCTGGTTCGACGCGAACTTCGGGGTCCAGCAGTGGGCGCAGATGGGCGGCGACTACGCGCTCTCGTCGAGCGCCTCGACGGTCTGCGGCTCGACCGGCCGCTTCACGTGGTCGTCGACCGGCCTCGTCAACGACGTCCAGGCCTGGGTCAACGGCACCGCCGCGGACTTCGGCTGGATCGTCATCTCGGGTGAGTCCGGAACGATGACGGCGCGCGCGTTCGCGACGCGCGAAGCGGCGGCCGGCCAGCGTCCGACGCTGACCGTCACCTACGACCCGCCGACCGCGGCCATCGTCGGCTACGGCACCGGCTGCGCGGGCGGGGGAATCCTGCCGATGACGATCACCGCGTCGTCGCAGCCGACCGTCCCCAACGCGCAGTTCTCGCTCCGCCGCACCGGCGGCCCTCGTATCGCGACCTTCGTGCTGAACCTGTTCGGGGACATCCTGTCCTCGCCGCTCCCGCTGACGCCTGGCTGCGACCTCTGGGGGAACCCGGGGACGCTGCTCGCATCGGTGACGATGCCGGCCGTCCTCCCGCTGCCGATCCCGAACGACCCGGGCATCCTGGGCGCAACGCTCGGCCTCCAGGCCTTCGCGATCGACCCGGCGACGCAGACCTTCGCGTCGTCGAGCGCGCTCCAGCTCCGCTTCGGGCTGTGACGGAGGGGAGAGGCCCCGACCTCGAGCGCCTGCGGCGTCTGCGGGACCTGTTCCTCGACGCGACGGGCGCACCGCGCGCCGTCGCCGCCTACTGGCAGAGCGACGAGGACCTCGCCGCCTACGACGCGGTCTTCGCCGCGCGGATCGGCTGGAAGTGGGACGCAGCCCTCGAGGATGCGATCGCCCGCGGGTTCGCGCCCGGGAACGGACTCCACGTCGTCGACTTCGGATGTGGCACGGGCATCGCGGCACGGCGATTCGCCGCACGCTTCGACGTCTCGGAAGTGCGCTGCGTGGACCACTCGGCGCGGGCCGCCGCGTTCGCCGCCGCTCGTCTGCGCGACGAGCGCCCCCAGGTCGCCACGTCCGCGGCCATGCCCGGTCCCCACGATGCTGACCCGGACGTATTGCTGATCAGCCACGTGCTCGACGAGCTCGGACCGTCCACGGAGGACGCGCTGCTGGAACTCGCCGCCCGATCGAAGCACGTCGTCTGGGTCGAACCCGGCAGCCGCGTGGTGTCGCGACGGCTCGCCACCCACCGCGACCACCTGGTCGCGAACGCCGGCTTCTCGATCGTTGCGCCGTGCCCACACCAGGGACCGTGCAGCGCGCTCCGCGCGGACGGCAGCCACTGGTGCCACTTCTTCGCGTCTCCGCCAGCCGAGGTCTTCACGGACGGGGACTGGGTGCGACTCGGCCGCGAGCTCGGCATCGACCTGCGCGCCCTGCCGTACGCCAGCCTCGTGCTGTCACGGGCCCCCTCGGGCGACCTGGCATCCGTGGGCCGCGTCCTGGCGAGACCAGAGGTCTCCGGCAAGGAAGCGCGCGTCTTCGTCTGCGACGCGGAGGGCCTCCATCACCTGGCCGCGTTCAAGAGCCGCGGCAGCGCCGACGCGTGGCGCACGCTGAAGAAGGCCGGCTCCGGCCTGCGCGATGTGCGCGTGGAGCGGGATGGCGCGAAGCTTCGCGCCATCGAACCGCTGCACGCGTCGGATCAGCCCCAGTCGTAGAAGCCTCGGCCCGACTTCTTGCCGAGCTTGCCCTCGGCCACCATGTCGCGGAGCAGCTGCGGCGCCTCGAAGACCGGGCTGTCGAGCTCCTTGCGCAGGTAGTCGGCGATCGCGAGCCGCACGTCGAGGCCGACGAGGTCCGTGAGTCGGAGCGGACCCATCGGGTGTCGGTAGCCGAGCTCCATCGCCTTGTCGATGTCGGCGGCCGAAGCCACCTCGGCCTCGACCATCCGGATCGCCTCGAGGCCGATGCAGACGCCGAGGCGGGACGTCGCGAACCCGGGGCTGTCACGCACGACGATCGGCTCCTTCTGGATCTGCGTCGCGTAGGTCCGCACCCCCTCGAGCGTCGCGTCGCTCGCAGCCGCGGGCCGCACGATCTCGAGCAGCGCCATGATCGGCACCGGGTTGAAGAAGTGCATGCCGATGCAGCGCTCCGGGGAAGGGAGCCCCTCGAAGATGCCGGCGAGCGAAAGCGAAGAGGTGTTCGTCGCGAGCACGGCGGTCGCCGGCGCCGCGGCGGCCACTGCCGCGAACACCTCGCGCTTCAGCTCGAGCCGCTCCGGCACGGCCTCGATGATGAGATCGGCCCCGGCGACCGCCGCCGCCAGATCCGTCGTCGTCCCGAGCCGTCCGAGCGTCGCCTCCCGCAGCTCGGGCGCGACCTTGCCCTTCTCGACGCCCTTGTCGAGGAAGCCGCGGATCGTCCCCATCCCGCGCTCGACGAACGCATCCTCGACGTCCCGCAGCACGACCTGGGACCCGGCCTGCGCACAGACCTGCGCGATCCCGGCCCCCATCGTCCCGGCACCGAGGACTGCGACACGGGGGAAGACGACGTTCTGCGAATCGGTCATGGTTCAGGCTGGGTAGGCGGACGAGCGATCAAACACGACGTGCGCGAGCGGCTCCAACGCAAAGGCCATGACGCCGCGGCGGTTCCGCCTCTCACTTCTTCGCACGCTTGTCCAGGAAGGCCTGCATGCGGTCGTGCTTGTCCTGGCTGTCGAAGAGCACCGCCTGGAGGGAGCTCTCCATCGCCATCGCCATCTGCTCGTTGGGGCGCGCGAGCGCGTTCATCGACGCCTTGGCCAGACGGACGGCGAGAGGGCCGTTGTGCGCGATCTCGCGCGCGAGCGCGAGGGCCGCGTCCAGCACCTCCTCGTCGGGCACGACACGGTTCACGAGCCCGATGCGCTCGGCCTCCGTCGCGTCGACGATGCGGCCCGTGTAGACCAGCTCGCGCGCCCGGCCGAGGCCGATCAGGCGCGGCAGGCGGTAGGTCGCGCCGGCCGCGGGAATGATGCCGAGCGAGACCTCGGGCTGCCCGAGGCGCGCCGATGCGCCGGCGACGCGGAGGTCACATGCGATCGCCAGCTCGCAGCCGCCGCCCAGGCACCAACCGCGGATCGCGGCGATCACCGGGACCGGGAAGTCCTCGACGCGCTTGAACAGCGACGAGTTGATCGAGGCGAGGGCGTCGCGCGCGTTCCGCTCCTTGAGCTGGGCGATGTCCGCGCCCGCGGCGAACGCCTTGTCACCCGCGCCCGTCAGGACGATCGCCGTCAGATCGGGCTCCTCGAGCAGGGCGTCCAGGTTGCGGTGCAGCGCCTGGACCATCTCGAGGTCGATCGCGTTGCGGCGTTCTGGGGCGTTCAGGGTCAGGACCGCGATCCGGTCCTCGATCCGCAGCAGCGTGCGTGGGGTGTCTTCGGCGCTCATCGCATGTCCTCCTGGTCGGGCCGACGATCATCCCCCTCGGGCCACGCCCCGTCGAGGAAGCGTGGACGTTCGGCCGGGGCCAGCATCGCGCAGACGTCGGCAGAGCCGAACCATCGGACCCGGTTCCGCGCAACCAGCCGGTAGACGAGATCGCGCAGAGGGCGCGGCACGATCGCCAGCACCCGGAGCCACGACCACGGAGCACGCAGTTCGGACGCGAGCCGCAGCGCGGCCGCCGAACGCACGTGCACGCCAGCGGCATCGACGACGACCACGCTGTCGGGGAGCTCGGCCAGCGTGACGCCTCGCGCGCGAAGAACGCCCTCTGCCGCCCCCGACCCGAGCGGTGCGAAGCGCATGCGTCCGCGCGCATCGTGGCGCAGCAGGAACCGCACCGTCCGGCTGCAGAGGCCGCAGCCTCCGTCGAACAGGACGATCGGCTCCTCGCTGACGCTCACGGCTCGACGACCAGCTTGCCGAACACGTCGCGCGCCTCGAGCCGGCGATGCGCGTCCGCGAGCTCGTCGAGAGGCATCACGGAGTCGACGACGGGCCGGAGCCGCCCGGCCCGGAACAGGTCGAGCACGCGGCAGAGGTCACCCTTGCTGCCCATCGTGTTGCCGAGGATCGACAGGTTCTTGAAGAAGACCTGGTGCAGCGAGATCTCGACCTGCCCACCGGTCGTCGCCCCGCAGGTGACCAGACGACCGCCGCGCGCGAGCGACTTGATGCTGCCGGCGAAGGTCGCCGCACCGACGTGTTCGAAGACGACGTCGCAGCCCCGTCCGGACGTCGCCGCACGCACCTCATCGAGCCAGTCGACCGTCGTGTAGTCGATCGCGATGTGCGCGCCGAGGTCTTCGGCGTGACGGCACTTCGTGGCGCCACCGGCCGTCGCGATCACCGTCGCCCCGAGCAGCCGCGCGATCTGCACGCCCGCGCTGCCGACTCCCGACCCGCCAGCGTGGACCAGGACGGTGTCGCCCGCCCGCAGCCCGGCCTTGCGGACCAGCATCGACCACGCGGTCTGGAAGACCAGCGGGACCGACGCAGCCTCTGCATAGTCGAGGTTCTCCGGCTTCGGCTGGACGTTGGCCGCGGGCACGCAGACGTACTCCGCGCACGTCCCGTCCCGACTCTCGCCGAGGATCCCGTACTCGCGGCAAAGCTGGTCCTCGCCGGCCAGACAGGTCGGACAGACTCCGCACGACGTGCCGGGCAGGAGCACGCACGGCTCGCCGACCTCGAGGCCGCCGACGCCGGCGCCGAGCGCGTCGACCACGCCAGCACCGTCCGAGCCGAGGACCAGCGGCAGCGGGAACGTGTGCCCGGGCACGCCGCGACGCACCCATGTGTCCAGGTGGTTCAGGCCTGCGGCCTTCACCCGCACCCGCACCTCTCCCGGGCCCGGCTCGGGAACCGGACGGAGTTCGAAGACGATCTGGTCGAAGTCTCCGTGCTCGCGAACGACGGCGGCCTTCATCGTCCTTCGAACCTCGGCGCGCGCTTCTCCTGGAAGGCCGCGAGCCCCTCGCGCGCATCGGCGCTGGCGAACAGTTTGGCCTGCAGCTCCCGCTCCAGCGCGAGCCCCTGCTCGAGCGGGATCTCGGCGCCGCTCTGGACCGCGCGCTTGATGTGCCCGATCGCCATCGACGCCGCGTCCGGCGTCGTGAACTTCGCCGCATAGGCGAGGACCTGCTCGAGGAACGCGCCGGGCTCGCAGTCGATGACCTGCTGGACGAGCCCGAGCGCCGCTGCCTCGTCGACGTCGAGGTTCGAACCCGTGGCCATCAGCTCGATCGCCTTGGCCTTGCCGACGACGCGCACGAGACGCTGGGTACCCCCGGTTCCGGGCAGCACGCCGAGCTTCACCTCGGGTAGCCCGACCTTGCCGCAGCTGCGGCGCGCGATGCGCAGGTCGCAGGCGAGCGCGACCTCGAGTCCTCCGCCGACGCAGTGGCCGTTGAGTGCGGCGATGACGAGCTTGGGAGTCTGCTCGAGCCGGCTCAACGTCTCGTTGGCGTGCAGGCAGAACCAGTACTTCCAGGTCGGGTCGACCCGGTTCAGCATCTCGATGTTCGCACCCGCGCAGAAGAAACGCTCGCCGGACCCGGTCAGCACGATGACGTCGACCTCGGGGTCCATCCGCGCGTCGAGGATGCATGCGTCGAGCGCACGCATCATCTCGTAGCTGTAGGTGTTGGCCGGTGGGTCGCAGAGCGTGAAGACGGCGATTCGGCCGTGTTTCTCGGAGCGGACGAGGGCTTCGGTCATGGCGGGCAGTGCGGGTCGGAGCGCGGGGAGCGCGATGCTAGCTCGGTGGTTCCAGGGGTCCACGATGCGCGCCCCCCAGCCCGTCAACCGTCGAAGGCTTCCGGCAGGCTGCCTCTCGGCTGGCCGCGCAGTGGGGTCCACAGATGCCACCGCCGGAACTCGGGAGGAAGGTCGGGGTGGTCGGCCTGCGCAACTGCGCAGCGCAGCACGTCTTCGACGCAGGGGTCCTGACGGGTGCCGGTGCGCTCACAGAGTTCTGCGAAGAGCACATTCGGGTCCCGACCCTCCAGGTCGGCCACGCTCCGGATGCCCAGCAACAAGAGGTCGTCCGCGCTCGCCGGCCCGACCGAACCCAGCGATTGCAGTTCGCGCCAAGCCGCGCGGAGCTCGGGGTCGGTCGGTCCGCGGAGTTTCCGGCGCGTCGCCATGCGGCACCAAGGCTAACGGACGCGGGCTCCGGCCGTGACGCATCGGGCGCTCGTGGGATGATGCCCGCCATGCGGAAGCACGTGGCCGGGCTCCTGATCACCACACTGATGGGCAGCGCCGCCCGGGCGCAGTTCCCGGTCGCTGCGCCGATACTCGACCCGTTCTTCTCGTCGCACATGGTCCTGCCGCGCGACGTCCCAGTGCCGATCACCGGGGCCGCCGATCCAGGAGGACTGGTCGACGTGTCGTTCGGCGACGCGCGCGCTTCGACGCGAGCAGACGATCGGGGGCGCTTTCGCGCGGTGCTCCCCGCACAGCCCGTCCGGCGTCACGGCGAGACGCTGTTCGTGCGCGCGGGCCAGGGCACGGCGCGATGTGACGACGTGCTGGTCGGCGACGTCTACCTGTGCGCCGGACAGTCGAACATGGCATTCGAACTGCGCTCGTCGATCGGTGCCCAGGACGAGCTGACGGCCGCACTGCCGGACGACGTTCGCCTGATGTCGTGGCGGCCACGCCTTTCGACCGGGTCCGCTCGCTACACGCTCGACGAAGTCAGCGGACACAGCGCGGAGACGCTCTACGTCCGCGCGCCGTGGGACCGCGCTCGGGTAGACAGCCTCGCGAGCTTCTCGGCCGTGGCGTGGCACTTCGGCCGGCGCGTCACCGCTGGGACGGGCATCCCAACCGGCCTCGTCGCGGTCGCCGTCGGCGGGTCGCCGATCGAGGCGTGGCTGCCGCGCGCGCACCTCGCCACGGACCCGGAGACGCGAGCATTCCTGCACGACTGGCTCTCGACCGACTCCTATCCGCCTTGGTGCCGGGAGCGGGCCCGACAGAACCTCGCCGCATGGCTCGAGTCGAACCCCGGAGGTCCTGCACACCACGCGTTCGAACCGGCGATCCTCTTCGACGCCGGGGTCGCGCCGTTCGCCGAAGTGCCGTTCCGCGCCGTGCTCTGGTACCAGGGGGAGTCGAACGCCACGCTGGCCGATCCCGCCGGTCGACCGACGGACGCCGCGGTGCAGGAGAAGCGGCTGAGCGACCTCGTCGCGACGTGGCGCGCCGCGCTCGGGGTTCCGGGACTGCCGTTCCTCATGGTCCAGCTGCCCGGCTACCGCCGGTCCTGGGTCGAGTTCCGCGATGCGCAGTCGCGCGTCGCCGCTGCAGACGCGGACGTCCATCTCGCGATCACTCTGGACGTCGGTGACCCGACCGACGTCCACCCTCGTGACAAGGCTCCGGTCGGCGATCGACTCGCGCGCCTCGCGCTCCGGCACCTCCACGGTCAGCGAGAGATCGGGACCGGGCCATGGATCGCCGCGGTCGAGTTCGATCGCAGGCCGGACGTCCGCGTCGTCGTGGAGGGAGCGGAGGAACTCCGCTCGGGCGACGGCGAGGCAATCCGCGGCTTCGCGCTCGCCGCTGCGGACGGCATCTTCCGCCCCGCCCGTGCGGAGCTCCTGCCCGACCGGACGCTCCGCGTGCGCGCGCCGGGCGTCACGCTTCCCGTCACGCTGCGCTACGCGTGGCAGGACGACCCGCGACCGAACCTCGTCGACGGGAATGGTCTGCCCCTCGCGCCCCATCGGACCGATCAGGGTCCGCTCGCGCCGCGCGTGAGGATCGCAAACCTGGCCGGTCTGCCCGAGCGCGCGCTGGAGCAGGTGCTCGGGCCCGACTTCAAGGTCGGCACGTTCAGCGGGCCTCGAGGGGCGATCCACAGCGAGTCGTGGGAACCCGACCTCGCGGTGATCCGGTCCACCGACGCTTGGGATCACGGTTTCCCCGCGGTCCGGTGGGATGGCCCGGAGATCGACCCGGACCTGGACGCGCTCGCCGCAGCCGCGAGCGCGGCCGCGGCGCAGTGGCTCAGCGACCGGAAGCGGTGATCCGGACGTCGATGTAGGTCAGCTGGTGCTTGTAGTCGATCTTCGGCCGCGCGCCGACCGGGGCACCACCCTGGCCGCCTCCGCTGCCGCCGCCGCCTCCGCCGCCGCCCACCTTCGGGCCGTCGGTCGACTCCTCGTCACCGAACGGGACGATCGCCGTCACGTCTTCGTGGAAGAACGTGTTCTTGCGGACGGCCAGAGGCCCCTGCTCGAGCGCGAACGTCAGGCGGTAGTCACCGGCACCCTGGTTCATGTCCCGCACGTTCCACGTGTAGCCGTAGATCACGCGGCCCTTGATGTTGATCTCGGCCTTGTAGAAGCCGGGTCCGTCTCCGCTCTGCCAGACGCGACCGTCGTAGATGGGTGGTTCGATCAGGCGGGCGGCGGTCGCTGCGGGTTCGACCCAGCCAGCATCCCCACCCCAGTAGAGGTGCTCGGTCCGCGGGTCATCGCGGCGGATGTTCATCTTCTGGATCACGAATCGCACCGAGTGCGAGTAGACGGTGGCCTCTTCGCCGAGCCCGACCTGCGGCACGCCGGCCATCACCGCGAGGCCGTGCATCTCGGTCGCTCCCCAGCCCGACGTGTGGAGCATCGTGTACTGGATCGGCGTTCCCGCCGGCTCCCAGCCACCGTGGACAGAGTCGTTGGTCCGCAGATCCTCGAGCAGAACGACCTCTGTCCGCACCTGCGAGCGGAGGTTCCAGTTGCGCGCTTCGAGGTTGTCGCCCCAGTCGACCCAGTCGACGAGGACAGGACCCTGCGCGTAGTCGTTCCACGCCTGCCAGACGTTGAACTCGTCCTTCTGGAGGAACGCCTGGAAGACCTCGTTGCCCGGGTGGTTCGCACCCGGCCTCGGTCCGGTCGCCCGGCCGGGAACCCCGTCGTCGCAGCGCGTGATGTCATCGGGGTCGGGCGGGCAGCTCAGCGGCGTGTCATCGCCGGGGTTGATGCCCCACCAGTACCACCAGTCGCCGAGCAGGACGGGGAGTTCATCCGGGCTTCCCCGCAGCGTCAGCGCGACGCGGTCCGACCAGACGACCGGGACGGACAGGTTGTTGCCCGCCGTCTCTTCTTCGATCCGGCCGGCAGACTTCTGGGACGTGGCGGTCGTCGCCACGAAGAGTGCAGTGGAGATGGTCCACGCGGTGCGCAGTCCCCAGCTAGAGAGCTTCTTCATCATCGTCCTCCTGCGGGCCACGTGGCCCGCGCAGAGCAGGCAGCTCGCCCCGGGCGCGGGGTCGAGGACGATCCCCTCTCAAGGACCGTGCCGAACCATCGACGCGGGGTCAGAGTCCCCGACCGGCGAGGAGCGCATCCGCGATGCTGCCCCCCTGACGCGCTCCTGCGCCCCGACGCCGCGGGTCAGTGGTCGATCCATGCCACACGCGTCAGTCCGAGGCAGGCAGTGATCGTGCGTCGAGCGCGCGCAGCTTGCGGTAGAGGCTCCGTTCGCTGATGCCGAGGATCCGCGCGAGCGACCTCCGATCCCCGCGGTGCGACGCGCTCGCCCACTCGAGGTACTGACGCTCTGCATCGGCGAGCGACACGATGTCCACACCTGCCGGGAGCCCCCCGGCAGGGTCATGGCCGAGCCAGTCCTCGGGGAGGTGCCGCTCCGCGATGGGCCCGCCGCCGGCTCGGAGCCAGGCCTGCTCGAGTCCATGGCGCAGTTCGCGCACGTTTCCCGGGAACGGCAGCCCAGCGAGCCGGCGTGCTGCGTCCTCTTCGAGTGCCGCTCCGTACGCGCCTCCGAGTTCGGCGAGCAGCGATCGGGCGAGCCCGGCAATGGCACGAGGCGTGGCCCGAAGCGCCGGTAGCCGCAGCGAGAACGTCGCCACCCGGTAGTAGAAGTCCCACCGCAGCCTGCCGCTCTCTGCCTTCGCACGCAGCCCCGGGTGTGCTGCGCAGATCAGACGGAAGTCGCTCGGGACCGATTCGCTGCTGCCGACGCGGCGGTAGGTGCGGGCCTCGAGGAGGCGAAGCAGCTTGAGCTGCACGTGCGGCGGCACGTCGCCGACCTCGTCCAGGAAGAGAGTCCCGCCGTCCGCCGCTGCGATGAGCCCGGCGCGACCGGCCGTCGCACCGGTGAACGCCCCCCGCTCGTGCCCGAAGAGTTCGCTGTCGAGGACCCCATCCCGGAAGTCCGCGCAGTCGACGGCGATGAAAGGTGCGGACGAGCGACGCGGATGGAGCGCATGGATCGCGCGCGCGAGCCGCTCCTTGCCGGTGCCCGTCTCGCCCTCGAGCAGTACCGACACGTCGGAGCCGAGAACGAGCGCGGTGTCGGCGAGGAGCCGGCTCGAGTCGGCATCCAGTTCGTCGCCCGGTTCGGCGAGGACCAGGAGGCATGCGGTCTCGGAACCGCGGCGCCCTCCGGGGATCGGTAGCGCGTGGACCAGAGCGGTGCGCGCGCAGGGCGCAGTGCCGTCCGGCGGCCGTGGCCCCACGTGGACGGGCTCGCGAACGTCGACGCAACGCGCGACCGGACAGCCGTCCGAACCCACGGCGCAGCGGGCGCTCCGCCCCAGGATCGCACCGTGGCACGTCGAACGCCCCGGGCCGAAGCACGCGTCGAACGCAGCATTGGTCTGCTGCAGCGTGCCATCGGCTCCGACGATCGCCGCGCGCCGGAAGAAGTCCGGGGTCACGACTCCGGAGCCGGGCGGCTCGACCCGCTCCGCCGGATCCGACATGGCGGGACAACGCCGGGCGATCGCTCGCCTTTCCGGAGCAGCACCCGACCCCGACGGATCGGGCCGAGGCCGCGTCCGACTCAGGAACCGAGAAGCTGTCGGATGCTCGGCTCGATCGTGTCAGCCCAGCGGCGGTAGCCCTCGGGCGACAGATGCAGCGCGTCCGGCATCACGGTCTTCGAGATCGAGCCGTCGTCCTCGACGAAGGTCGCGCCGATGTCGAGGAAGTGCACCTGCTCGTCCTCGAGACGCGCCAGAGCCTGGTTCACCTGGAGGATGTCACCCCGCATCGCGTTGAACCGCTCTCCCCTCGGGAAGATGCCGAGCAGCAGGATCGCCATGTCGGGCCGCTTCGCGCGAAGGCTCGCGATCACCGCCTGGATGCCCTCGAGGACCTGGGGCGCCTCGTGCGTCCCGTGCCCGAAGTTGTTCGTGCCGATCATCACGACCGCGAGCTTGGGCTGCAGCCCGTCGAGGTTGCCGTTCTCGAGCCGCCAGAGCACGTGCTCGGTGCGATCTCCCGAGATGCCCAGGTTCGCCGCGCGGCGCTTCGCGTAGCGGTCCGCCCACACTTCCCTGCCCTCGTCCTCGAAGCCCTCGGTGATCGAGTCGCCGACGAAGATCAGGTCGCAGGCCCCCTTCATCGCGGCGACACGCGCGTTGATCCGCTCGTGTCGCTGGAGCGCACGGCCGTCGCGGGCCTCGGGCAGAGTGGCAGTGTTCACGGGCGGCTCGGGCGGCTCCTCGGTTTCCTGGGCAGTGGCGAACGGGGCGATGCAGAGAGAGGCGAGCAGGAGGCGTCGGATCATGGGACTGGGGTCGGGGGCGCCCAGCATAGCCTTGGAACGATGCCCGGGCGCTTGTGCGGCGCGGGGCCCGTCCTAGAGCCTCGCCGACGTGCACGCAGCGCGTTAGAGTCCTCGCCCCCCATGTCCGACATCCGCAAGGTCTGGATCGAAGAAGGCTGCATCTCGTGCAGCCTGTGCCAGGACATCTGCGCGGACGTCTTCCTGGTCGAGGACGGGCTGGACTGCGTGGTGCGCGACGACGCTCCCAAGCACTTCGCGGCCAAGGACGAGGAGATCCGCGAAGCCGCCCAGGACTGTCCGGTCGAAGTCATCAAGTTTTCCGAGCGGGACGAGTGAGTCGGGCGGTCGGGCCTTCCGACCTGTGACGGCTGGTCGAGAGTCCGCTATCCTCCGCCGGCCCCATGTGGAACCTGAGCAAGAGCCTGGTGGCGCTCGCCGCGCTTGCGCTTCCCGTCGCCGACGAGCCGCAGACGGTCGACTTCGCGTCGCTGTCGGACTTCGAATACGTCGAGGGGATGGAGCTGCCGGCCCACGTGACCAAGCTCCACGAGAAGAAGATCCGCATCTCGGGCTTCATGGCCCGCGAGGTACAGGGCGAGGGGCCGGTCGAGTACTTCCTGCTGATCAACGACGCCTGCGGCTGCGAAGGGGTCCCGCTCCTCAACGAGATCCTGTTCTGCGCGATGCCGGAGGGCGAGAAGACCGAGATCCTCCCCGGCTCGATCTCGCTCGTCGGCACGCTGTTCGTCGGTGAGATCGTCGAGGACGACTGCGTGATCGCGCTCTACTGCCTGGACGTCGACAAGATCGAGTCGGGCTCGCGGTCGGGGTCGGGGTCGGGGAGCTGAACCACCGGAGAAAGATGCGCACTGCGCTGATCACGCTCGGCCTCCTCTTCGCGGCGAGCGGAGCGCTCCCCGCACAGGACACCGCGGACCCGTTCGACGACGCGGTCCAGAAGGCGGTCACGCACGGCCGCTACGCGGTCCGCAGGGCCGCCGCGGGCAAGCTCGCCAGAGCCGGCGACGACGCGGTCCCCGCCATGCGTCGCTACGTCGACGCGCACGGGCTCGATGCGATCCCGCTCGAACTCGTCGACGCGCTCGCCCAGTCGGACGTGCGCGGGCCCGAGATCGAGGCGCTCCTCACCGAGTGGGCCGGCAACCGACGGTTCTTCTGGCGCTCCCAGGCGCTGGGTGGACTCGCTCGGCGCGGCGTCGAAGGGGCCCGGCCGATGTTCGAGGCGGCGATCGGCGACCCTTCCCATCTGTTCCGGATCGAGGGAGCCCGCGGCCTGCTGACCGTCGCGACCGACGACGAGGAAGCGACCGCCCGCGTGCGCGCGCGGCTCGGCGACGACGATCCCAGGGTGCGGCTGAGGGTCGCGCTCTTGCTGCTGGAGCGCGGCGACGGTGGCGGCGCCAGGCAGATCGGCGAGGCAGTCTTCGGCGCTGCACGGACGTTCCTCGATGACCGATGGGGTGCCCGGGAAGCGACGCTCGCGGTCCGCGAGCTGCAGCGCATCGCCGGCCTCGACGTGGCCGCGATCCTCGGCGACGACCTGGACGCGGCAGCCGAGGCCCGCGCCGTCGCGACCGCATGGGTCCAGGGCGCAGCTCCGGACTACGAGCCGCCCGCCGCGCAACAGGAAGAGCCCCCGCCACTGCTGGGCGTCGAGGTCCGCTCGTGCCGCAACGGCGACCTCTTCCTCTCGGTCTTCGCCGACGGGCGGGTCGCCGCCGGCCTCGATCCCCGCGTCGTGGTCGAGGTCGACGACCTCTCACGCCTCGTCCCCGGCGACGCGCTCGACGGCGTTGCGACCCACGGCGCGATCATCTGCGACTTCGTCCGGGTGTACGTTTCTCCGACACCCGGCGAGCCCCCGCGCGCCCACCACAAGGCCGCTCCGGGCTCTGTGCCCGGGCCCGTCCTCGAATGGCTCAAGATGCTCGCCGCGACCCTCGATGAAACAGGGATCGGGGAGCCGCTGACCGTTCGGCTCGGACAGTTCGCCACGTCGGACGACTAGTAACCACCTATGTGCGGAATCATCGCGGTGCTGCGTCGTCGCTCGAACCGGGCGGCGCCGGACCGGCACGTCGTCGCATCGACGCTGGCCCAGGCTCTCGGTCTGGACCTGGCGCTCGACGCCGGTCGCCTCGCCTCGGCGCTCACCGACTCTGCGGCACAGCTCGAGGAACTCGATGCCGCGCTGCGCGGCACGGCTGGCATCCGCTGCCTGCTCGACAACCCGGACTTCGCCGATCGGATCCACGTCGAGCTCCGCGAGCTCGACGCCCGGGTCGACGACCTGGAGAACGAGCTCGACCGGCGCGCGCAGTCCTGGTCCGCCGCCGACGTCGAGAGCGTGAACGCCGCGCTGGTCCGGCTCCGCGACGCATCCTGGGCCGTGCACCGCGACCGACTCCGCACCGCCAGCGCAGTGCGCGAACTCGCTGGCACGAAGCCCTCGATCTCAACCGCGACGATCGACGCCTACGCGGCGATCCAGACCGCGCTGTCGTCCCTCGACAGGCTCGAGGTCCGCGGCCGTGACTCGGCGGGCGTCCACGTGATGGTCTCCGGACACGGGCTCGATCCGGACGACCCGGAGCTGGCCGAGGCACTCCACCGTCGCTCGGCGGACTCCCTGTTCCGCAGCGGCTCCGTGCGCAGCCTCGACGGAGGACGCGTGCTCGGCTTCGTCTACAAGACGGCGGCCGAGATCGGCGAGCTCGGCGACAACGTCCGCGCGCTCCGCTGCGCGATCACCGAGGACGACCTGCTGCGTCGTGCGGTGAGCGCAGACTCCGCAGAGGTGACGGTGCTCGGGCACACCCGCTGGGCGAGCGTCGGCATCATCAGCGAGCCGAACGCCCACCCGCTGGAGGCATGGGAGACCGACGGACCGACCGAGCCCTACGTGGTCGCGGCCCTGAACGGCGATGTCGACAACCATCTCGCGCTCGTCGACGAGCACGATCTCCGGATCGCGCCGGAGATCACCACCGATGCGAAGGTGATCCCGACCCTGGTGGCGCGCCGGATCCGCGAGGGCATGGCCCGCGCCGAGGCCTTCCGCGCGACGGTCGCGACCTTCGAGGGCTCCACCGCGATCGGCGCCAGCGCCGCCGAGGCACCCGACGAGCTCCTGCTCGCCCTTCGCGGCAGCGGCCAAGCGCTGTACGTCGGGCTCGCCGAAGACGCGTTCGTCGTCGCGAGCGAACCCTACGGCGTCGTCGAAGACTGCCCGCGCTACCTGCGGATGGACGGGGAGACCCCCGGCAACCCGAACAACCCGACCGCGAGCCGCGGCCAGGTGGTGCGCCTCGTGCGGGAACACGCCGGCACCGTGGCCGGCATCGAGCGCATCGCGTTCGACGGCACGCCGCTGCCCCTCGAGGACGCCGGGCTGACCCGCTCCGCGATCACCACGCGTGACGTCGACCGGGGAGCTTTCCCCCACTTCCTGCTGAAGGAGATCTCCGAGTCGCCGCGCTCGTTCCGCAAGACCCTCCGCGGGCGCATCGTCGAGGACGGTGGTCGCCTCCGCGTCCAGCTCGGCGGCACGTCGCTACCCGTCTCGGTCCGAGACGGCCTGCGGGACGGGCGGATCAAGCGGATCCTGACGATCGGTCAGGGAACGGCGGCCGTGGCTGCCCAGGGGGTCGCGACGGCGCTCGACCTGGCCCTCCGCGGCTCCGCGCTCAGCGTCGCCTCCCTGCCTGCGACCGAGCTGTCCGGGTTCCAGATGCGGCCCGACATGTCCGACACGCTGATCGTCGCGATCAGCCAGTCGGGCACCACGACCGACACCAACCGGACCGTCGACCTGGTCCGCGCACGCGGCGCTTCCGTGATCGCGATCGTCAACCGCCGCGGATCGGACCTGACCGACAAGTCGGACGGCGTGATCTACACGAGCGACGGCCGCGACGTGGAGATGAGCGTCGCGTCGACGAAGGCGTTCTACGCGCAGATCGCCGCTGGCTTCCTGCTGGCGTTCGCGGTCGCGCAGGAGTCGGGCTCCTGCGATCCCAGGCTCCAGCACGAGGTCCTGTCGGCGCTCCGCTCGCTGCCCGAAGCGATGACCGCGACGCTGCAGCGTCGCGACGCGATCGCGAAGGCCGCGCGCGAGACGACGCGACGCCGCTACTGGGCGCTCGTGGGCAACGGCAGCAACCTGATCGCCGCGCGTGAGATCCGCATCAAGCTGTCGGAGCTCTGCTACAAGTCGATCGCCTGCGACGCGACCGAGGACAAGAAGCACATCGACCTGTCCTCCGAGCCGCTGATCCTCTGCTGCGCCGCGGGGCTCGGCGGATCCACCGCGGACGACGTCGCCAAGGAAGTCGCGATCTATCGCGCGCACAAGGCGCTGCCGATCGTGATCGCCGACGACGGGGAGGAACGCTTCCAGGCCGCCGCGCACGTGATCCGCGTGCCCCACGTCCACCAGTCGCTCGCGTTCGTCCTCTCGACGGTCGCCGGCCACTTGTTCGGCTACGAGTGCGCGCTCGCGATCGACGAGCTGGCGATGCCGCTCCGCGAGGCCCGCGCGGCGATCGAGCGCAACGCGCGCGAGATCGCTGACGGGGAGGCTCTGCTCCGCGCGCTGTCGCGGGATCTCGAGGTCGCCGCCAGGTCGTTCTTCGGAGCTCTGCGCGACCGCCGCCTCGACGGCAGCCTCGAGGCAGCGACCGCGACCCGGCTCGCCACCCTGCTGCGGATGGCGACCGGCTCGATGGCGATCGACGCGTTCCAGGTCGAGTTCGGCGAGGTCGGGACACCGGCGCGCGTCGTCGACGAGCTGACCGACGCGCTGACCGCGGCCATCGAGGAGCTGACCCGCCCCGTCGACGCGATCAAGCACCAGGCGAAGACCGTGACGGTCGGCATCTCCCGCTCGGACGAGTCGCTGACCAGCGAAGGCCTCGTACGCGAGCTGCTGGAACTGGGGACGCCGCGGGAGCACCTCACCTGGGCCGACCTGCGGACGCTCGCAGCACTGTCGCCCGCTGTCGCATCGGTCACGGGCTTCAGCCGCTACGCGCTATCGGGAGACGACGGCCTCGACGAGATCCGTCAGATCGACGCCGGCGGCATCGCGCGCGGGATGCGCTCGCGCACCGCACAGGATGCCCGCCTGCGGGGCACCAAGCACCAGGTCGCCCGCGAGAAGCGACTCCTCGTCGCGCGCGGGGCGAGCGACGAACGGATCTTCGTCCTGGTGCCCGAGGTCAGGGACGGCCGGCCGGTCGGGCTCACGCTGCTCCACATCGACCTGCACCACGCGCTGCCCGCGAACGACGCACGCAGCGTGCTCGTCGCCTACCGCGGTCGCTACGCCGAGCTGAGCGAGCTCGTCACGGAGACCGAGCCGCACTTCGACGACGAGCGCCTCGGCAGGGTCCCGCTCGCCGATCTCCTGACCGAGCCCGTCGAGGAGCTCGCCCGGGTCTGGCGCAGCGCCCACCGGCCCGCCTGAGACGCGCCGCGGTCTCGGGTCAGTCCTCGGCGAGCAGCTCGGCGACGCGCTTGGCCAGCTCCTCGCCGCGCAGGTTCGTGAAGCGGACCTGGCCCTTCTTGTCGATCAGGAACGTCGCCGGGATCGACCCGATGCCGTTCTCCTTCGCGAGCCGGGTCTCCCAACCGCCGCCCTCGTAGACGATCGACCAATCCATCCCGAGGCGGGTGGCGGCGTCGCGGATCTTCTGCGTGGTCGCGCCCTCGGCGTCCGGCGCTACGAGCGGACCGCCGCGCTTCTGGCCGGGCTCCTGGTCGAGGCTGATGCCGATCACCTCGAAGCCCTGCTCGCGGTGCGCCTTGTGCGCCGCGACGACGTTCGGCATCTCGCGGATGCACGGCCCGCACCACGTCGCCCAGAAGTCGACGAGCACGACCTTGCCCTTCATCTTCGCGAGGTCGATCTCCTGCCCGTCCATGTCACGCGCGGTGAACGGCTTCAGGCTGCCGCGTCCTGCACCTGCGACCTTCGGCGCCGCAGACGGCACGTAGAGCGCCTTCAGCAGCTTCTGCCTGGCCTCAGCATCCAGCCGATCGTCGTCGAACATCGCGGCGAGCGCCGCGTCGGCGAACGCGACCCCCGGTGCGGACTCGGCGCGGAGGCCCGCGCTCACCGCCGTCCGGTAGACCATCCCCGGGTCGTCGTAGTAGCGCGCCGCCGCCGGCATGTCGGCGCGCGCGCGCTCGAAGTCCGCGGCGCGCACCGCGCGTACCATGTCGGACATCAGCGAGCGACCGACGATCGTGTCGAAGTCCGCGGTCGGCAGAGCGCCGAGCCGGTCGATCTCGGCGAGCAGGACCTGGGCCGAGCCGTCGTAGTCCTTCGTGAAGTAGCGGGCCACGCCGAGCACGAACCGATGGTCGCCGAGGTCGCGGTCGACGTTCTTCTCGATCCAGGTGGCGATCGCCGCGTCGCGGGCCTTCCACTCCTCGACCGGGCGCTTGGTCAGCGCGAGCTCGCGGAGCTCGGCGATGACGGGGTCCTGGGCCGGGGCGATGCTCGTGAGCGCGAGCGAGAGCAGACAGACAGAGATGCGCATGGTCTTCGGTTCCGGTGGGGACGCGGGTCCGGGAGCCTAACGGGATCCGGGCCCGGGATTGAGTTCGAGCGACAGGCGGAGCGGCTCTTCCGACGTCTCGGTCGGAGCCTCGACGACCCGCCGGAACGCCTCGGTCCCGTCCACGCGACGGCCGAGCAGCCTGATCTCGGTCCCCGGACGAACGACGAACTCCCCGCCGAGCGCCGGGCGCCGCAGCTCCGGGTAGCCGTCTCCGAACCGCGGCGTCAGCACCCGGGCGCTGGCCTCGCTCCCGGCCTCGACGTCGAGAACGAGGCCGTCGTCGGCCACCGGATCCCAGCCGTAGACGTCGACGACGACGCGCACCGCGGGTTCGACCGCGACCTCCGCGCGGTCGCCGGAGAGGTCGACCGGCTCGACGGAGCGGTACGTGCCGCGCACGCCGAAGACCAGGAGTCGGCGCGGACCCTCGAGCGCCGGCAGGGTCATGTCCGCGCGGTGCCACTTGTACGGCCCCCACCACGTCCGCTCGGGGAGATCCTGGAGCAGCTCCACCGCGGGCTGCGCGTGGACCCGTGCCGGGAACTCCTCGGCCGGCAGGCCCCCAAGCTCGACGTCGACGCGCGCGCGGTTCTCGACGAGGTCCAGGACCAGCGGGCGCGACGGCTCCTCGACGCGGACCTGCGGCGAACCCCCGGCCACGACGAGCTCGCCCTCGGGCAGCACCCCGATGGCGTAGCTGCCGGCCGGCAGCGGCAGGTCGAAAGCCTGGACGCCGGGACGGAGCACACCCGGCTGCTCGAACCGCGACCCGGTCCCGTCCTCGAGGCGCGAGAGGACGACCTTGGGCGCGATGCCGTAGCGCGGCGCGTATTCGGCGCGGACCTCGACGCGCACGGGCCGCACGCCGGCCGCCTCGACCAGCACCGCCTCGACGACGCCGACCCCGACCTCGACGCGCGCGGTTCGCGGTGCGACGTCGCGCGGCGACGCGCCTGGCCCGCAGACCACGTAGTGGCCGGGCTCGAGGCCGTCGGCCACCGCGCGGCCGTCGGTTCCGGTCCGCAGCGTGACCCGATACTCGGGCAGCGCCATCTTGCCGGGAGTGAACGAGTAGACCTGCAGGCTCTGCCCGGCGACCGGTGTCCGCATGTCGGCGCGGAGGAGCTCACAGACAAGCCCTCGCGTCGGCGCCGTGCGATCCGGAGCGTCCGGAACTGCGGCCGGCCCGGGGCCCGGCTCGTCGACCGCCTCGACCGGCGAACCCTCGGGGAACCCGGCCGGTGCAGCTCCGCCGCCCCCGCCGCGCACGAGGAGGAACGCGGCCGCGAGGCCTGCGGCCACCACGAGCCCGAAGACGAGTGCGCGCATCAGGCGGGAAGTCCGTGGTCGAGGACGTCCTGCACCGCAGCGACGAAGCGGTCCACCTCGCCGAGCGTCGCGTACACGCTCGGCGACACGCGGATGCCCTCGAAGTCCTCGTGGACGATCGGCGTCGTGATGATGCGGTGCTTGGCGAGCAGATGCCTGCCGAGCGCCTGCGAGTCGATGCCCTCGATCCGGAAGTTCGCGATGCCCCCCGCCATCCCCGGCACGAGGCTCGTGTTGAGCCGGAACCGCTCGTCCCCGCGGAGCGCGTGGATCCACCGGTCGCGCAGGTGGACGAGCCGCGCGAGCTTCCGCGCCGCGCCGAGCCTCTCGTGGAACACGAGCGCTTCGGCGACGCCCAGAGGGACGCCGACCGGGTGCGTGCCGATCTCCTCGAACTTGCGGATGTCGTCTTCCTGGCCCGGGTTCCCGGCCATCAGCGGCCAGAGATCGCGGATGCGCTCCTTCCGCACGTAGAGCATCCCGGTGCCGATCGGCGCGAACAGCCACTTGTGCAGGCTGGTCGCGTAGTAGTCGCAGTCGAGGTCGGCGAAGTCGAAGTCGAGGTGCGCGAACGCATGCGCGCCGTCGACGATCACCGGCACGCCGCGCTCGCGGCCGAGCGCGACGACTTCCTTCACCGGCAGGACCTGCCCCGTCAGGTTGATGACATGGCTGACCAGCACGATCCGCGTGCGGTCGGTCATGTGCGCGCGGTAGAGCGCGACGATCTCCGCCGGGTCGTTGCACGGCGTCGGGATCTTGAACTGCCGGACGACGATCCCCTCCCGCGCGGCACGCTGCGCGAACGTGTTGCGCATCCGCGGGTAGTCCTGGTCGGTGCACAGCACCTCGTCCCCGGCCTCCAGGTCGATCCCGAACTGGCAGGTCTGGAGCCCCTCCGAAGCGTTGCGCGTGATCGCGACCTCGTCCGCGCTGACCCCCATCACGCGCGCCAGCGCCTGCCGCACCGCCTCCTTCTGCGGCTGCATCAGCCGCCACATGTTGTAGGCCGGCGCCTCGTTGGCGCGGTCGATGTGCCGCTTGACCGCGTCGACGACGAGCCGCGGCGCCGGGCTCACCCCACCGTTGTTGAAGTTGACGAGGCCGCGGTCGACGTCGAACGCGGAGGCCACCGCCCCCCAGAAGTCCTCGTCGCGCGCCAACTCCTCGGGACTCGCGTCCCGAGGAGACAGTTCGTCGAGGACGCGGAGCCCGCGGAACGGATCGAGCGCCGAGGCCGACCCGACGGTCGGCAGCGCGAGAGCTCCGAGGAACGCGCGGCGGGTGGTCATCGCCCGACAATCTAGCCCGAACCGTCCCCGATCAGTGCAGGTCGAGGACCCCGCGCACGCCGTCGAGCAGCGTCTCGACCGCGGCGCGGTAGTTCGTTCCGACAGCCAATGGGGTGTTCCAGGGCAGAGGGCTGCGCTCGACGACCTGGCCGAGCGCGACGACGGCGAAGGCCCGCGCGAGGTCGGGGGCGGACTCGTCGGCAGCGAGCGCGAGCAGCGGTTCGAGCGAGCGGCGGTCGCCGATCAGGCCGAGGCCCGTTGCGATCGACGCGACCTGCGCGAGGGTCGGGCGTCCGTCCGCGAGGCCCGCCATCAGGAGTTCGGCGGCCTCGTGGTCACCCAGCGCGCCGAGCGCGACGGCCGCGTCGCGGAGACGCTGGGGACGACGCGCAGAGGTCTGCACGAGCTCTCGCAGCCGCGGGACCGCCCGCACGTCGCCGAGGAGCGCGAGCGCCGTGCAGAGGTGGCCGGCCACCTCGTCCTGGGACGCGAGTTCGTCGAGCAGGACGCGAATCCGGTCCGCTTCGTCCTCCGCGCGACACAGGCCCAGGGCGACTGCGAACGCGGCGCGGGCCTCGGGCGTCCTGACCTCTTCGAGCTGCGCCGCGAGCGCGGTGGCGACGGTCGAGTCCGTCGCGTCCTCGCCTGCAGCGCGAACGAGGATGCCGAGCCCGAGCGCAGCCCAGGGGCGGACCAGAGCTCTCGTGCCCGTCGCGAGCTGCTCGAGCAGGTAGCTCCTCGCCTCTTCTCCGCCGATGCCACCGAGCCCGACGAGCGAGAAGAACCGGACCTGGTGGTCCTTCGCGTTGCGGCTCGCGTCGATGAGCGCACGGGCGGAAGCGGCCCGCCGGTCCGGATCGAGGCGAGGGCCGAGCGTGCCGACCGCGAGGGCTGCAGCGCGCTTCAGGTCGTCCCCAGCGTCCGCGTCGGACAAGGTCGCGGCAAAGCGGCCCGCGTGGAACGCCGCGAGCACCGACTCCGACGGCTCGTCGGCGAGGAGCCGCGCGAGCGAGGTCGCCGCATGGCAGCGCACCGTGTCGTGGCCCGGCCCACCGGCCCGGTCCCAGACGCGTCGAAGGTTCTCCAGCGCGCGAGCCCGGAGCCTTCGCGTCGCGCCGTCACTCCCCTGCGGGATCGCGATCCCGATGCCGAGGATCGCGGCGACCTCGAGGTCGCGGTCCTCGGTCTCCCCGTCGAGCAGACGCTCCAGCGTCGCGACCACCGTCGACTGGAGTTCGATGGAGGCGGCACGCGCCGCGAACGCCAGCCCGTAGGCTGCGAACGCGCGGATCCGGTCCTCGACGCGCCCGCGGTCGACGCGCCGCCGCGCGGCGTCCGTGTCGAGGACCAGCGAATCGAGGATCGCGATGCCCTGCGCCGAGCCGCTCAGGCCCAGCGCAAGAGCCGCGGTCTCACGGACCTCCTGGTCGGGATCGCGCAGCCGTTCTTCGAGCAGCGGCACGACGTCGAAAGCCGCGCGGTCCTGCCCGACCTTCGCGAGCGCGATCATCGCCGCCGTCTCCAGATCGCGGTGTGGCTCGCCATCCAGCAGCGCACGCAGCCTGGGCGCGACGAGGTCGCGGACCATCTCGTCGGCCGGGGCCCGCGTGTCCGTTCCGCGCTGACGCCCGGCGCCCATGAAGAACTCGGCCGAGCCGGTGACGACCGACGGGGCGCGCACCGCTTCGCGGAGCCTCAGGTAGGGATCCCGGTTCAGCTCCCACCAGTCCTGCCAGCGAGTCGGGTCGGGGCCGAGCACGATCCCGCCGCCGGTGCTCGGGCCGCTGCCGCCC
>JAQCBR010000255.1 GCA_027621295.1 Planctomycetota bacterium
ATCACGACGCTCGGGATCACCGGCTTCGTGAGCTCGGTGTTGATCGCCGGGTGGCGCGTGCTGCGACTCTGGCTCGGGCCGCGCTGAAAGTGTGACCTCCCCCCCCCACCAATTGACGCCTCCCTGGCACGAACGGTTCCGCAGCGAAGCCCACCCGGATGAAATTGCCGGGAACGGGAATCACACCCACATCGACTCGTTGGCTGGCTTAGATTGGCCGCATAGGAACCGCGGACCTCCCAAAGTTAGGCCGCCGGATCGACGGCGCGCGGCGCAGATGGTGCGCCAAGTTCCGTCCTCGAGTTCCGGAAACGAAGGAGATTGCTGATGAAGTGCCCGCTGATCTTGCTCGCTATGGCATTCTCGCTCGGCTGCGCTCGACTTCCCGCCCAGGGGGCGTGCGTCCAAAGTGAGAGTGACCCGGTCGCCAAGTGCATGGACTGCGAAGCTGCCCGGGCCAGAGTACGGGGTGATATGCTACCGATTGAACTGTGATCCCTGCGTAGATATAGAATCGGAATAGGCGCCGCATCCCATATGATGCAGACAATGCAGGATACGAGGTAACAGGTATGTCTACCACGAATTCAATGCGCTCTTGGGGGGCCGACTATATTGATCGCCTTGATCGTGACAATGCTCACCGTGCTCTGGCAGGCATCGCAACGCGGGATTACGCCAGATCGCCTTGTGCTCCCGCAGGCCTCCGAATCGACTGCCGTGCCGGGCTCCCCTGCACCGTCTGATGCGCGAAGCGGACCGGCACGATCCATTGTCTTGGAATCGGACGCGCCACCCGCGGAACCGGACGCGCCACCCGCGGTTCGCCCTGGAGCATTATCCAGCGATCTGTCCGTAGGCCCTCGAATGCCGGAGAGTCCGGGTAGTGAAGAGCGTGTTGCGGAACCGGTCACGCCTCGTACGCCCGAGCAGCGCCGGGCCTTCGTCGATATCGTGTTGAAGCAGCGTCTCGATGAATGTCTTCCACACCTTCTCTCAGGCGAGACGGTGGAGCGCTGTCGGAGTCGCCTGAGTTCCGCTCTTACGCCTGAACGCCGCAGCGAGGCTGAGGCTCTGCTCGGCGAACTGTATCGCGCTGACTTGACTTGCCGTCTTCTGAAGGCGGAGGCGCTGGAGCATTATGTGATGACCGCCCCCGATCTTCTCTCCCCGAGTCGCGGACCGAACGCGAAAGAGGGGGAGGCATGGCGTTTGAGTCGAGGCCTTCTCGAGCCCGAGAAGGCCTTGTTCGGCGGTTCCGGGGCCCTCGAAGTACGAGCATGGCTCGACTACTCGACCTATGCCTAGTTGGGCGCTGCATCGCGAAAGCGCCACGACGCACTCGCGCGACTGCAGCCCTTCGAGCGGTGAAGCACGGCGGCGTGTCCCAATACCCGGCCGGCGGCCTTCGGGCGCGAATCGAACGGTGGTCGCAGGCCGGACGCGAGCCGCGGTGGCCGAAGTCACGTGGTGTTCGAAAATAGCGCCGCCGTGATTCGGTGGCCATTCCCGCAGTCGCGGTCGGGTGCGGCTGCTTCGCCACGAGCGGGTCAGCGGCCGGACTCGGCGTGGAGTCGGTGCACGAGCGGGCGGATCTTCGCGGCCCAGTGTGCGTAGCCGTCGGCGTTCAGGTGCAGCTGATCGGAGCGGAACCAGCGTGGATCGGGCTTGCCGTCGGCATCGAGGAGGCCCGTCGCGGTGTCGACGAAGTGGAGAGTGGGGTCGGCCGCGCAGCGCGCGGCGATCAGGCGGTTGGCCTCTTCGACGATCTGCTGGTGCCGCGCGCGGCTCGGTGCGGGGCTGATCGCGATGTAGGCGATCGGTGCTTCCGTTCCCTGTCGGCGCAGGTCCTCGACCAGCGCGTCGAAGCCTTCGGCGACGAAAGCGGCCGAGCGGGGCTCGTCGCCGGAGATGTCGTTGGTGCCCGCGAACACGACGATTGCAGACGGCTGGTAGCGTGCGACGAGGCGGTCCGACCAGAACACCGAGTCGTAGATGCGCGAGCCGCCGAAGCCGCGGTTCAGCACCGGCACGGGCGCCATATCCTCGGCCAGCGTCGACCAGAGCCGGATGCTCGAGCTGCCGACGAAGACGACGGCCCCCGGCGCCACGTAGCCCGCGGCGTCGAAGGCCGAGATGTCGTGCGACCACCGCAGCGCGTCCTCTCCGGCGGGGATCGCGGGGCGCGGTCGCGCTGCGACCAGGGATGCCATCGCCTCACCGAACGCCGTGCCGGCGCGGAGGTAGCTCTCCGCGTTGCCGAACCAGTGGTGGCCGTGCGTCTTGTTCGGCGATTCCTCGGCCGACCGGAGCAGGTACCGCGTCGGCACGAAGACCGTGCCCGCGGCCACGCGCGGATCCGCACAGCCCGTGCGCTGCGCGGTGCGGAACTCCTCGCCGCTCCAGTTGCCTGTCTCCCCGACGACGAAGGGCAGTGCCGGGTCGTCGAATTCCGCCCGCAGGTCGCCGATCAGGTGGGCCAGGTTCGCTGCGTACGCAGCGCCGGCGTCGCGATCGCACGCGTCGTTCCAGCCCTGGAACCAGACCACGCCCTGGAGACGGGGCGTCCGTCCGGCGAGCGTGGGGTGGTCCTCGCCGAGCGACGCGATCGCGTCGCGGTACTCGTCCAGCATCTGCACGTAGAACGGACCGACTTCGCCCCCGGCGGTCGGAGGGCGGAAGTCCACGTGCAGGCTCTTGCCGCCCCACGCGGTCTTTACGAGGAGGACCGGCTCCCCGAACCGGTCTCCGAGCACACGGCCGATGCCGAGCTCGGGCCCGATGTGGTGCTTGCCCCCGTAGACCGCGAAGCCGACGTCGAGCGGCCCTGCCTTCTTGGGGCCGTTCGCGGGGCGATAGGTGACGAAGACGTCGCTGCGCGCGGCGTAGCGACCGTCTGCGTCGCGCAGGTCGGCGAACTCCGCCGCGTTCTCCGCATCGTCGAGGAACGCATCGAGCGTTCCGCGCCCGCCGTTGTAGTCGCGCGGATCGTCGAGATCGACGACGCCCTGACCCTCCATGTTCGACTGTCCTGCGAGCAGGAAGACGCGGAGGACGGCGTTGGGCTCCTGGGCGACGAGCGGCGCTGTGAACGCTGCGAGTCCGAGCGCGAGCGGCGCGGTGCGCCAGAGGTTCCGGATCGAATGCATGGTCCTGGGCTGCCCTGCGGCAGGAGGGTTGGCGGGC
>JAQCBR010000256.1 GCA_027621295.1 Planctomycetota bacterium
TCGTCGTACTGCTTGCCGGCGTACCAGTTGATGGCCTTCGGCTCGGTGCCCTGCTCCCACTTGTCGGGGCTGTCCTTGTAGCCCGCGTAGACCATGCCGTCCTGCTCGACGCGCTCGCTGCCGGGCGGCAGCAGATCCCAGCCGAGGCTGCGGTTGCCGATGCAGCTCTTGAGGATCAGGACCGGCTCGTCGAAGTGGTTGCCGAGGTGGTGGCCGATGCCGATCTCGGGGCCGATCTTCGCTCTGGTGATGGTCATCCACTCGTTGGTGAAGACCTTCATGCCGCCCTTGTGGCTCATCACGCGGACGTTGCGGACGTCCTGGCGCGCGGTCCAGTTGCCGTCGTCGTCGACGAGGAACGGGTAGAGGCCCTCCTGCTGGACTGCGTGGGTCAGAGTGCCCGGTTTGTCGGCGGGGCCGATGAGGCCTGCGCCGAGCATGTTCGACTGGCCCATCAGGATGAACACCTTGACCTTCTTCCGCAGGTCCGCGGACTTGCCGTCCGGGTCGGGGAGCTGGTCGAAGGCCTCGGTCGCGGCCTCTTGGGCGACGAGCGTGTGGGCAGGGAGGGTGAGCGCGAAGAGCGAGAAGAGCGGAGTCAGCGAGGAGCCGGAGATTCGCATCGGAGAGCCTCTCCTGTCGGGCAGGTCGTGAGCGAGGGGCGCGGGACGGGTGCCACCGCGCGAGAGCGGGCACGAGAGTAGGGGGCGAGCCGGGGTCCATCCACCTGCGCGACGCGGCCGATTCCCGCACGCTTGCCGGGAAGCTCGTGCGGTGACACCATCGCCGCCGCTCCGTTTCCGACGCCATGAAGCCCACGCTCCCCTCGGCCCGAGTTCCGCTCCGTCTTGTCCCCGTGCTCGCCCTGCTCGCCTCCACGGCAGTCGGTCAGCAGCACTTGACGGTGCCGCTCGAGGACGAGGGGCTGCCCGGCACCGGCACGATCCGGCGCTATGAGTGGTTCCAGAACCTGTGGCGGGACAAGCGCGCCAAGTGGGCCGAGGCCGTCGAGGCCGACCAGGGGGCGGTGGTCTTCTTCGGGGACTCGATCACGCAGGGATGGGGCGATGACATGGGGGGGAGCTTCCCCGGCCTGAAGGTCGCGAACCGCGGGATCAGCGGCGATACGACGCGCGGGATGCTGCTCCGGCTTCCGGGCGACGTGCTCGCGCTGAACCCGAGCGCGGTCGTGATGCTGATGGGCACCAACGACCTCGAGGAGGGCGACGCGCCGGAGAGCATCGCGGCGAACATCCGTGCGATCGTCGACGGGATCGCGGCGCACGGCCCTGACGTGCCGGTCGTGCTCTGCAAGGTCTTCCCGAGCGCAGAGCGGATGCGGCGTCCGGCGGCCTCGATCCGTCGGATCAACGAGCTCGTGGTCGAGGCCGTGGACGGACTGTCGCAGGTCACCGTGCTCGACACGTGGACGCCCTTCGCCGATGCGAACGGGGACGCTCGGAAGGCGGAGTTCCCGGACCTGCTCCATCCGAACGAAGCCGGCTACCGCATGTGGGCCGGTCTGCTCCGGCCCGTCTTCGACCGCGTTCTGAAGCCGACCCGCGACGAGCTCGTGCAGCTCGCGGAGCAGAGGTTTCGGGAGGTCTACGACCGCGGTGCGCTCCGGCCTCGCGGGGTCTCGGTGGACTGGTTGCCGGACGGCTCTGCCTACACGCAGCGTCAGTCGAACGGGCGGGTCCGTGTCGATGTCGCGACCGGCGAGACCGCGCCCATCGAGCCGGGGAGTCTCGACGAGGCCCGCAACGATCCGACGCGGAATCCCGACGGGTCGCTCCGACTGTCGGTGGACGGCACCGGGCTCCGGGTGCGGAACGTTTCGTCCGGTGAGACGACGGTGCTCCACGCAACGGCGCCGAGGCCGAACGTCGGGATCCGCGGTCCGCAGTTCAGTCCGGACGGGACGCGCGTGCTCTTCACCGAGGTCGACTTCGCGGCGGTTCGGCTCCGCAACCGCATCCTCGCCGACGACCCGAGCTACCCGAGCGTCGAGCAGGTTCGCTTCGCGCGCGTCGGCGAGACGATCGAGACGCTGCGCGTCGGCGTCGTTCCTGCGGCTGGCGGCGGCGAAGTCGTCTGGCTCGACGTGCCGGCACCCGAGCGCGGCTGCTACCTCGGGCAGGTCGAGTGGGCGGGCAACCCCGACGAGGTCTTCGTCGAGTGGATGAGCCGCTTCCGCGACGAACGGCGTCTCCTCCTGTGCAACGCGACCACCGGTGAGGCGAAGGAGATCTACCGCGAGACGGATCCAGCCTGGGTCGTCGCGAGCCACGGCGTGAACCCCGGCATCGACTGGGTCCGCGGCGGCGAGGCCTTCGTGATGGTCAGCGAGCGGGACGGCTGGCGTCACGTCTGGCTGCATGCGCGGGACGGCAAGGAGATCGCGCTCCTGACGCCCGGCGACTTCGACGTGCTCGAGCGCGCGGCGATCGACGAGGCGGGTGGCAACATCTACTTCTACGCGTCGCCCGAGAACGCGACGCAGCGCTACCTGTACCGCGCGCCGCTCGCGGGCGGCGAGGCCCCGGTGCGCGTGACGCCTGCCGACCAGCCGGGCACGCACGAGTACCGGATCGCCCCGGACGGGCGGCACGCGTTCCATGCGTGGTCGACGTTCGATCAGCCTCCGGTCCACGACCTCGTCGAGCTGCCGAGCCACCGCACGGTGCGTGTGCTCGAGGACAACACAGCGCTCCGCGCGAAGCTGGTCGAGGCGGGGCATCGCCCGACCGAGTTCCTGCAGGTCGACGTCGATGAGGGCGTGACCCTCGATGCCTGGCTGATGAAGCCGCCGGGCTTCGACCCGAACCGCAAGTGGCCGGTCGTCGTCTACGTCTACAGCGAGCCGCACGCGCAGACCGTGCTCGACTCGTACGGGGCCGCGCAGGCCGAGTACCACCGCGTGCTGACCGACCTCGGCTACCTCGTGCTGTCGATCGACGGGCGCGGGACGCCCGCTCCCAAGGGGGCCGCGTGGCGGCGCGCGGTCTTCGGCAGCCTCGGCCCGCTGTCGACCGCCGACCAGGCGGCGGCGCTCGAGGCGCTGGCCGCCGAGCGGCCCTACATCGACCTCGAGCGCGTCGGCATCTGGGGCTGGAGCGGTGGGGGCTCGAACACGCTGAACGCCATGTTCCGCCGGCCGGATCTCTACGACGT